>JAHHQP010000051.1 GCA_020026355.1 Bacteroidales bacterium
GGCGGGGTCTGTGCGGCGCGAGGGGGATTTCTATCCGTCATGCAGCAGCAAGTGCGGGGTGCTTCTGCCTTTCATGATGCGCGGTCTGGAGGGGCCGGATGACGCTGAGGTAGCTGGTTCCATCCTTGGTGGCCTGGAGATGCGTATTGTCTATGAGGATGACTGGTTGCTGGTGATCGATAAACCGGGCGGAATGCCGTCAGTGCCGGGCTTGGACGGACGGATCTCGGCTCTGGAACTGCTGCAACGGCGTTTTCCTGAACTGGAGGCGGTGCATCGGCTGGATATGGATACGAAGGGGCTGCTGGTTTTCGCGAAGAGTGCGGAGGTGGCGACTGCATTACGTCGGCAGTTCGAACGCCGGGGTGTCGGCAAGATGTATCGTGCTGTACTTTCTCCTTGCATGCCGATGGCTTGTGCTTCTTCATTCGAACCGTTGGTCGTGGGGAAGCAAGGGGACATTGACCTGCCTTTGGCACCGGATTATGAGGATCGGCCGCGGCAGAAAGTCGATAGGGCGCACGGTAAGGTGGCGCATACTTCTTTTGTGGTGACGGAGGTCTTTCCGGATGGGGCTGTGGCGGTGGAGTTCCGGCCGGTGGAGGGTAGGACGCACCAGTTGCGGGTGCATGCGGCGCATGTCTCCGGGCTCGGGCGGCCGATCGTCGGTGATCTGCTTTATGGTGGCGCCGTTTCCGCTGTGCCTTCTCCTGGTTCCGTTTCCGGTAGATCCGCTTCATTTCTGGGAGCCGGTCTTCAGTTGCAGTCCGCCTTCATTTCCTTCGTCCATCCCGTCACCGGGGAACCGATATCTCTATCTCTTTGACTCTACGCCGGCTGTTTCGATTCCTTTTGTTCATCCCGTCAGGGGAGCCCCGGTGTCTCTATCTCCAAGTCAATTTTGTTGACGCCGGCTGCGGAGCTGGAGGGTCAAAGGGCTCTGCTTCGCTCCGTCCACCCTCGGAAGTCCGGCTCGCCAGTTGTCCTTCAGGTGAGTGCCGTAGTCCCTGTCGTTGCATGAATCAAAGTCTGTATATTTGTGAGGAATCACGTCAGACTTTGAGGTGGGAGAGCTTGTACTCGCGGCAGAGATCCTGCAGGCCACACTCCTCGCAGAGAGGTTTGCGCGCCTTGCAGACATAGCGACCATGGAGAATGAGCCAATGGTGGGCCGTAGCGCGTTCCTCGGTGAGGAAACCTTCTGTCAGGTCTTTCTCGACAGCTTCAACCGTCTTTCCATCAGACAGACCGAGCCGGTGAGAAACACGGAAAACATGAGTATCGACGGCAATGACCGGCTTGTTGTAAATCACCGAAGCAATGACATTGGCAGTCTTGTGACCCACACCAGGCATCGTTTCCAATTCTTCAACCTCAGAAGGCACGACGGAATTGAAATCCGCGACCAGCTTCTGAGCCATGCCGATCAGATGTTTCGCCTTATTGTTCGGAAAAGAAATGGACTTGATGAGATCATAGACCTCCTCGAAAGTAGCAGCAGCCAGATCAGACGGCTCCGGGAAACGCTCAAAGATACGCGGAGTATAGAGGTTGACGCGCTTATCCGTGCATTGGGCGGAGAGGATGACGGCGATCAGCAGATGGAACGGCGTATCGTAGTCCAGTTCCGTACGTGGCATCTCCATGTTCGCCGAAAACCAGGCGGACACCTCCCTGAACAATTGTTTCCTTTCTTTTCTCATTGACCTAAGACTCAGGGGAAAATTCAGAAGATCGTCTCGGTGTCGAGGACCGTTTCTGGAGTGGCTTCGAGGCAGGTCTCGTCCTTGCAGACCATCACTCGGCCAGGATAGTCCTCGAAAATCTGCTTGTTGTGCGTCACCATGATGATGGCCGTACCTTTCTCCTTATTGATCTTGTCCAGCACCTTCATGATGCCGTCCGCAGTCTCCGTGTCGAGGTTCCCGGTCGGCTCGTCCGCAACGATCAGCTCAGGATCATTGAGCAGGGCTCTGGCGATGGCGATACGCTGCTGTTCGCCGCCGGAGAGCTGATGAGGCATCTTGTGAGCCTTCGTGCCCATGCCGACCGCCTCCAGCACCTCGCTGATCCGTTCAGCGGCAGCCTTCTTGTCTTTCCAGCCGGTCGCGTTCAGGACGAAGAGGAGATTCTGCTCCACGTTGCGGTCCATCAGCAGCTGGAAATCCTGGAAGACTACGCCCATCTTCCTGCGGAGGTAGGGGATGTCGCTGGATTTCAAGCTGTTCAGATCATAGCCGCAGACCATGCCTTTCCCGGCGGAGAGGTTGTTCTCGGCGATGATGGTGCGGATGATGGAGGTCTTGCCGGTGCCGACCTTGCCGACGATGTAGACGAATTCCCCGGAATGGACTTCCAGGTTCAGGTTGAAGATGATGGTGCTTTCACCGTTCATGATATCTGCGCCTTCGAAGGCGATCAGGGTCTTGTTTTCGCTCATTTCTGATCAATTAGTGGGACTGATGTCAAATTCTCCTGTTTCATCATACAAAGATAATAGAAAAATGGTTAAATTTGTCAAAATTTGTGTCTATGATAAAGAGAATGGTTTCTGCCTTATGTGCAGCTACGATATTGGCCGTTTCGCAGGCTTCCGCAATGCCGGGATTCCAGCATCAGAGCCATCACAAGGAGTTCAGCTATGCCCTCGAGCTGCTGGACCGCGGCATGTTCAACCGGGCCGGGAAGATCTTCGACGGACTCAGCCGTGAAGGGATGAAGTCCGATGCGGAGGGATATTCCGTCTTCTGTGAAGTGAAGATGAGGGCCAATGGGTATGAGACGAGGATGCTCAAGTTCATGGAGAAGCATCCGTATTCGGTCATGGTGCCGGCTATCCGTTACCAATATGCCATGAATCTGTTCGACGCTCGGGATTTTGAGGAGGCGGCCCGCCAGTTCGCGCTGATTTCAGAGAAGCAGATCCGAAAGGATGGCAAGCCTGCCTGGCTTTTCTACAGATCTTATTCGCAGCTGGAGTCCGGTCAGCTCGAGGCGGCGGTCGAAGGATTCAAGACCATCGACAGACTGAAGGAGTCTGATTTCAGCGCGGCTGCCCGATATATCCTCGGCTATCTGGAATACGAGCGCAGCCATTTCCAGGAGGCGCTGAAATGGTTCGGCGATGCGGCCGATGATTCCCGTTTCCAGGAAATGTCGCTCTATTATATCATCGAGTGCCGTTTCCTGCTCGGTGACTATGATTTCGTGATCGACAAGGGACCGCAGATCTTTGACCGGGCGGCAGAGTCGAAGAAAATGCAGTTGTCCCGCTTCATTTCAGAGGCTTATCTGGTGAAGGGGCAGCCGGAGAAGGCCAAGGTCTATTTCGATTACAACAGGGGAGACCAGAGCGGTAAGAAAAACCGTACGGACTGGTTCTATGCCGGTTCTCTGCTGTACCAGCTGGAGGATTTCGAGGGTGCGGCCGACTGTTTCTCGAAAATGGAGGACCGTTCCGATTCGCTCGGACAGGTCGCCAACTATCATCTGGGCTACAGCTACATCCGCCTGAAGAACAAGGTCGCTGCCCTGGATGCGTTCAAGGCGGCAGCCCAGCCGGATTTCAACAAGGATATGAAGGAGGACGCTTATTTCAACTATGCGAAACTGGCTTTCGACCTGAACAGTGATACTTCCGTCTTCTACGACTATCTCCGGAAATACACGAACAAGAAGAAGGGAGACCGAATCTACAGCTACATCGCCGTAGCGGCCTTGCTGGAGAAGGATTATCAGTCTGCTATCGAGGCTTACGACAAGATCGATGAATTCGATGATGACATGAGGGACAATTACGTCAAATCGAATTTCCTCCGTGCTTCCCAGCTGATTGACAAGCATTCTTACCGCAATGCGATCGCCTGCCTCGAAGTGATCCCGTTCTATGCGGAGCACAACAGCAGCATTGACAAATATTCGAAATACTGGCTGGCAGAGTCTTGTTTCCGTACCGGAGAGTATGACAAGGCCATTGCCCAGTACATGAAACTGTACAATCTCTCCGCTTTCTTCGGAAAGCCGGAATATGACAACATCCTCTATGGCATCGCTTACAGTCATTTCATGAAGGAGGATTACGTGGCCGCGGCCAAATGGTTCGACGAATATCTGAACCAGAAGGCGGATCGGCTGCTGTACCGCAAGGACGCGCTCGTCAGGAAAGGCGATTGCCTCTACATTACCGGCAATTACCGCAAGGCCGCTGAGCTTTATGACCAGGCGGTTGCCGATTATTTCAATGTGAACGATATCTATCCTTATTATCAGTCCGCCATTTCCCATGGACTTGCCGGCGACAAGGCGAAGAAGATCGCCTTGCTGGAGAATGTGCTGGAGGCTCAGTCCACCGCTAACTTCTATCCGGATGCCATGTTCGAACTCGGACGCAGCTATGTGGCCGCTAAGGAGGACCGCAAGGCCTTCGATTGTTTCAAGATGCTCTCCGAGAAATCCGGCAATGCGAACTACAAGGCGCGTGCTTATCTCGAGATGGGTATGCTGGCCCGGAACAACAACAGGATGGACGAGGCCATCGCTTACTACAAGTTCATCATTGAAGATATCGCTGAGACGGATTATTCCGAAGATGCTTTGCTGGCCCTGGAAGCATTGTACAAGAGCCTCCAGCAGCCGGAAATCTATCTGGATTATATCGCTTCCATCGGCAAGGGCGGCCTGAAGACCGATCAGGAGAAAGAGCAGATGCTGTTCAATGCAGCCGAGCATATCTATGCCGGCGGCAACCATGAGAAGGCATTGGTCAGCCTCCAGAACTTCATCAGGACCTACCCGAACAGTGCGGAGCGCTGCAAGGCTGAGTATTACCTGGCAGAGTCCTACCGTCAGCTCGGCCAGCTGGAGAAAGCGGCGGACTATTATGCGGAGGTGATGAAGGACGGGCAGGGTTCTCTCCTGGAACTTTCCATCCTCCAGTATGCAGAGATCTCCTACACCTTGGAGAAATTCAATGATGCCTATACCGCTTATGTGCGTCTGTCAGAAGAGGCGGCACTCCATGGAAACAAGAGTGTCGGTCGTCTGGGCATGATGCGTTCCGCTTTCAATGCCCATGATGCTGAAAAGACCATCAGTGCGGCTGAAGCGGTCATCCTGCATGAGAAAGATCATCCGGAACTGGTGCGTGAGGCCCGGTACTGCGAGGCAAGGTCCTACATGAGCATGAGTGAGCGTGACGAGGCGCTGGGCATCTACCGCAAACTGGCGGAACGTCCGGTGGATCGTTTCGGTGCCGAAGCGAATTTCGTCCTGATTCAGGATGCTTACGATCAGGGTGATTTCAAGAGTGTGGAAGACCGTGTCTATGCGTTCTCTGCATCCGGAACCAGTGAAATGTACTGGCTGGCGAAGAGTTTCATCATCCTCGGTGACTCTTTCGTCGAGCGCGGTAACCTGAAGCAGGCGAAAGCGACTTACGAGAGTCTGGCCGCTGAATATGCAGGTGACGGTGAGAATGATGATATCCTCGAGAATGTCCGGATGCGTCTGGATAAACTTGCAACCATGATGAATGTTGAAAACAATGGAAATGAATAGATTATATACGATTCTGCCGGCTTTTGTGCTGGCGTTGACTCCTTTTGCCGCTTCTGCGCAGGACATCAATTCCGTCGTGGAGGTGGAAAAGGCTTATGAGGGAAAGCTCCATGAGGTGCAGAAACCGCTGATGAAGATGATTGTTCCGGATTCCTTGACCAGGTTCAATCTGGATTTCGTCTATGACAGCTTCACCAGTCGCTATACCTCTTCTTATGAATTCCGTCCTCATCTGCTCGACTTGAAGCCGAATGCGCAGATCGACAACGGCAACCGCCTGTTCCTGAAAGTCGGTGCGGGCTACACCCTGCATCCGACGCTGGATCTGGTCTGGTCACCGTTGCTGAAGCATGACTGGAAGATGAACATTTATGCTTCACATCAGTCCTATGTCGGGAATTACTACACGATGGACGCTCCGGCTCCTGTGGAAGGAAACCTCTGGAATATCGGTAAGCAAACGATTGATGGTCAGACGATGAAACATTATGGTCATGACCTCCTGACAGTCGCCGGGATCGATACGCGTCATGATTGGAAGAGCACGGTACTGATGATGGACGCCGCTTATTCCGGGCTCGTTCAGAAAGATTTGCGGAAAGAGCGGACCTACAATGCGGTGGATGCTTCTTTGCGCTTTTTCTCGAAATCCGTGAAGCCGAACAGATTCCATTATGACTTTCAGGCGGACTATCGTTTCGCCGTGGACAACGTGACTTCCGGAACAGGATATGATTATCTCCATGAGCATGATTTCGATGTGCATGCTTTTGTCGGTCCGGTCGTGAATGACAAGCATCAGGTGATGTTTGATATGGGGGTGGACGGTGCGGTCTATCGCGGAGCCCTCGATGCGTTCAGAGGCAACATTTTCATCAGTACGAAATATGTCTATGAGAAAGGCCGTTGGGATATCGCTGCCGGCGTGAAATTCTCCAAGCTCATCCATAACGGGGAGGCGAAGATGCAGATTTCTGACGAGCAGTATGTCTATCCGGATGTGAACATCAGCTTTACGGCCATCAAGAACGGCATGGACATTTACCTGAAAGCCACAGGTGGCAATGACATCAACACTTATTCTTCCTTACTGAGGAAGAATCATTTTGCGGATTTCACTTTCGGAGGAACCACTTATCCGCTCCTGAACGACAAGGTCGTGCGGGTCAGTACTGTCCTCGGTCTGAAAGGAAGGATCACTCCTTATTTCAGCTATGACATCAACGGCGGTTACGAAAACTATGCTAACGCGATGTTCGATGCCGTCCTCTTCACACCTCAGGGCTTGCTTCCGGCTTACGGCTATACCAGTTCGGTCAATACGTTCGCGGAAGCGGATTTCCGCTTTGAAATGGATTTCCTGTCCGTGAGCGTGGCTGCCCGTTATGGTCACGGCCGATTCAAAGGTGGCTCCCAGGGCTTGTTCACCCCGTCGGAAGTGGAAGGTCTGGCAGCCATCAAGTACAATTGGCACAAGCGCGTCTATGCGGGAATCGACTGTGAGTTCGCGACCGGTAGAAGGGCGGAGCTGACGGTCTATGACCAGCCGCAGGTCTATCGGATCAAGGGCTG
>JAHHQP010000052.1 GCA_020026355.1 Bacteroidales bacterium
GACCAGTTATACATCGATACATGAAAAACAGAATGCACTTGTTGACTGCGCTTGCAATGGTCCTTCTCGGGATCTGCTTCTGCAGCTGTTCGAAAGAAAAATGGCCGGAAGTCATCAGCCAGAATGAATATGAACTGACCATCGCCTCCGAGAAGATCCCTGGACTGATCTGCGGCAATGGCGAAGATCTCGTTGCCGACGTCTATGCGGTAATCCAGTCTGGTCTGAATACGATCTGGTCAAAGTCTTGGCACAAGAGGAAATGCGTTCGGCGAATCTTCCCTTCCACCTCTTTCCGGACGGTTTTCTGGAGAAGAACACCATCTCTCCACGACGCACCTGGATCGTTGAAGCGGATGATGCCGCTGTGAAAGCAACCATCGAAGATAAAATGATGCAAGAGACTCCGATCGACTTCTCCAATTTCATGATATACAACAATATGATTCAATGGGCCTGCATCGTTCCTAAGGGGAACTTCTCCATATACGGAGAACTCCAGCGTAAGAAGATCGAGAGCATAGAGCACCCGGAACATTTCCACACTCTTCTGGAGCAGCTTCATCCGACAAGCAGCGAAATCTGGGACCTGATCGAGCAGCACGATGCCAGCGAATCCGCCTCCTTCGTCGTATTGTTCACCAAGGATGAAGCGTGGCTCTGTCTAGACAACACCTTCTACTACCAGAGCCTCTACCCTACCGGAAAAATAAAGTCCGTCATGAACATCTTCGTGCTGGACAAGAGACATCTCTTCTGACGCTCGATCCGGACGCAAGGGTTGTACCGGGCTTCGGCATGAGATCAATAGCCGTAACGTTTGTAATACCAGGTCAATGGGGCTGTCTTCCAAGTTTCGGTGCTGTAATCGTAGACGGTCATGTTGAAACTGATTTCCAGCCGCCCGTTCCCTGCCAGTCTCAATACCGGTTGGTCCTTCAGCCGTCCGATATCTTCGAAGTTTTCTGCATCCGAGATATAGCGAAGAAGCATGGGACCATCTATGACGATCTCCAGCTTTTCGTTCATGGTATACCTTCCGACGAATCTGGCTGTAACTGCTGACGGATTCATTGAATTATCCACACCTCCTTCCCGGAGAATCTTCTGGAAAGGGATGTTGACTTCATAATAGCAGTGTCCCGGACTGCGATCCGGTGTGTACGTGATTGGCTGAGCATAGAGCTTTCCTTCACCGATACGGTCCGCGAATTCCTGCATGAAATCCGTGCTTGCCTTACCGTCATTATCGAGATCAACCACCTCCCCTTCCCAACGCGCACGGTCTATTTCATAGAAGCCGTCGAGCTGGTCAGCGGCTTTCTTGAACTCATCCTCCCTCCAAGGTTTTTCTGCGCATGATGCCAAGCTCAGAAGCAGGACTACTCCGATTATTCTATAGATACGATCCATCATTTCTCTGTATAAATCCAATCTGAAACATAATTTGATTTTGCACCGATCATGCCGAGACCGCCATCAATATTTGAATAGAAATAAGCATGCGGTCCGACGGCCAGGCTCCAGAGGCCGTCGAGTGACTTCAATTTTTCGATGGAATGATAGAAATCCGGCGTGAGCCTGCTGACAATGATCTTATATCTCGGGCTGACCTTACTGCTGACATGCTTGACAAACACATCGAAGGAGATCTTTCCATCCACATTGCAGCTGGAATCAAAGACCTGGATATCAGCATCTTCGTAAGTGCCGCAGATGTCGTATTTCCGTCCGGACATCGGGATATCACCTTGTTCCATCGTATAGAGCGTATCATACCCGGTATCCTCTGCTGATTCACGCCAGACCTGGACGCCATAGAACCGGCCCTTCACAGGCTTTTCATCAATCCTGATGCGGAATCTCGTGCAATCGGATTCTACCTGATCCATCCAGTATCCGAATTCCGTCTTGTCCGTCAGCACATGCGCGCTTTCTATAGCAACGGCAGGCAAGGCGGATGGAATCACGGTCCTGCAGGAGGCCGAGGCAAGGCCTGGGGAGGTCGCACGGATCTCCACCATATCGGACGGTCCCATTGGCCCATCTATATAAAAACATTGCTGATGGATGAGGGCTTCCTCCTTATCTTCGACCGCAGCGACCACGGCCCCATTGACCTTTATCTCCAGAGAGATCCGGGCATCGTCAGGAATGACGGCGTGGCCGAAATTAGGGGTGGCGATTCCGGCATCGATACGCACCCGGTCTTTTCCAGCATCCATGATGGTCTGGATGAACAGCTTCGGCTTCTTATCTTTCAGGCCGTGAGGAGTGAATTCATGTTCGAACATGCTTTCGCAGCTGCAGCATAGCGGCAAAGCCAGCATCAGAACTAATATTTTATTCGTCATCTTCATCTTTTTAAAATTTCAAGGTCCAACTGAACATAGGGACGATCGGAACGAGGCCGTGGCATCTGGCCACAATTTCCGATGTACGATCATCCATACTGATTTCCGCATGGAGTGCATTGACATGGCAGTAGGCATTGTAGATACTGATGTTCCAGATACTTTCATGCCCTCGCTTGGTGGTGGTCCTGTAATTGAAACCGAGATCCAGTCTATGATAATCCGGCAGTTTCAAGTTGTTCGGACTGCTATAGAAGAACTGGCCCAAGGTGAATTCCGGCTGCGGTTCCTGATACGGACTCTCATGCCCGAAATAAGGATTCTTCCGGATGGTGTGATAGGCGCTTTCTGTAATCCGGTCTCCCGTGTGATAATGCCAGGAAATGTTCATGTCAAGATGTTCATTGAATTTATGGGTAAGCATCAACGTGAGCTTGTGACGGTTGTCATGGCTGTCCGGGAACCAGTCCTTATAAAGATCTCCGAAGAAGCGTTCATTCCAGGACAAGGTATAATAGGACGCGACCTCCGTCTGGCGTCCATGCCAGGACAGTTCAGTTTCAAGACCGTAGGCTCTTCCCTGCCCCTCCGAGAAATCTTTCTGCCAATCCGATACGGTCGGGGAAAAGAGCTGCTGCCCCTTGTATTCCATCAGGTGGTCCATCGTCTTGTAATAGCCCTCGATATTCAACGTGATAGCATGGGGAAGCCTTGTGTACAGGCCGGCAGCGACCTGACGGGAATGCATCGGCCGGATTTCATCGTTGGAAGGCAGGAAACAGAAGGTCGGGAGATCGATCGTATGCGATGAGACCTTATGGGTGAACTGATCCATGTCCGTGTACGAGGCCTTGAAAGTCACCTCCGGACAGAAATCTATCCTCAACGCCGCCCTCGGCTCGACTTTATGGTAGGTATTGCCAGGGACGGTAAAAATGACATACCGCAGTCCGAGATTCATTTTCATCCAGTCCAGGTAGCCGATCTCATCTTCGGCATAGAATGCGAATTCACCAGCCTTGTATCGTGATGCCGCACTCTCGTCATGATAAGGAGTCTTTTCGCTTTGCGGATCGAAGATTCCGTTGAAATCCGGATTCCTGTTCCAGGTCTTTTCCTGACCGCTCCTGACCTTCAGACCTGAACGGTAGAGATGCGCTTTCAGATCGGTTCCGAAAGTGATGTGGTTTCCCCGATCCGGATCATAGAAGAAATCAGCCTTGACTCCCGCATCATGAATCTGACTGTTGCTGCTATCGTCCAGATGATTCTCCGTGATGATCGGCGCTCTCTTGTCCCCAGTCCCCCGTTTGTCCAAGTCCCACTGTTTCGACTTATAGAACAGATCGGCCATTCCGTGCGTATAATATCCGATGAGATTGAAAGCGAACTTGTCTGAAACATCGTATTTCCAGTTCAATGATGCCATGACATTGCCCCACTTCATCTTGAAATTCAGGCTTTCCTTCCCCTGGAACCGCTGCCCGCTCCAATACTCCACCAAAGCCGTCGACCGCTTGTACCTGGCAAGGTCCTGACCAGCATAAAGATTGAGGGACAGTCTGTTCCTGTTGCTGAACCGATGAGTGACGGAGCCATTGAAATCAGTCATGGCATACCTGAAATTCAATGACTTACGTTCCTTGTTCGTTCTGTTCAGAATCGCGAAGAACGGGAGGGTCAATGGATCCAGCCAGCTGCGGCGCAGTCCGATGTTGTAGGAAGTCCTGCCTTTCACGATCGGTCCGTCAACCTGGATGCTGGCATTGAGCAGGCCAATGGAAAAAGTTCCGTGATGTTCCTCGACGCTGCCTTCTTTCGTCATGACGTCAATGACAGAAGAAAGCTTTCCTCCATATCTGGCCGGGAAACCGCTCTTGTAGAAATCCAGATGGTCCGTGACATCGACGTTGAAGGAAGAGAAAATACCGCCCAGATGGGATACCGAATAAATTTCCACCCCATCCATCAGGAAAAGATTGTCCTTGCCGTTTCCGCCATGAACATATAATCCGGACAGCAGTTCGGTACCGGAAGATACGCCCGGCTGGAGCTGGAGGGTCTTGATGAGATCCGGCTGACTCAGGAAGGCGACACCGGATTTCAAGGCATCATTGTCGATCTTCTTCATTCCTGTCTGCGTGAAACGGAGCTTTCTGTTCTTGAAGGCTGTAATCATTGACTCAGACAGAATCTCATGCATGGCGGTGGAATCCTCGACCATCTCATAGTGCCTTACCTTCACGTTCAATTTACGGAGCACGATATATTTCCGGTGCAGTTCATAGGTGAAATCCGTGTCACCGAAGATCTCGTCCAGGACTTTCCTCATGGCTTCCGGCCCCGCCTCTTTCGCCTGCAGCAGATCCGGCAGTTTTCTGTCATGGCTGACATCCAGGTCAATGGAAGAGTCATAGATGAACCTGACGTCCAGCTCCTCTCTCAGGGTGCTGACCACCTCCCTCAATGTCTGTACTTTCTCCTGGGCAATAACTTCCTGACAGGATACAGCCCATGATACGACCAGGGCCATCGCTGTGGCCAATCTCTTGATCATTGATCCCATGCTCATTTCCTTATCCGGATTCTTATGCCCAAGGCAGCCCCGATCAGGTCGGCAATCAGTTCCGGCTCTTCTATATCGAACTCACCGGTCAGATGCTTGTCGGTCTTTCTGCTGGTGAACTTCACGCCATAATAGGAGGAAAGCGTTGCGAGGACTTCAGGCAGCGGCGTATCTTCAAAGATGAAGGTGCCCCTTTCCCAAGCGGTAGCATTCCTGTCCACCTTTTCATTGATGGTCGGAGTGGCGGCCACCGACAAGAGAGAGGCCTGCATACCCCTAGTGAGCATGACACCTTCCGCCGTCTCGGCACGAGAGAACAAGACTTTTCCCTCGACAACATTGACCTGAACGGAATCCATACTTTCCATGACCTGGAATTCCGTGCCGAGCACCCTCACGAAAGAATGCGCTGAAAAGATTTCAAAAGGCCTCCCGACATCCTCATGCACCTTGAAATAGACCGTACCGGTCATAGCCACTCTCCTGTCCTCATTGACATAAGATTTCCTGTCAAATGAGAGGGAACTGCCAGGAGCCAGCTTGACAAGACTGCTGTCCGGAAGCAAATAGGACATGAGATGTTCGCCGGCCATCAAGGTGACCGTCGAATCTGAGGTACTCTTCCAAATGAATATTCCGAGAAGGACAGCGGCAGCGATGCCGCCCAAAGTATAGAGCCATGGGGCTGGTCTTCTGCCGGCACCGGCTGAGATATGGTGTCTCGAACAGAAACGGCTGAAGGCTTTCCGGGTGTCAAAGGGCCCTTTCCTGTAATATCTGGTGACAAATTCCAGATGACGGTCTTCAAAATCTGACATTTTCTATGTTTTGTTTTCTATCCGTAAGACGTAATACTTTGAAAAATGTACTATGACATTTTGAAGAAAATGCAGATTTTCGGATCATCCGCCGCTAAGCAACCAGAGAAAGCACCCAGTTATAGAGCTTGACCGGGCCTTCCTTCAAGATCTTCATGGCCTTGGCAATCTGGTTCCGGACGGTATGGACAGAAAGTCCCAGTTCATCAGAGATCTCGTCGTACTTCATCCCATCCCGCTTGTTCATCAGGAAAATCTCCTGACACTTCTCCGGGAGTTCCCCGATTGCCGTCCACAACCAAGCCTCAACGGCAGAATCCTTCTGATAAAGCGCATCCTTGGAGTCATCGACAAGGTCATGCTTGTTTTCCAAAGAGACGGTCTGAAGCCTGTTCTTGCGCAGGTAGTCCAGGCAACGGTTCCGGACTGCGGCATACAGATAAGCTCGTTTGTTCGGGATCTCCGCTCCTTCCTGAACTTTGATCCACAGCTGTTCGAAAGCATCATCCACCAGATCCTCCACCAGATCCACGTCCTCGACATAGTGAAGAGCATACAGGCACAAGGGTCTGTAATTGTATCGGAAAACATTTCCGATTTCCTGGCTTTCTGATTCTTTTCCTTTCATAAATTCTTCCGGAGCGTATTCTGCAAAGATATTGAATATACTAATATAACTTCATCCAGACATTTCGATAAAGATGGGACTCTACAGGGGCTATTCCTCCAGGAGTTCCATCAGTTTTTCCTGCTGCGAACTCCAGAGCCGGTTGTAGAAGGCATCGATGCGCGCCACCACCTCCAGATCATCCGTCGCCGTATGCAGAGTGTCCATCAACCTCCAGGACTGTCCGAGGTAGCGGTTGATGATCATCAGCTGCTCGATCCGGTCCTTCTCGACGCCCATCCTCTCGGCCGCCTCCTGAAAATTCCGGTCCAGATGGGTCTGAATCTGCAAGGTCAATGAATCCGTCAGCTGCTGGCGTCCGACGATCTCCTTCTGGATCACCATACGGGACCTGTGTTCCTTGACATAGAGGACTGAAGGCAGCAGCACAAGAAAGGCTGCAAGGAAGACGGCGGCCCACAACCGCGGTGCATATCTTCTGTCCCAGGCACGTGACAAGGCATCGATGTCCGGGTACCGGTCTTCCGGATCTCTCATGGTGCATCTGCGCACTACCCGGAAAAAACGATGCCCGCAGCAATCCTTCAAGATCAGGCC
>JAHHQP010000053.1 GCA_020026355.1 Bacteroidales bacterium
AGCCGTAGAGTTACCTTTAATGGTATAGTGCGGATCGAGCCTATTCCTCGAAGCGACGGAAAGCCAGGCAGCCGTTGTGTCCGCCGAAACCGAGAGAATCGGAAATGGCGATGTTGATGTCTGCCTTGACAGCCTTGTTCGGCGTGTAGTCCAGGTCGCATTCCGGATCTGGAGTATCCAGGTGGATGGTCGGCGGAATGATGCCTTCCTTCAGCACCATGATGGAAGCGATGGCCTCGATGGCTCCGGTAGCACCAAGCAGGTGACCGGTCATGGACTTGGTGGAGCTGATCTTCGCTTTGTAGGCATCGTCACCGAGCGCCAGCTTGAAAGCCTTGGTCTCTGACGTGTCGTTCAGCGCAGTTCCGGTACCATGGGCATTGATGTAGAGCCTGTCGGCAGAGGTATAGCCGGCTTCGGTCAGGGCATCGGAGATTGCACGGGCCTGAGTGATGCCGTCCGGTCTCGGAGCTGTCACATGGTAGGCGTCGCAGGTATTTCCGTAACCGCAGACCTCGGCGAGAATCTCCGCGCCGCGAGCTTTAGCGTGTTCGTATTCTTCCAGAATGACGGCACCGGCACCTTCACTCATGACGAAGCCACCTCTGTTCGCATTGAACGGAAGAGAAGCGTACATCGGGTCTTCTGACTTGGTCAGAGCTTTGGCGTTCGCGAAACCGGCGATTCCCATAGGAAGGTTCGCTGCTTCGGAACCTCCTGCGATGATGGCGTCAGCATAGCCGTACATGATGGCTCTGTAAGCTTCACCGATGGTGTGAGTGGAAGTGGCGCAAGCCGTTACGATCGGTACGCAAGGACCTGTCGCGTTGTTCCTGATGGCGATGTTGCCGGCTGCCATGTTGGCGATCATGGTCGGGACGAAGAGCGGGGATACCCATTTCGGTCCATCCGTGATCATTTTTTCAGTTTCACGGTACATGACGGAGAAGCCTCCGATTCCAGATCCGAAATAGACTCCGAGCCTGAACGGATCGATGTTGCCGTTTTCTGAAGCGTCCAGACCGGCCTGTTTCATGGCCTGCCAGGCTGCCGCAACTGCGTATGTCGAAAATTTATCTTGTTTTCTGGCAAATGCCGGTTCGATTTCATAGTCTTTCGGGTCGAAATCCTTGATTTCTCCCGCGACTTTTGCCGGGAGGTCATCTGTCGGGAACTGTGTGATCGCACTGATGCCGCAGACGCCGTTGATAAGATTGTTCCAGAATGTCTTGAGGTCATTTCCGCAAGGAGATATGACTCCGAGACCTGTCACAACTACTCTTTTTTTCATCATAACCTACTTGATTGTCATTAATTTAATTGGCAAATATAGTAAAAATATTGAATTGCAAAATCAGGGCTGTTTTGTAAAATAGAAACCAATGTTTTAAATTAGCGGCCTGAAACAGAATAATTTTTGAATCATGTCCGTATCTTTTTTCAAGAGAATATTGAAGGAACTGCCTCCTTACATGCTGAAACCGACGAATACGGTAATCCAGGTCGCTTTTTCTTTTCTGTTTGCAGTCTTTTTCCTGAATATGTATGTTCCGTTTTCTCAGACATCGTGGTTTGAACTCGGGAAATCTCAATATTTCTATTTTACGGCCGGTTTCATCCTGGGTGCTCTGGTTATCCTGATCGTCAGCCGCATTCTGCTCTATCATCTGAGCAAGTATATCCAGATGAACTATCTGGTCTATCTGATCTGGTGTCTGGTGGAGATCACGTTGATCGCCGCTGTCTATACTTGGGTGACCGTGGATCTGGTCATTCCGGATTTCAAGGATGTCTCCGTCATCTGGACGAAAGCTTCTTTCAGCACTCTGTTCGCACTGGGGATACCTTACGTGATCACCAACATGTATTTCTCCATTGTGGATAAGAACAATACCATCCGGCTGCTGAATTTCGACAATGTCGTATCTGATGAAGTCGTGAAACAGGATGAGAAGAAGATAACCCTTTTCGACAACAATGGTGCGTTGAAATTTTCCGTCAGCTCCTCAAATCTATATTACATCGAATCTGATGACAATTACATCAAGGTCTGGTATACCGACAACAAAAAGGAATTGAAGCAGTATATGCTCCGCTGTCGTCTGAAGGCGGTGGAGGAAAGTTTCAGGGACAGCCAGCTTGTCAGGTGTCACCGCAAGTACATCGTCAACATGCAGAAGGTTGCAGTGCTGCGTAAGGAAACGGATGGCTATCATCTGGATCTGGACAACGAGCAGATCCAGTCGCTTCCGGTATCCAAGACCTACGTGGAGAATGTGCTCCATGTCTTTACGGACGAACGACCGCTTCTCGAACCTATCGACGAGAGTAATTTCTAGAATCGGAATCTCTTTCTGTTATTTTTTCTTTGCATTCTTCGACGGTCCGAGGGCTCTGGCTGCCGAATAGGCGACTTCCGTGATCATGATCCTTCTTCCGGCCACAATGTTCAGGAAGGCTGCAATGCCCGGGAAAAGGATGGTCGGCGAGAAGATGACCGCTGCTTCATGAATTGTGAAATAGTACCAGAGCAGCACGAGCTGGAGACCGATCAGGATGATGGCGTTGAATATGCATACCCTGGCCTGTACGAATCCGAATCTGTTCAGCGCGAAAATGATGATGTCCGCAATGCCGGTGATGATGAGCAGCAGCAGGCAGAGCAGGTTGGAGATGTATTTCTCCCCGTATTCCGCACCACCCGGCTCAATGACTGTGTAAACATCGAGAAAGAACAGGGAAACGGTCAGCACGGTCGCGATGACCAGCAGGATGATATGCAGATGTTTCTTCATGACGATCGTATGATTTGAACAGCAAAAGTAGGAAAATAAAAATAGAAAAACTATATTTACGAAATATTCAAAATTTTAATGCTATGAGAATCGCAGAATCAGAATTGATCATAAATGATGATGGATCAGTATTCCATCTGCATTTGAGACCGGAGGAACTGGCTGACAACGTCATTCTTGTCGGAGATCCAGGACGTGTGGACATGGTTGCTGAATATCTCGATGAAAAAGAATTCAGACATCAGTCCAGAGAATTCGTTTCCATTACAGGCAAATATAAAGGAAAGAGAATCACAGTCCTTTCCACCGGTATCGGAACAGACAACATCGATATCGTGATGAATGAACTTGACGCTCTTGCCAACATCGATTTCAAGACCAGGGAAGTGAAACCGGAGCACCGTTCACTCAATATCCTGCGTATCGGCACTTCCGGAGCGATCCAGCCGGACATTCCGCTCGGATCTTTCGTCTTCTCCCATATTTCCGTAGGCTGTGACGGCCTGCTGAACTGGTACAAGGACAGAGACGCCATCGCGCTCAATGATATCGAGGAAGCTTTCAAGAAACACGTCGATTGGGATAAGCATCTGCCGGATCCGTATTTCGTCAGGGCCGGTGAGAAGATGTGCGAGAAGTTCAAGGATTGTACGATCCATGGAATGACCATTTCCGCATCAGGCTTCTATGGTCCTCAGGGACGTGTTCTCCGGATGCCGCTGGCCATGCCTGACATGGTGCAGAAATTCGAGTCCTTCAACTTCTGCGGAGAGCGTATCACGAATTTCGAGATGGAGGGTTCCGCCATTGCCGGTATCGCCGCTCATCTTGGACACAATGCCGGTACCGTCTGCTGCATCATCGCGAACAGACATCTCCACAGCAGCAATCCTGACTACAAGCCTCAGGTGCGTAAGCTCGTCGAACTTTGCCTCGAGAAGCTATAGTCTTTTCAGGTCAATGATGACAGAACCCCGGAAACCGTGGAATTCGGTTTCCGGGGTTCTGCTTTCAAAATAGCTTTCGAACTTTTCATGAACGCTTGAAGTAAGTCTCCCATTCTTCCGTGTTCAAGCCCAGCAAGGTCAGGTAGTCGATTTCGATGTTGTAGATGCCAGGACTTCCTCCTTCGATGAAAGCTTTGCCTGACGGAGCTATCTGAACCCGCTTGGTGAAGATGCCGGCATTGGAGATGACACCGGGACGCATCGAATGATTGTTTTCATTGGCCCAGATATCGTTGTTCTCCACGACATAGAGCATGTTTACTTCACCTTTCTCGTCGAAGCCGGCTCCCCAGATAGTAATGGCGTGGGCAGCTCTCGCGTTGTTCAGCAGGATAGATACGCCGATTGCTTTCTTTTCGAGAAAGGCTTTTTTCAGGTTTTCCGTCAGATCGTAGCTGCCGAAGGAGACGTTCTCGGCGACGGGGGCTGTCAGAACGTCTTTGAAGAAACCGGCGTGTGGCTTCGTCGGGCGTGCATTGTGTCCTGAAGGAACTTCTGAGCCGCGGAAAAACCATTCGAGTCCGTGGTGGATATGCAGTCCGCTGTCGGTGAAATGGTTCTTGAAGTATTTGAAAACTTCGCAGTCTCTGTCGTTCACATAGGTACGCGGGCCTTTGTAGCCGTAGCGGTCAAGGTTCTTCATGTTGTGTTCAAGCCACCAGTAGATCATGTTTGAGCAGGTAGCCGCCCAGCAAAGATTCATGTCGCCGTATTGTGGACTGGACGGATCGAGCTTGTTGCAATCATACCATCCGTATTCTTTCTTCCATTCCAGAGCGAATACCTCATTGACCGGTTTCCCGTTTTCCCATTTCGGCGGAATGTACCAGCCCCATTCTTCGATCGGAGGAATGTTCTTCACGCCGTAGACCCAGCAGGTCCTGTTACGCCAGTCTATTTCGTCTCCATTGCCTCCGGTGCCGGATTTGTCCAGCAGGAGGTTGAAAGTGATCTGCTTTCCGGATTCCAGCTGGTTGAAAGGTTGTCCTCCTTCCAAGGCTGCCGGGGCTTTGTATACCAGCTGCCGCTCACCGATCTTGATTTCGATCCAGCCATCCTTCTGCCAGGTGTCCTGTACCGGTTGTGGACAGACGATAGCCTGGAATTTGGCACCGGACTCTTTATGGAGAGTGATGTTTTCTACCTCTCCTTTCAAAGTATTGGACTGGCCGGTATGGGGGTCGAAGCTAATCCGGCGACGGGCTTTCAGACTTACGGTTGCGGATTCCAGTTCCTGAGCGGTGAACGCACCGTTCTTGCTCTCCAGATAGACCACGATACGATTCATTTTATGGTAGAAGTCCAGCTGGACCTTTTCGCCTCTTTCTGCAGTCGTCTGGGCGGCAAGCAGATCAGAGGAACGGTAGGCCTCTTCCGGCCGTTGGTCTGCAGCTGTTTCATGGATGAATTCTCCGGTCGTCGTCCGGTTGAGGGGTGGGTAGACAGCGGTAAACGTTGCCTGGTCGGTCTGGAGACTGTTCCAGGTCAGTTGAGGTGTCCAGTCGCTACCGGTGCAGGTCAGCTCATGGGTGGATGCGTCGGGATTTCCCGGATTCACGAAAAGCGTGATGCGGTCGGAGGTGGTGAAGTGTCCGGTGCCATTTTCCGAGACCTGTATGCGTGTCAGGGTAGGTACAATACGAGTGGAAATCTTCAGCGTATCGATTTCCGGGTACAGTTCCTGCTTGCTGCAGGCTGCGGTCAAAGTCAATACGAGTCCCCAGATGCAGATGAGATATGTTCTTTTCATGTCGTTCCTGTTCAGATGATGATCGTATCGTTGGCGCTACCTTGGTCCCCCCAGCCGTTGATTCCTTGATTCAGGATGAAGATGTGTTCTTCATCCACGCCGATGTTCAGCATGAAGGATTTTCCGGCTTCTAATTTCGTCAAGGGCTGTCCGTCTACTTTGCAGGATGACAGGTCAATCACTTTCTCATGTTTTCCCAACCGGAGGACGATTTCGATTTTCCCTGTCGGCTGTCCCGGAAGGATGAAGGAGACTTCTTTTCCTTTGCCGCTCAGGGAGATCGGGTCTCCGGAGGCCTCGATGGCCTTGCCTTCCAGCAGATTCAAGTGCGCTACCGGTAGCAGTTGACGGCAGGTGATGATCGCCTGAGACAGTGCTTCTTCCGTGATGGTCGGCGCTTTCGACTGGAGGATGACTGTCAGACGGTGGAGTGCATGGGAGAAGGACAGTTTTACTGGTGCTGAGGAGCGTGGATCGGCATCCGCAGGAGCGGCCAGCAGAAAATCAGTCATGTCGGACTGTTCCTGAATGTTCCAGGAGAAATTTTCCGGGGTAGAGGTTGTCACTTCCGGATAGCAGGCGGAGACTTTGCAGGTTTTCGTGCCTTCCGGCAAGTTGAAATCTTCCCAATAATATTTTCCACCATATATATAGGTTAGCTGAAGGAGGGATTTCTGGCTGATTCCGTGGATGAAGACGCTGTTGCGGTCTCCGTCCATGAAATGACCGGCTCCGTCTGCATCCAGTTCAGGGGCGCGTACGGCAAGGACGGAAGAGGCAAGCTTGAATTCCGATGCGATAGGTTGTTTATCTTCGGCTCCTTTGTGGCAGGCTCCCAGCATCAGGATGCTGAGGCATAGACTGAAAATTTTGTTGAATTTCATATTTTGTCTTGTCGTTTCATTGTTGAAGGTGCAAAAATATATTTTTTATCAATATCATCCTTGATACTGTGCCTTAAATTAGGGCAAGAAGAAATATCTTACAAAGATGTTGCCGGACAAAATTTTTTTTGTCGGCTTAACGATGCGATTGATAGGGAGTTACGCCTTTGACAGCTTTCATTGCCGTAAAAAAGAGCAAAAATTTCGCGAAATAAATTTGCAGGATAGAAAATAATGTC
>JAHHQP010000054.1 GCA_020026355.1 Bacteroidales bacterium
GATGAAGGCCTACCTCCAGACCGAGCAGATCCCCTTGCTCGGTGAAATTCCTTATTCTGAAACCATCGCTTCCATCTACGCCCGCGGGGAACTGGCGGTGGAGGCGGATCCGGCTTATGAAGCACTCTTCCGAGGGCTCTGGGAACGGATCGAAGCTTGCGGAACTTATGAAGATAGCGGTCATCAGCGGTAAAGGCGGCAGCGGCAAGTCCAGTGTGACGGCGGCGTTCGCGGCCCTCTCCTCGGGGGTCGTGGCGGTGGACTGTGATGTGGATGCCTCCAATCTCCCCTTGATTTTTCCGCATGAGGTGCTGGAGACGGAGAATTTCCTTTCCGGGCTGAGCGCCAAGGTGTATCCCGAACTCTGCATCGGTTGCGGCCGTTGTGCCGGGAGCTGTGCCTATGGCGCCATTGACCTGGTGGAAGGGAAGGCTCAGGTCAATGGATTTCTGTGCGAGACTTGTGGCCTTTGTCGGCATCTGTGCCCGGTTCAGGCGGTCGGACTGGAGGCGGAAAGCTACAGCCGCATCTTCCGCAGCCGCTTCGGAAAGGGAGTCCTGGTCCATGGTGAACTGCATCCGGGGGATGACAACAGCGGAAAGATGATTGCCCGGCTCCGTGAAATCGCCGATCGGCTCATGACGGAGACCGGCTCTTCGCTGCAGCTGCTGGATGGGCCTCCGGGCATCGGCTGTCCCGTGCTTTCGACCGTGACCGGGGTCGATCGCGTCGTCATCGTCTGTGAACCGACGGTTTCCGGGCTGTCCGATCTGGAACGTGCCTGGAAAGTCGCCTCGGCTTTCTGTACCTCTATGATGGTGCTTGTCAACAAGGCGGATCTGGATCGGGTTCACGCGGGGAAGATCCTGGATTTCTGTGCGGCTCGCGAGCTGCCGATCATCGGGCAGCTGCCCTTCGACCGGAGGATGGTCGAGGCTCAGGTCCATTGCCGGACCATCATCGAGGAGGCGCCGGAGAGTCCTTGTGCCCGTATTCTTGCCTCGGCTTGGGAAAAGGTGTGCGCAAAATTCTGATCGTTCGCGTCTCCCTGTCAAGATTTTCAAATTTTAGTGTCTTAATCAGAAAAAACTCCATACCTTTATAGGATATAATTGAAAATTCTAAAACTATTATAGACAACTATGATCAGATATCAATTTGAAACCAGCGGTAAAACCCGTTCGGAACACGACCTGCTTGGAGACAAGCTCGTCCCTCAGGAGGCTCTTTTCGGAGTCCAGACGCTTCGTTGCATCGAGAACTTCAACATCAGCAATTGCCATCTCTGCGATTATCCGGAGTTCGTGAAAGCTTTCGGCATGGTGAAGAAAGGTGCGATCCTGGCCAACCATAAGCTCGGTCTTGTCTCTGAAGAGATCAAGAATGCTGTCGTGAAGGCTTGCGATGAACTCATCGCCGGCGAGCATGTCGAGCATTTCCCGATCGATATGATGCAGGGCGGTGCGGGTACCAGCATGAACATGAATGCCAATGAGGTGATCGCCAACCGTGCCCTCGAGATCATGGGCCATGAGCATGGCGAGTATCAGTTCTGTCATCCGAATGACCATATCAATATGGCGCAGTCCACCAATGACGCTTATCCGGTGGCCATGCATTTCGGAGTCTACATGATGCACCTCGAGGCGGTCAAGGCGCTCGATCGTCTCATCGCCGCTTTCGAAGCTAAGGCTGAGGAATTCGCTTCCGTCATCAAGATGGGACGTACGCAGCTTCAGGATGCCGTTCCGATGACCATGGGTCAGACTTTCGGTGCTTTCGCAAGCGCTATGAAACATGAGAAAGCCAGACTCGAGCAGGCCGCTCAGGATTTCCTGGTCAGCAACATGGGGGCGACCGCTATCGGAACAGGTATCACTTCTGAGCCGGGTTATGCAGAGAACTGCAACGCTTTCCTCAGAGAGGTGACCGGCTGGAACGTGACCATGGCAGAGGATTTCATCGAGGCAACTCACGATACTTCCTGCTTCACCGGTTATTCCGCAGCTTTGAAACAGCTGGCGATCCGTCTTTCCAAGATCTGCAACGACCTTCGTCTCATGGGTTCCGGTCCACGCACCGGTCTCGCAGAGTTGAACCTCCCTCCGAAACAGCCAGGTTCTTCCATCATGCCGGGTAAGGTGAACCCTGTCATCCCTGAGGTGGTGAACCAGGTCTGCTTCAAGGTCATCGGTAACGATTTCGCGATCGGAATGGCTTCCGAGGCTGCGCAGCTCGAACTTAACGTCATGGAGCCGGTAATGGTACAGGCCATCGCCGAGTCTACGAAATGGTTGACCAGAGCCTTCGATACCTTGAGGGTAGAGTGCATCGAGGGAATCACCGTCAATGCAGACCGCTGCCGTCAGATGGTGGAGCACAGCATCGGAATCGTGACTGCACTGAAACCGTATATCGGTTATGCAAGATGCACCGAGGTCGCTAAGGAAGCCCTTGCTACAGGTGGCAGCGTCTACCAGCTCGTGCTCGACAAGGGTTATCTGACCAAGGAGCAGCTGGACAAGATTCTCGATCCTAAGAATATGATCAAACCTTCGGTCGTCGAACTCTAGTTCGTTTACCGTAATCGGATTTTCAGGCCGTTCCTTCGTGTCTTTCCAGACCGAAGGAACGGCCTTTTCGTTTTTTTTCAGGAAAATGTTTGCAGGTTAGAAATATTGTCTTACATTTGCAGTGTATTACATCACTAATACACTAAAAGAAAGTAAAACAAAACCTGACGAACATGATCAGAATAGACAATCTGGCCTTCAGCTATGGATCTGCTGAAGTCCTGAAAAACATCAACATGACTCTCCAGGAAGGACATATCTATGGACTTCTGGGGGAAAACGGCGTAGGTAAGACGACTTTGCTGACCTTACTCTGCGGACTGAAGAGCTGCAAGGAGGGACAGATCTCCATTGACGGCCGCAATCCTTACAAGAGGGAACCTTCCCTTTTGGGTGAACTTTATTATCTTCCGGACGAGGTGGCTCCTGTCCAGATGACTGCTCGGGACTATGCAAGGAATTTCGGAAAGTTCTGGCCCGGTTTCCGGATGGAGACTTTTCTCGAGATCATGCAGATCTTCGAGAACGATGCGGACCACAAGATGAGCAAGATGTCCTGCGGGCAGCTCAAGAAGACGCACATCGCTTTCGCATTGGCCTGCAACTGCAGGTATCTTTTCATGGATGAGCCGACGAACGGGCTTGATATCCCTTCGAAGTCACAGTTCAGGAAGGCGGTCATGAAATATACTTCCGACGATGCGACGCTGTTGATCTCGACTCATCAGGTGAGGGATCTGGAAGATATCATTGATCCGATCATCATCCTGGAAAGCCATGAGGTGCTGCTGAATGCAGGGCTTGAGGAAATCGCGGACAAATTATATTTCGATTACAGCGGTGCGGTTAGGTCTGATGCGCTCTACAGCGAGATGACGCCGGCCGGCAGCATCCAGGTCGCCGTGAATACGGAAAAACGGGAGAGCAAGGTGAATGTGGAAGCACTCTTCAATACTGCTCATCTTCACAAGGAACTGTTCAGAGGACTTTTCAGAAAGGAGGAATAATCATGAAGACAAACGATATTTTCAATTTCAAGCGTTTCGGCAGCTATCTGCTGGCGGACGGCAGAGCTTGTTTCAGCAATTTCGGGCTGGACCTGCTGGTCTATACCTTGTCCGGTCTCAGCCTTTATCTCCTGCTGGGCATATTCCATCTTTTCGGCCTTATGGAGTTCCTGGAATTCAACAATTTCTTCAGCGGAGTGATGTTCTTTTTCATGGCACTCTGTGTTTTCGTGACTTTCGGTGCCAAGGCTTACGGTCATGTGACGGACCGTCGGGCCGGTAGTCTCTATACGCTGCTTCCGGTCTCCGTGCTGGAAAAGACCCTTTCCATCATCATCTGGTCGCTGCTGGTTCCATTGACCTTTATCTTGGGCTATCTGGGGATCGACTGGGTGTTGAGCATGTTGGATTCATCTTATGGACTGTCCCTCTTCCAGGTGGCGTTCGGACTGCACGATGAATTCTCCGTCCTGGCAGAAGAGATGGCTACCGAAGGTTTCGACATCGATTTCATCATGAATCCTTTCATCTATATCGATGATCTCCTGGCTGCTGTCCTGATCTTCGTGCTGGGTGCCCTGGTTTTCAAGAAAAGCAAGGTCGCCAAGACTATCCTGTCCATCATTGCGGTGTGCATGGTCTTTTCGGGACTGGCCGTAGCAATCTTCTCGCAATGGATTCACATGGATGAATTCATGATGGCGGACCCTCAGATACTGAGCATATTTTCGGAGCATCTTGCGCTCTGGGATACGATATCGGATCAGGTCGTCCTGATTGCGGTCGCCGTAGCGATCTTCTTCAGGCTCAAGACCATCAGACATTAGGAGGAATCTACTATGGAATTCAACAGCAACAAACCGATCTATCTCCAGATCTGCGACCTGCTCTGTGAAAAGATTCTGGCCGGGGAGTATGGGGAAGAAGAGAGGATTCTTTCGGTGAGGGAACTGGGTGCCGAGATCGGTGTGAATCCCAATACCATCATGCGGAGCTACGAGCGGCTGACTGCCCAGGGCATCATCTTCAACAAGAGAGGCATCGGCTATTTCATCAGTTCCTCCGCGCGTCAGATCATCGTGGAAACCCATAAGGCTGAATTCATCGGCCAGCAACTCCCGGAACTCATCCATCGGATGAAGCTTCTGGGGGTGACCTTCGAGGAATTCTCCGCCCTCTGGAACAAGGAGTGAGGGCGG
>JAHHQP010000055.1 GCA_020026355.1 Bacteroidales bacterium
CCTACCGAAATGAAAGGGTTACCAGAGGATGAAAAATCTGGACTTTCCCGCAAGTGGCTGTCTGATAGCCTCCTGTGCGGGAAAGGCCGGGAATGGCATGTATGAACTGAACCCCAAAAGTTAGACAAATAACTTTTGGGGTTCAGTTCATACAAATGGAGTCCGGCTTCTTCTCATTCTTCTGTGCAAGTTATGCGAGAGCATACTTCTTGACGGTCTTCCTGCCGACCTTCTCAGCAGTGTAGACCAGCTTCTCCTCGCGGGAAAGCCAGCCGATGGCTGCCCAGAATTCAGCGGCATTCAGTCCTGATTCCTTTCTCAACTCTTCTGCTTCAACGCACTTCTTCTCATTCAGCAGGTTCCAGAGGAGACCTGCGTTCTTACCAATAAGATTCTGTTCCATAATCACTTTTTATTTTACACGTTATCAACCTGCAAAGATAATGAATTTTTTCAATCTTCACCACAGGCTTCCTCATGGGCTTCCACCATCCGGGCCAGCAGGAGACAGGCGTTCTCGAAGTCTTGATCTTCCTGTTCTTTCCGGATCCTGGACAGGTAGTCCTTGGCGGATCGGGTCCCTTCTGCCGTGAGTGCCAGGAAAAAATTGGCTCGGTCACTCAGAAAGGGGTCCTCCAGGCCCAGGGACATCAGCTGCAGCATTTCCGATCTGAGGATCTTGCGCATGGCCTGATAGACGGCAGGACTGAATTCGTAGGGGAGGTCTCCGGTCAGGTATTCCCAGACGATGTTGCCGAGTTCGATGCGGTAGGCGCGGGCCTGGCGCTCATCGAGCGGCCGGTCCTTGATGCCTCTGTTCAGCAGGTTGAAGGCAGCGGGCAAGGTGAACTCTTCCTTGACCTGCCTGATTTTCGTGATGAATCCGTCTTTTACTTCCATGAGTGCAAGATTCGGAAAAAATATCCATTTCTGCAAATCGGGGGTGTTACTAACTTTGTGCATAACTTTATCTTTCCTTTTTTGAGTTCCTCACTTTATTGGTTACATTTGTCTGCTGACGTGGGCACGGAAAATGCCCGCTGTCTTTCTGTATATATATGTAAACGAACAGCATTAAGGATATTTTATCATGGATGTCAGGAAAACGAACGGGACTTTCGAGGAATTCGACAAGGAAAAACTGAAGAGAGGCATCAAAGAGGCCTACAAGACGGCAGAGCAGTACTGCCCGGAAGAAGTGGTGGTTTCCATCACGGACAATCTCTATATCTATGACCAGATCGCCAGCAAGGAAATCCGGCGTCAGGTCGTGGAATCCTTGATGTCGATCAACAAGAAGGTTGCCTTGGCCTATATCGAGAAATTCGATCAGGGCATGGATCTGAGAAAGAAGCGTGACTTCATCAAGGACTACATCAAGGCATCCAATGCCGCCACCGGTTCGAAATACGATGCAAACGCCAATGTCACCCGCAAGAATATCGTGACTTTGGGACAGGAACTCTACAAGGAGAACAACATCAAGCAGAACCGGTATATCATGCACGACAAGATCAAGGCGCTGTACGGTCGTACTCTTGCGGACCAGTACCTGAAGGATCTTGCAGACCATGTCCTGTACAAGCATGACGAGAGCGGTACTCCGGGTTATCCGTATTGCGTCGCCATCACGATGTATCCTTTCCTGGTCAGCGGTCTGCAGGAGCTCGGCGGCGTGTCCGTCGCTCCGACCGACCTCAAATCTTTCTGCGGAGAGTTCATCAATCTGGTCTATTCCATCTCATCTCAGTTCATGGGCGCAGTCGCGACTCCTGAATTCCTGATGTACATGGATTATTTCATCAGGAAGGATTATGGCGATGACTATCTCTCCAGACTGGATCAGGTGGTCGAGAACAATCTCAAGCAGCGCACGCTGGTGAAGGTCATCGACAATTATTTCCAGCAGGTCGTCCATTCCATGAACATGCCGGCCGGCAACCGCGGTTACCAGACCGTGTTCTGGAATATCGGTTATTTCGACAAGCCTTATTTCGAGGGTGTCTTCGGCGATTTCCGCTTCCCGGACGGGACGGCACCGGTCTGGGAGACCCTTTCCTGGCTGCAGAAGCATTTCATGAACTGGTTCAATGAGGAAAGAAGCCGCTATGTGCTGACCTTCCCGGTCGAGACCATGGCCTTGCTTACCGACGGTGGCGATGATTTCGTCGACAAGGAATATGCTGATTTCACGGCCGAGATGTGGGCCAAGGGCCACAGCTTCTTCTGCTATCTTTCCGACAGCCCGGACAGCCTGTCCAGCTGCTGCCGTCTGCGCAACTCGCTGAAAGATGTGGAAGGAGAGGACTCCGAGCACAATCATACCACCCATCAGTATTCGATGGGAACCGCTTCCGTATCGACCGGTTCCAAGTCTGTCATGACCATCAATCTGAACCGTGTCATCCAGAAGGCTACCCGCCGTTATTTCAATGAGAAGCAGGGCATCATCCTCCCGGATGGCGCTATGCTGGATCCGGATCTGAAGTTCGACCGCAAGGAACTCTACGCTTGGTTCAACAACGATATCCGCGAACTGACGGAACGGGTGCACAAATACCAGACAGCTTTCAACGAGATCATCAAGGACTTCCTGGCCGCAGATATGCTGGATGTGTACCGTGCCGGTTTCATTGACATGCGCAGGCAGTATCTGACCGTCGGCGTCAATGGAATGACGGATGCGGCTGAATTCCTCGGACTGGAGGTTTCCCCGAATCCGGATTACAATGAATTCGTGAACTCCCTGCTGGAGACGATCAATATCGCGAACAGGAAGGACAGGACCAGGGACACCATGTTCAACACGGAATTCGTGCCGGGTGAGAATCTTTCAGGCAAGAACTACAAGTGGGACCAGAAAGACGGCTATTTCGTTTCTCGGAAACACAACATGTACAGTTCCTATTTCTATAATCCGGAAGATGATTCTCTGTCCATGATCGACAAGTTCAAGCTCCATGGCGAGGATTATGTGAAATACCTTGACGGCGGTTCCGCCCTTCATATGAATATTCAGGAACATCTGAGCAAGGACCAGTACCGTCAGCTGCTGAAGACGGCGGCGCATTACGGCACGAACTATTTCACTTTCAACTGCCGGAACACGGTCTGCAACGATTGCGGCTACATCAGCAAGGATACCTTGACGGTCTGCCCGAAATGCGGCAGCCATAATCTGGATTACCTGACCCGTGTGATCGGTTATCTGAAACGTGTCTCCTCTTTCAGCGAGATGCGTCAGGAAGAAGCTGCTAAGAGATTCTACGATTGATAGCTTGCCGATGATCCGATTCGTGAAAGACCTCACTTCAGTCGTACTTGAAGAAATACCTGATATGCTTACCTTGGCGGTTGAAATCAGCAACTGCCAGGGTAATTGTATCGGATGCCATTCTCCTTTTCTCCGGGAGAATGTCGGGGAAGAGCTTACACCGGAAGAGATCGACCGGATGGTCGATGACAATTTCGGGGTGAACTGTTTTCTTTTCCTGGGAGAGGGGAATGACCGGGAACGTCTGACCGAGCTGGCTCGTCATGTCCGGGAGAACCGTCATCTGAAGGTCGCCCTCTATTCCGGCCGTACCGAAGTCGAGGAAGAGTTCTTCGACATCTTCGATTATGTCAAGGTCGGTCCTTACATCGCGAAATACGGTCCGCTCAATTCCACGACCACCAACCAGCGCTTATACAGAATCCTCCACCTGGAGGACGGAAGCCGTCAGGTGGAGGATATCACGAGCCGTTTCTGGAAAACCAGATAGGCTATCTTTTTTTCCGGACTTCTCAGATCTTCTTGAGGAGTCTCGGGTAGCGGCGGGTCACTTTTCCGTCCTGTACATTTACTTTTGCAGTTGATGGGGAGGCTCTGAAGGCCACGCCGTCATTCAGCGTGAAGAGACCGTTATATACCGGTTCTGCATCGGTGCCGTAGTTCTTTGTTCCGGTGAAGACGATTTCGGCGTTCTCATTGACCTTGATGGTCCAGGAGATGGCCTCGGCTTCAGGAGCGAAGGAAAGGCATTTCTCTTTCGCTGCAGTTGTGCTGATGCACTGGTTCTGGCTGATGATCAGCATCTTGAAGGCTCCTTCATGTGCGGGATCCGCTATCAGTCTGATGACCGGACTGCCTGCTGGAACACTGGTCGTCACGCCGTCTTCGCCCAGAACTGCCGGGGCATCCAGCGTCTTGAACTGGCTCTCGTTCTTGCCGTCGAAAATCTTGTAGATTTCTGTTGCGAGCAGATATTCTCCATCCGCAGCAATATCCTCCTGGCTCTTGACCAGTTTGTAGCTGGATTGTTTGAGCGGTGTGACAACAGCCCCTGTCATGTCGAGGTTGATGTAGTTGAAGTCGCTGTTCTTCAGGACTTTTGTAAGATTGAATTTCTTGCTGATCGCGACGTCGGCATTCTTCAGGGTAATGGTGAGCTCCTCAGTCGGTTCCAGGGTACGGGCGGCCATCACTGCCCAGGCTTTGAGCTTGCCATCTCTTGGAGTGCAGGCTTTCTCATAGTTCAGGGTCAGCTTCTTGCTGGCGGCATTCCTGAAGATGATCTTTTCAGAGGCCTGATTCTGCTCGTCAAGATAAGTCATTCCTTTGAAG
>JAHHQP010000006.1 GCA_020026355.1 Bacteroidales bacterium
ATCCCGTTCAAGGTTGCGGTCTTTTCGATTTTTTTATAACTTTGTCTCGAATGTGCATCGGTACATTCCGGCATGAAAAAAGAAAAGTTAGTGTGAAATGATAGTAATGAAATTCGGCGGTACATCCGTCGCGAACTTCGAGGCCATTACAAGGTCGATCTTCATCATCGGAAGCAAGCTCAACAGGACTCCAGTCGTGGTCGTATCTGCACTTTCCAAAGTGACAGACCTGCTTTACCGTATTTCCGACCATGCTTCCCGCAAGGATGCAGAAGAGGCCGATCGACTTCTGTCGGAACTCAGGATTCGTCACCTTTCTTTGATTCAGGAACTATTAGGAGAGACCTCTTCTCTATATGATCAGGCAATCGTCGATGTCAATCGCATCTGTGATACGTTGACAGAAGTAGTGAATGCTGTCTGTGCGCTCGGAGAACTTTCCGACAGAAGCAAGGCGGTCATCATCTCCTATGGCGAATACCTTTCTTCTACCATCATCTGTCACGCTATGAACGCCCGAGGCATCAGGACGAAGCTGGTCGATGCTCGCACCATGATGATCTCCAATTCCGATTACTTGAAGGCCGAGCCAGATATGAAGGCTATCGCTGTCAAAGTCCCTGAAGTCATCAGCAAGGCTTGTGAGGGGATGGATGCCGTGATTACCCAAGGTTTCGTCGCTTCTACCATGGACGGTGACCCTACCGTTCTCGGAAGGGGAGGGTCTGATTATTCCGCATCTCTGATCGGTATGGCCATGGATGCGGAAGCTATCGAGATCTGGACGGATGTCGACGGTGTGCATACCGGTGATCCTCGTTTCGTCAAGGGAACCAGGTCGCTGGAGAAGATTTCTTTTGAAGAAGCTGCCGAGATGGCCCATTTCGGTGCCAAAGTGCTTCATCCGCTCACCATCGAGCCGGCCGTGAAGAAGAATATCCCGATTTATGTGCTTAATTCCATGAACCCGTCCGGAAAGGGAACGGCAATCCTGAACAACGAGATGATCGAGGACGGAGTGAAATCCGTTTCTTTCAAGGAAAACATTCAGGTGATCAACATCTTTTCCACCAGGATGATCAATACCTCCGGCTTCCTGAAGAATGTCTTCGAGATTTTCAGCGAGAACAAGGTATCCGTCGATCTGATCAGTACTTCAGAAGCGAACATTTCGGTGACCGTGGATGCTTCCCAGGATATTTCCGGCGTTGTCGAGCAGCTGTCGGAATTTGCTGAGGTCATCGTCGATACGGATAAATCGCAGGTGTCTGTCATCGGTAAGAATATTGTCAAGTTGGAGGGTTCCATCAAGCGGACCTTCGCTCCATTGAAGAATTGCAAGATCTACATGATTTCCCAGGGCGCTTCCTATGTCAACATCAGTTTCGTGATCGATCGGGAAGTGGTGATGGATGTGGTGCAGGATCTTCATAATTATCTGTTCTATGATGAAAGTAGTAATTAGCGGTTATGGAAAAATGGGAAAGATGGTGGAAGCCATTCTCCTTTCCCGCAACATAGAGATTGCCGGCAAAAGCGAAGATATCAAGTCTTTCGATCCGGAACTCGCGAAAGAATGTGTCGTGATCGATTTCACGACCCCATCAGCCATCCGGGAGAACTACCGGTTCCTGGCAGAGCATTTCAAGGCCGTTGTCATCGGTACCACCGGCTGGAACGATATCAAGGAGGAGGTCTTCTCCTGCTTCGAGCAGAGCGGCACGCCGATGATCTGGGCTTCCAACTTCTCCATTGGCGTAAATGTCTTCTTTGCAGTGACGGATTACATTTCCAGAATGCTCGGAGAGATCGGCGGATATAGCCCTTACATGATCGAAATGCATCATTGCCATAAGAAGGATGCTCCAAGCGGAACGGCCAGAAGCCTTGCGGACATCGTCGATGCGAATATGGATGTCAAGACAGATATCCAGTCCGTCCGTTGCGGTGAGATTGCAGGCATCCATACAGTAGGTTTCGAGGGTACCTGTGACCGGATTACCATGACCCATGAAGCTTTTTCCAGAGAAGGTTTCGCGGCAGGAGCAGTCGAGGCTGCTGTCCGCACGGAAGGCCTGACCGGTGTGCATGAATTCAAGGAAATCATTTTCAAAGCGGAATAGCCATGAAGAGATATGAATTGTCAGGCTGCGGTACAGCCCTTGTCACTCCTTTCAAGGATGGCGAAGTGGATTATGAATGTTTTGCCGGACTGGTGGACCGTCAGGTCGAGGCCGGTGTCGATTTTCTGGTTCCTCTCGGAACGACCGGGGAAACTCCTTGTCTGGAGGATGCTGAAAGAGTGAAAATACTGGAGACAGCCAGAGAACATGCTTCCGGCCGCAAGCTGCTGGTCGGTGGAGGTACGAATTCTCTCCAGCATACGCTCCGCAGCATCAAGACGCTGGAACCTCATGGTGCAGATGCTTTCCTGATCGTGGTCCCTTATTACAACAAACCGACCCAGGAAGGAATGTACCGGTATTTCAGGGCTGTCGCCGAGTCGACGGACAAGCCGATCGTGCTTTATAACGTGCCGGGACGCACCGGTGCGAATCTCCAGGCGGAGACGACCTTGAGGCTGGCGGAAGACGTGAAGAATATCGTGGCCGTGAAGGAAGCCTCCGGAAATTATGCGCAGATCTCGCAGATTATCCGCAATCGTCCGGAAGGCTTCGCAGTCCTGAGCGGAAATGATGACGAGACCTTGTCCCTGATGTCGACGGGAGCGCAGGGGGTCATCAGTGTCGCTTCCAACGTCGATCCGGTCCGTATGGTCGCTCTTGTCCGTGCTTTGGAAGCCGGACAGATCGAAGAAGCACGGATTCTGCATCATGAACTCATGCCTTTGTTTAAAAACTGCTTCATCGAGAGCAATCCGATTCCTGCCAAGGCAGCGATGGCGGCCATGGGACTGATGCAAAATGAACTCCGTCTCCCGCTCGTTCCGGCAACGGAAAAGACTTGTCAGCTTATGGCTCAGACAGTCAGGGAACTCGGTCTAATGTTAATGTAAACATATAATGAAATGAAAAAAATCTTGATTTTTGCAGCCTCTGCGCTGCTTCTTTCCTCCTGTCTGGGCAATAACAAGAACAGCCAGAGTTATCTGCTTCAGGCCACTTTCGACTATAATCTGGAAAGTCCAGGTGTAAAGGAGACCTTTGATAAGGATAGCCTTTTCATCGGTTTCAAGAATGCGAAGGTAAATTATTTCGGCTATGCCGACTTGGCTTTCTTCTTTACGCAGAATGAAAAGCTGGACATCACCGGCGGTTGCTCGCTCACTTACTCCCGTGATTATCTGCCTTATGAGGCTATTGATGGAAACTGGAATCCTAAGTTCTGGAGTGTCTACGAAGACAAGACTTACAAGGAACCTGAAAAGCCGGAAAAGCCGGAAGAGAAGCCGACTAAAGCAGATGGAAAGACTGAAGATAACCGCAGGCTCTTGCCTCCGAACTGTGCCTTGCTCTTTCATGATGATCCAGATGGCAAGATGCCGGAACATGACATTGCCTTTATCCGTACGGATCTCGGTACCTGTACGCTGCAGGCTTGTGCGATCAACAATACTGCACAGGTCGTGAAAGCCGTGAAGGAAAACTTCAAGGAGAATGATTACATAAAAGTCATCGCTACCGGCATCCTTGGTGGAAAGGAGACAGGTAAGGCAGAATTCTTCCTGGCTCGGAATACACCGGAGAAGAGAGAGGTCGTTACGAAATGGACGAAGTTCGATCTGAGTGCGCTTGGAGATGTGGATTTCATTGATTTCGAGTGGGAGTCCAGCAATCCGGCGATTCCGCCTTATTTCTGCATTGACCTTCTGACTGCCGCCATTTCTTTGAGCTGGTAAGCTGGTTGACGTAAAATGACGAGAAACGGTTCTGGAACATGATATTTCAGAACCGTTTCTCGTATAGGTACGGAAGGACTTACAGCAAGCCTTCCGGTATTTCCATGATGATTTCCCGGTTTTCGGGATCGACAGATAATATCAGGTCTTCATGGAGAGGTAGGATCACTTTCTCTCCGTTGTTTTCCAGAGTTACCTCGATGCAAGGGTTACCTGGAATATCCATGAATTCCGTGATTTCTCCAGTTTCTTCCACATCCAGCTCGTCGCTGGCCAGGTCGGTGCTTTCGTCCAGCAGCGCTTTCAGCAGTGTCCAGCCGACCAGCATGCGGTAATCTCCTTCTTCAAACTCTTCTTCATAGACTGCGGGGTCTGCATAGACGGCTTTTCCGACCAGTTCTTCCGCATCTTCGAACCCCCGGATATCGGTGAGGTGGACCAGCGCCTTGCTGGAACCTCTCTGAACGAAGGAATCCATAAAAAATGGAACCGGCAGTCCATCGAAATAGATGAATACCGGTTCCTTAGTGTTGATATCTTCAGGAGCAATGTCACGGAAACCCATTACGAGTTCACCGTCTGTACCGTTAGATTTCAATACCTGAGCTATCTGTCGCAGGTTGTTTCCTGTCTCAGACATAATTAAGCCTCAGGGTTCTCAGCTGTTTCCTCTGCAGCAGCGGCAGCGGCTTCCTCAGCGGCTTTCTCTGCAGCAGCAGCCTCAGCAGCAGCTCTTGCAGCTTCCTCAGCTTCAGCTTTCTTCTTGGCAAGAGCCTCAGCTCTCTCCTGGTTGACTTTAGCTTCAGCCTCAGTTGCAGCGGCAACCTTAGCGGCAGCCTCTTTGCTCAATCCTTCTTTCTTCGCAACGATCTTGGCATCTTTCTCAGCTTTCCATGCCGCGAATTTTGCATCAGCCTGCTCCTGTGTAAGAGCGCCCTTGGCTACACCTTTCTGGAGGTGTTTTCTGAGAAGAACGCCTTCGTAAGAAAGGATACGACGTGCAGTGATAGTAGTCTGTGCACCGACGTTCAGCCAAGCCAGAGCTTTGTCAGAATCGAGAACGATGGTTGCAGGGTTGGTGTTAGGGTTGTAAGAGCCGATCTGCTCGATGTAGCGACCATCACGTGGTGCGCGGGTGTCTGCCACTACGATGTGGAAGAAAGAATAAGCTTTCTTTCCGTGGCGTGTAAGACGAATTTTAACTGCCATTTTAAATGGAATTTAATGAGTTAATAATTAGTAAATAATTGTTAATTAGCTCCCTGCGAAAGGAAACCGATGCAAATGTAGAAATTATTTTCAAAAAAACGCAAAAAAAATTTGCACTTTTTAAAATTATGCGTACATTTGCAATCCCAAACGAACAATGCGGATGTGGCGAAATGGTAGACGCGCTACTTTGAGGGGGTAGTGGGAGTTGTCCTGTGCGAGTTCGAGTCTCGCCATCCGCACTCAGCAAAAGAGCTTCAGATCAATTCTGAAGCTCTTTTCTTTTATGTCCATCTTATCGGATCAGCGGGTGGAACGCGGGTAGCGGAACAGGATCGAAAGAATCGCGAAGATACCCATCGTGAACGGATAATAAAGGTAGCCGATGATTTCCACCGGCGAGATTCCGGTCAGTCCGGCTGCCATCAGCAGCTGTGCGCCATATGGAATGAAGCCTTGCACCAGACAGGAGAAGGTGTCCAGGATGCTGGCTGTCTTTCTCGGGTCCAGTTCGAAGCGCTCTGTAATCTTTTTTGCGATATCTCCAGCTGTGATGATGGCGATCGTATTGTTTGCTGTACAGAGGTTCGCCAGGCAGACCAGTCCGGCAATGCTGGATTCTGCTCCTCTTTTTCCATTGATCTTATGGGTCATCTTCCGGATCAGCAAGTCTATTCCTCCACCGTGGCGGATCAGTTCCATAAGTCCTCCGGCAAGCAAGGTGATGATGATCAGTTCACTTATGGAAGCGATGCCTGAACCGATGGATTCCATCCAGCCGCTCCAGATCAAGTCTCCGGTAATCGTCCCGATGACAGCATTGGCCAGCAGACCGACCGTCAAGGTCGGAATCACATTGACCCCGGTGAAAGCCATGACCAGTACTAAGGTATAAGGGATGAGCTTGATCCATTCCACGTTTCCGCTCGCGGCATTGAACGTTTCGGTCCAGCCCAGGAAAACGTAGAGTCCCAGCACGAGCAGCGCGGCTGGCCCGACGATCTTGTAATTGACCTTGAACTTATCTTTCATCGAAACGCCCTGCGTGCGGGTCGCGGCGATGGTGGTATCTGAAATGAAGGACAGGTTATCACCGAAGAAGGCTCCTCCGACGATGATGGCGGCGATGAAGGCCGTGTCGTTCCCGAACTGGGGTGCCATCGGTATCAGGGCGGCGATCGTTCCTACGCTGGTGCCGATCGATATGGAAATGATGCAGGCGGCCAGGAACAGTCCGGCATAGATCAGTTTTCCCGGCAGGATCATCTTGGTCATGTTCACGACGGAGGTGATGGAGCCGAGAGCTTCTGAAGTGGAGGCGAAGGTTCCGGCCAGGATGAAGATCCAGATCATCAGCAGGATGTTCGGCTGGGCGGCTCCCTTGGAGAAAATGTTGATCCGCTCTTCGAAACTGTGCCCTTCAGTGATAAGGATCGCATAGATGGAAGCCACCAGGAAGGCGGCGGAAATCGGAATCTTGTAGAAATCCCCGACGATGAGGGAGGAAACGAGATATACGACCAGGAAAACGATCAGTGGCGTCAGGGCCAGAAATCCTTTCCGGTCATTCTTTTTCTTCAGATCGGTCATTATTATGCACTTTTATACTCAGTAAATTTAGTTATTTTTTCGTAACTTTGTTTATTGTGCGTCTGTAAAACGCAGGCCGTTAAACATCATTGAATTGAAGAAGAAGGAAAATATACTGGAAGTCCCGTTCGGAGAAAAGAAGGTCCTGCTGCACACCTGCTGCGCTCCCTGCTCATCGGCCATCGTCGAATGTCTGATGAACCATGGCATCGAGCCGGTCATCTTCTATTCGAATCCGAACATCTACCCCGAGGAGGAGTACCTGATCCGCAAGAATGAATGTACGCGCTATGCGCGCAAGCTTGGCCTGACCATCATCGACGATGACTACGACCATGTTTCCTGGCTGAACTCGATAAGAGGGATGGAGAATGAACCGGAACGAGGTGGCCGTTGCCTCAAATGTTTCAAGTACCGCCTTTACCGTGCCGCATCCTATGCTCAGGCCAATGGGCTCAGGGTCTTGACGACGACCCTCGCATCTTCCCGCTGGAAAAGTCTGGCCCAGATCAATGAGGCCGGGAACTGGGCTTGTGCTCAGGTCAATGGGGGTGTGGATGGCGCAGAACTTGCATCCGAAGGTGCGACCGTGGTCTGGTGGGAACAGAACTGGCGCAAAGGAGGGCTGCAGGAGCGTCGCAGCCAGATCATCAGGGAAATGGACTTCTACAACCAGCAGTATTGCGGTTGTGAATTCAGTATGAGAACGAATAAACAAGAATAACGCTATGTCAAAGATTTCGACGATCGGTGTGCTCACCTCAGGAGGTGATGCCCCCGGAATGAATGCTGCCATCCGTGCAGTGACCAGATCTGCCATCTATTCAGGCTGGAAAGTGAAAGCGATCTATCGTGGCTATGAAGGCCTTGTCAAGAATGACATCAAGGAATTCACCACAGAAAGCGTCAGTGGAACGATCCAGAGAGGCGGAACCATCTTGAAAACTGCTCGTTCGAAGGCTTTCCTGACTGTGGAAGGCCGTAAGCAGGCTTTTGAAAATCTGAAGGCCAATGAAATCGATGCTTTGGTCGTCATCGGCGGAAACGGTTCTCTGGCCGGAGCGCAGGTCCTGGCGCAGGAATATGATATCCCGTGCATCGGACTTCCTGGTACCATCGACAATGACCTGTACGGTACGGATACTACCATCGGCTATGATACCGCACTGAATACCATCATGGAATGTGTGGACAAGATCAGGGATACCGCGACTTCGCACAACCGTATCTTCTTCATCGAAGTGATGGGCCGTGATGCCGGTTTCCTCGCGCAGAACAGTGCCATCGCCGCAGGTGCGGAATGTGCCATCATTCCGGAAGACAGCACGGATGCTGACCAGCTGGCTGATTTCGTGGCAAGAGGAGTGCGCAAGAGCAAGAACAGCTCTATCGTCATCGTTTCTGAAAGTCAGAAGGACGGTACCGGTGGTGCCATGTATTATGCAGATCGTGTCCGTCACGAATATCCGGAATATGATGTAAGGGTCACGATCCTCGGTCATCTGCAGCGTGGAGGACGTCCGAGCGCATCCGACCGTATTCTGGCCAGTCGTCTCGGCGTCGCGGCTATTGAGGCGCTTCAGGACGGACAGCGCAATGTCATGGTCGGCATCGCGAACAATCAGGTGGTCTATGTTCCTTTCAATAAAGCCATCAAGAAAGACAAGCCGATCGATAAGGAACTGATCACGGTACTTAACGAACTGTCCATCTGATTCGGTGATATATACCTATATATAATACGAAGAGAGGTCTGTCCGACTGGACAGACCTCTCTTTTACTTGTCCAGTTCAGCTTATCTGTCCAGGTTCAGGAGGAGCTTGCCTTCCGCATCCAGAAGTTCAAGTCCGTTTTCAGTCGCCTTGACGCCTGCAACTTTGGCGAGATTGTCCAGGATTGTCCTTTCAGCTGCAGATTCCGCTTCTTCGCCGGCCATCATGGTCGTGGCGGCATCTCCGAAGGTGAGAGTCGTGCCGGACAGACTGTAGTTTCCATTCATGAGGTTCACGCCGGCATTTCCGTGGAATCTGTTGCCGGTGAATTCGATGAAAGGCATCTCCTCAAGTTTGATTTCCTGTCCATTCACGGCAGTGATGGTCCATCTGCCGTTCAGGTCAACGGTTTTCACCAGGGTCATCAGGACAATGTCCTCATTGTTCTTGAGCTCGATCTTGTCCTCTGATCCGGTAGCGGTGGTGACAGCTGAGATGTTGTCGAGGATCTCCCTCTCGACCTTGCTGGCTTCAGGTCTTCCTGCCATCATGGTCGTAGCGGCTTCTCCGAAAGTGAGGGTGGTTCCTTCCAGCTTGTAGTCGCCGTTCATGATGTTTACGCCGGCATTGCCGTGGAATCTATGGTCTGTGGTGTCGAATTCGATGAAAGGCATCTGTTCAAGGGAGAGCATCTCGCCGTTTACGGAGGCGATGGTCCATCTGCCTTCGAGGCTGACGGTTCTGCATTCATTGCTGCAGCAGGAAGCCATCATGGCTGCTGCTGCGATCAGGATCATAATTTTTTTCATACTTGGTTTTTTTTGTAGTTTATTTTCGGGTTCAAAGTTATTCAAAGTGAAAATAAATTCAAAATCCGTGCAGAAAACATATGCTGGAAACTTGTTTTTTCAATAAAATTTCCGTAAATGATGAAAGCGAGCGGAAAAATGTCGCTTTACATTTTAAATTCAGAATTTTCGATTTTATATATCATTGATATTCAATTAAATAGGAAGTGTTTTCAGTGAAATCGGCAAGGGGGTGAAAAAATATTTCTGGGGCATTTACTTTCAGTATGTAACCATATTTTAGAATTCTTTGTCTCTTTTCGTCATGATGTTTGTCTGAGACTTATAATTCCTTGATAAATATTTTGATTTTATGACAGAATATAATTTTTAATGCGTTTTTTTTTATTAAAAAAAATTTACAACTTTGTAAAGACACTTTTGGGTATATTATTTTTTGGAGTGTCTTCCGTATTTAATGTTTAATTTAATCTATTGCTTATGAAAACAGTCAGATTGTTTGTGACAACAATCCTGGTGCTCTTAAGCTGTTCGTCAGTTTTTGCTCAGAATTATGAGCTGAAGGGTGTTGTTACAGATGCCGAAACAGGTGAGCCAATTCCATTCGCTTCCGTCTTTTTGAAAGGAACGACAATCGGCGTCGCGTGTGATGAGAATGGTGCATATGACATTATGATTCCTGTCGGAAAAGAGAATGTCATCATCTACAGTTCTATCGGTTATCAGAAAAAGGAAATCACTGTAGGCAAGGAAATGACTCTCAATGTAGCGCTCGACACGGATGTCAATGCGCTTCAGGAGACCATGGTCGTAGCCTTCGGTACTTCTACCAAGGAGTCCTTTACGGGTTCCGCAGCGGTAGTCAAGTCTTCTGATATCGCGAAGACGCAGTCTTCTGATGCGACGCGTGCATTGGAAGGTGTCGTTGCCGGTGTGCAGATGACGACGGCTTCCGGTACACCAGGATCATCTCCGAGCATCGTCATCCGTGGTATCAGTTCCATTTCAGCCGGAACTGCGCCTCTTTATGTAGTCGATGGTGTTCCTTATCCTGGTGATATCAACAATATCAACCCTGCCGATATCGAATCCATGACTGTCCTGAAGGATGCTGCTTCCAATGCGCTTTATGGTGCACGTGGTGCCAACGGTGTGATCATGATCACGACCAAGAAGGCCAAGACTCAGGATGCGATCGTCAATCTGGACATGAAGCTCGGCTGGAACTCCAAGGCACTTCGTGAGTATGACTATGTAAGAGACCCAGGTCTGTATTACGAGATGCATTACGGTGCTTTGAGGGATTACTACCGCTATGAGCAGGGACTTTCCCCGCTTGAGGCCCATCGTGTCGCTGCCGCTAACCTTACCGGTCCTGCGAAGGACGGTGGTCTCGGATATGACATCTACACTTATCCGGAAGGTGAATTCCTGATCGGTGCAAACGGTAAATTGAATCCGAATGCGACCCTCGGTCGTGTCGTCAATTATGAAGGTCAGGATTACTACCTCACTTCAGACGACTGGATGAAGGAAGCTTACAGAAATTCACTCCGTCAGGAGTATAACCTGAGCGTTACCGGTCGTACGGACAAGGCTTCATTCTACGCATCGTTCGGCTACCTTTATGATAAAGGTATCATCAGATATTCCAACATGGCCCGTTATACTGCCCGATTGAAAGCAGACTATCAGGCTAAGAAATGGTTGAAAGTAGGTGCCAATGCAGCTTTCACACATTTCTCTTATGGTAACTCCAACGGAAACGAGGGCTCTACCGATACCGGTAACATGTTCGCGTTCGCTAACTCCATCGCTCCGATCTATCCGCTCTATATGCGTGACGGAAAAGGCAATATCATGCACGATAAGTATGGTCATCGCAGATATGACTTCGGTAGCGGTGCCAATGCAGGTTTCAGACGTCCTGCTCAGATGAACGCCAACCCTTATCAGCTGCTTGAACTTGATAAGAACCGCAGTGAGGGTAACTCTTTCAACGGTACGGCTTTCGCCGACATCACTTTCCTGAAAGACTTCAAGTTCAGCTTCAATGCCGGTTTCGGTGTGACAGAGTCACGTGTGACCAACCTGAGCAACAACCTCTACGGTCAGTTCGTTCCGGATGGCGGTATCCTGGCCAAAGGTCATAGCAGAGATACTCATCTGAACCTTCAGGAACTGTTGACTTACGACAAGACTTTCGCTGGTAAACATCATCTGAATGTCATGGTCGGTCACGAGAACTACCTGGCACAGTCCTACAGTCTGAGCGCAGCTAAGAAGAAGCTCTTCTCTCTGGACAATCTCGAGCTCGGTGGCGCAGTGATCGATGCGAAACAGGCTTCTTCAGGCTATGGTGAGTACAACAACGAGGGTTACTTCCTCCGTGTACAGTACGATTACAACAACAAGATCTTCACCAGCGCTTCTTACCGTAGAGACGCTTCCTCCAAGTTCCATCCGGATCACAGATGGGGTAATTTCTGGTCAGTCGGTGCTGGCTGGCTGATCAACCATGAGCCTTGGTTCCATGCCTCTTGGGTAGACATGCTGAAACTGAAAGCTTCCGTCGGTTCACAGGGTAATGACTCTATCGCCAACTATCTCTATACCGATATGTACAACATCTCCAACAATGATGATGAGATTGCAGTCTCTTTTGCAAGAAAGGGTAATGAGAACATTACTTGGGAGACCAATACCAACTTCAACATCGGAGTGGATTTCGACCTCTTCAACGGTAAGATCGGCGGTAGTATCGAGTATTTCTACAGATTGACTTCAGATATGCTCTTCTACTTCACGGTTCCTGCTTCCCTTGGTTACGGCGGTTACTATGACAATATCGGTGATATGAGAAACTCCGGTGTCGAACTTGCTTTGAATTTCAATCCGATCCGTACCAAGAATGTGAACTGGAGCATCTACGCTAACCTGACTCACTACAGTAACAAGATCACGATGCTTCCGAATGAGAAGAAGACCAGAAAGATTGAAGGATACAAAGGTTATGCTAACGGTACGAGATTCGTCGGTGAAGGCCTTCCTCTGAATACTTTCTTCCTGCCGAAATATGCAGGTGTGGAACAGGAAACCGGTCTCCCGATGTGGTACAAGGATATCTATCAGCTGGATGCGGACGGCAATCCTGTCCTGGATGCAGATAAGGAGCCGATCGTCATCGGAAAAGAGACGACGACGAAATACTCCGATGCATCAACCTACCTTTGCGGAAATCCGATCCCTAAGGTATATGGTGGATTCGGTACCAGCATTGACTTCTACGGATTCGATCTGGCTTTCCAGTTCACTTATCAGATCGGCGGTCTCGCTTATGATAGCGGATATGCTTCTTTGATGAGCAGTCCTGGCGGATCGACTGGTACCAACTTCCATAAAGACCTCCTCGATGCGTGGACTCCGGAAAATCACAGCGCTTCCATTCCGAGATTCCGTTATCTGGATCAGGATATCACAGCGACATCTGACAGATGGTTGACTGACGCCAGCTATCTCAACTTCCAGAATGCTCAGTTCGGTTATACGCTTCCGAGAAACCTTACACGTAAGATCAAGGTGGAGAAAATGAGATTCTATGTATCATGTGACAACATCTGCTACGTTTCACATCGTAGAGGACTTGATCCAAGACAGTCTCTTACAGGTACTACGAATGACGCCATGAACTCTCCTGTACGTACACTTTCAGGTGGATTGAGCATTACATTCTAATTTTAACGAGGAATTTTGATATGAAAAATATATTGATCAAATCGCTTTTAGCCTTGGCGGCCGTCGGTGCAGCCACAGGCTGTATTGAGGAAACATTCCCCCAGGGTGGTTCTCAGACACAAGCTCAGGTATCAAAGAATGAGGCAGCTCTTCAAGGGATGCTGAATTCCATTCCTTCTTCTATGGTTACGTCCGGTGTCATGGGATATGCCACGAACTACGGCGATCATACTGACTTCGGTCTTGGAGGAATCTTCCTGAGGACAGAGTTCATGCTTGAGGACCTGGCAACCATGGGTGAGAATCCTTTCTACAACAGATTCTATTCATATTGCCTTTGCGAAAATATGGGATCCAAATATATCGCCCCATCCTATTTCTGGGATGCCTACTATACTTGGATCAAGACTGCCAATGATGTCATCAGTCTCATCGAGCCGGATACCGAAGATCCGAACAAACAGCGTATCCTCGGTCAGGCCTATGCTTTCAGGGCTTATTGCTATCTGGATCTGGCTCGTCTGTATGAGCCGAAGGAAAACAAGTACCTCCCTGTGTCGTCAATCCTCGAACTTACCGTTCCGAAGATCACGCAGGATACGAAAGAGGCTGATGCCAACTATAATCCGCGTATGCCTCGCAAGGACATGTATGATTTCATCCTTGAGGACCTGACTCAGGCTGGAAAACTGCTTGCGGGCAAGCAGATCGACTACAAGATGCCGGGAGAATCTGCTGTAAACGTCATGTTTGCAAGAGCTTATCTCGAGAAAGGTGCGGCCGGTGATGAAGGCGCATACGAAAAAGCCATCGAGTATGCCGAGAAGGTGCTGACCGGTTCCGGCAAGACTCCTCTGACTCAGGATGAGTGGGAGAATCCGACCACGGGCTTCAATAAAGGTGATGCCAACAATTCCTGGATCTGGGGAATTCCTACCAACAGTGAGCTGCAGAGTAATATCATCACCTTCATCTCCCACATCAGTGGAGAGGCGCAGTGGGGTTATTGCCAGCTGTCTCATATCGGTATCAGCAAGGCTCTGTACGAGCGTATTTCCGACAGTGACTTCAGAAAGCACTCTTGGCTCGATCCGAAGCGTTTCGAATACTACGATTACAAGTTTGCCGGCTCTGATGCAGATAAGGCGGCACTTCTCAACGGTATCCCTGGTCAGCTTGACCCGATCATGGATTATCAGAGTCTCAAATTCCGTCCGGCGAACGGTAACTGTACCGACTATACGGTAGGTAACGCGGCGGACCTCTGCGTCATGCGTGTCGAAGAAGTTTATTTCATCAAGGCGGAGGCATTGGCTCAGCTTGGAAGACTCAACGAAGCCGCTACCGTATTGAATTCTCTGATCAAGACCAGGAACCCTGAATATGACGCCTCCAAATTCACGACTGAGAAAGATGCGTTCCTCGATGAAATGCTTCTGCAGAAGAGAATCGAGTTCTGGGGTGAGGGAATCCTTTTCTACGATTATAAGAGACTGGATCACGGTATCACAAGATCATATGATGGCAGCAACCATGCACAGGTCTTCGCGCTGAATTGCGAAGGTCGTTCACCTCAATGGAACATTGTCATCACCGTCGCCGAGTATCAGGGAAATACCGCGATCACGGAGCAGACAAACAATCCGGATCCATCTCAGTTTGTACAACCTACACCAATTGATTAATTGGACCAAATCTTACTGTTATGAAGAAAATCAGCAAATTACTATATGTTCTTGCAGCTCTTCCGCTTCTGGTGAATTCATGCGTGGAGGAGGTGGTCAGGACAAAGGGAGATCCTGACCTTGAAGATTGCTATGGAGTATATTTCAAGGAATTGTCCAGGCAGGAGGCCAATCTTGAATTGGATCCTAAGGCCAAGACAGAGGTGACATTGACAGCACTTCGTCCGAATTCTGAGGATATCGCCGATCTTCCGGCCATCACGGTACCGGTCGAAGTGGATTGTCCGGAACTTGAAAGCGGTGCACCGGTCTTCAACCTTTCTGAGATCACGTTCGAGGAAGGACAGGTCGAGACACAGTTCACTGTTTCTTTCCCGGATGCGGAGTTGGGCACAACTTACAAATGTGCGATCGAGATTACCGATCCTCAGTATGCTTCCGTCTATTCCCAGAATCCCAATGTGGTCACATTCTCGGTGACGAGAGTCAAATGGGTGCGGCTCAAGGGTGAGAACGGCGAGACTGAAGGTACATACAGGGAAGGTATCATTTCCGATATCTACGGTATGCCTCATGCTGTCGCTCCTATCAAGATCTACGAAAGACAGGATAAGGCCGGTTACTACAAGATTGAAAATCTCTATTCTGCAGAATTGATGGCAGGACTTCTCGGCACTACTCCAGAAGAAATTGAACAGGCAGGCATTCTTACTCCGTCAAAGGTTTTCCTCGACTGTACTGATCCTAAGAAAGTGGTCTGGGTACACTCTCCGATCGGAGTGGACCTGACTGCAGCCGGTGCTGACATCAAGGGTGCTTTGGGAGTCGGCTCCTTCTGTGACCGCTACCTCGATATCCCGGCATCCGAGAGTCTGTACGGAACATTGAAGGATGGTATCATCCGTTTCCCTAAGAAAGGTCTGTTCCTGAGTTCACCGGATAATATCTACTATGGCAACATTAATGGATTCGTCAGATTCGTCCTTCCTGGCTTCAGGGATGTGGACTTCTCTCTTGAAACGGCATCCGGTCTGTCCAAAGAAGGTGTGTTGCCGGTATTGGTAAAGAAAGGAGAAGATGTCACATCTGTGAAATATGCTGTCGCAGAAGGTGAAATCAAGAATAGAGCAGTCGTTTCTTTCGCTAAGAAGATCGCTTCCGGTGAGGTCGCAGGTACTGACGTCACCTTCACGAAGGAACCGATCGCGCAGATCGGAGTCCAGCTGGATAAGAGCGGCATCTACACTGTCGTGTTCGCCGGTCTCGATGCAGATGGAAAGACCTTGGTCGCTTCTGCCGGAGAGGTGATCGCCTATGTAGCGGCCGGTGATTCGAAACCGGTCCTCGGTAATGTGGGACTCATCGTTTCTGACAAATATGCTCCAGAAGGCATGACTGCAGAGAATTCCATGGAAATCTACATCAGCGGCAAGAATATCGTCGCTGGTCAGATGGGACTTTATAAGAAATCCGTCGTCGACAGTGATCCGGAGGGAGTTGCCAAAGATCTCCAGAGCCAGGTCCTTTCTCCTGAAGTCATCAAAGCGATCAATGCCGGTGGCTGGTCTGCCGTTGTCGACAAGCTTCAGGCTGGAACGGAATATACGCTGCTCTGCAACCTTTCCAACGGATATGAAGAAAAGCTGTTCACGGCCGTCGCTCGGACAGCAGGTGAGGCGGATCCGCTTCAGAACATCTATTCGCTGGATCAGCTTGCTCCAGCTAAAGCCAAGGCAGATTATCTGAAGACATGGGCGCTCTATCAGTTCGGTGAAGGTTCTCGAATCAATACCGGTAACGTTACCTTGACTGATGGCGGACAGCAGGATGGTGTTGAGGGAAAGCCGGTCGAGGTGGTCAAGATGAACGGTCTCTGGACTCCAGTCCTCAAGCCAGCCGGAGCTACGATGGCCAATGATGTAACCTTGTGGGAATACAATGATGGTGTCCTTTTCCAGCTTCCTTCCTACTATGGTGCATTCTCTTTCAAGGGACAGAACTATTACGGAGCTCTTGTCGCAGAATTGTCATCTCAACAGGTCGCTTTTGCAAATGCTTATGTCGGCGCTTTCACGCCTGAGGGAAACATCGCGTTCGTCGATTCCGGAGTCTATGCTGAAGCTGGCTATGGTAATGTGCTCAACATGGCACTCTACCTCTTCTCTGACGATACTTATAAGAAGCCGACCGCGAAGTTCACGACGACTTCCGATATCCTGCTTGTCAGCCCGGACAATGTTCCTGCAGAAGCCGGAGCGAAGGCTGCGCCTACCTATGAGCTTCTTCGGAATGTCCAGAGGAATTTCAACAATGGTTTCAATGGTGTCGAGCCGCTCAGGGTGCAGATGATCAAGGCCATCCACAAGGCTGATCTTCAGAGAGTCTGCGCTCAGGGTCGTCTGACTGACATCCATCCTGAACGAGAGGGAATTCCTGTAGAACATCAGGCTACTCAGATTTCCGAGTTCGAAATCCGTGCAGAAAAATGCAACGTAACTTTGAAATAATTACCCCTGACGAAATTAGATTAAATTAACATGCCAGGAGGCTTGCCGTAGAGGCTGGCCTCTTGGTTTCTTTGTTCAGATCATTTAAAACGAAATTCATATGCGTATCAACAGATCACTGTTATCTCTTTTGCCGTTGGCGCTGTTCCTTTCCTGTCAGAAAGGAATGGTCGGGGAGGATGGAAACGTCACGTCCCCTTCCGGCAACCCTGTCCTGATGAAGGTGCTGAACTCATCGGAGAATTCGGACCTTTCTTCGCTCATGATATTCATGGAGCAGGAACCGGATGCTCAACTCCTGGAAGATTGGGCCGGTTCCGGTGTCCTTCATGTCGGAAAACTTTTCACTTCAGTTCCTGGAAATGAGGAACGTGAGGCACGTTTCGGTCTTGACAAATGGTATCTGGTGGAACTGGAAGAGCGTCTTCCGCTCAATAAGGCTGTCGAACTCATCGCCGAAGTTCCTTCAGTATCCAGAATCCAGTACAACACAAGGTTGTCGCTGGGTCCTGAGACGAAGTGTATCCGCTGGACACCTTCTCTTCATCTCGCTGATGCAGACAGAACTCCGTTCAATGATCCGATGATGCGAGATCAGTGGCATTACATCAATACCGGTGACAAGTCCGTTTCTCCGAAAGCGGTAGCCGGAGGCGACATCAATGTAAAGGATGCTTGGAATTTGGTTACAGGTGATCCGGAACTCGTGGTGGCCGTTGTCGATGAGGGTGTGATGTACACTCACCCCGACCTGGCCGCCAACATGTGGATCAATACCGGAGAAATTCCAGACAACGGAAAAGATGATGACGGCAACGGCTACATCGACGATGTCCATGGCTACAACTTCGTCACCGACGGTGCCATATCCTGGCAAGGGCCGAAGGACATCGGACATGGAACTCATGTCGCGGGAACGGTCGCTGCAGTCAGCAACAACGGTATCGGCGTGGCCGGTGTGGCTGGAGGTTCTGGAAAACAGGATGGCGTGAAACTGATGTCCTGTCAGATTTTCGCGAATGATCGAAGTACTCAGGATGCACTCGCAAGAGCATATAAATACGCTGCAGATAATGGAGCCTGCATCATTCAGGGTTCTTTCGGCGCTGCAGGAGGAGCTTTTCATTCCGACAACGAGTATGCGGTAGAGAACGGCGCAGAAATCGCTGCGCTTGAGTATTTCAGAAGCAAGAGCAATTATCCTGCGATGACCGGCGGTCTGACCATCTTCGCTGCCGGTAATGAAACGCATCCTTGCTCCGGTTATCCGGGTGCTTTGAGAGATAATATCTCTGTCTGTGCTCTCGGCCCAGATTTCCTGCCGGCCTTCTATACGAATTACGGTCCTGGCTGCAACATCAGCGCTCCAGGAGGAGACCAGCTGATCGGTTACGGTTCCAACATGGATGAAATTGCCAGAGCAATGGTGCTTTCTACGGTACCGGCCGGACCGAACAAGAATGAAGCAGGCTACGGCTATATGCAGGGAACTTCCATGGCCTGTCCTCATGTTTCCGGTGTGGCTGCTCTCGGATTGGCTTATGCACGCAAGCTGGGCAAGCATTTCACTGCAAAGGAGATGACGGACATGATCCTCTCTTCTACCAATGATCTGGATAGCCGTCTGAATGGAGAAAAGACATCACCGCTTGTTTCTGATAAGATGAATCTTGCAGATTACTACAAGAAGATGGGTACCGGTTCCATCGATACCTGGCGCCTTTTCATGCAGATCGAAGGTATTCCGACCGTGATCGTCGAGTCCGGCAAGAGACAGGGAATCGACCTCTCGAAGTTCTTCGGCACAGCTTCAGTGAATCTGACTTTCCTGGGCGTGGACGTCGATGAGCAGACCAGCGGTTCCTTGAAATTCAAGCATGAACCGGAAATCAAGTTCGGTAAGCTTTTCGTGGAGCCGGAAGGAATCGGTTCCGGAAAGATCCGCATCCGTGCGATCGCCGGCGGCGAGAACCTGGGTGGCGGTGACAATATCGGTGGAATGGAGATCTCTCAGGAAATCTCGCTCATTTCACGTTCATTCAAAAGTTCCAACGGCGGTTGGTTATAAAATCAGAGAATTATGAAGAGAATGCTATTTGCTTGTCTGGCAGCTTGCCTTATCCTTGTCAATGCTTGCGATAAGTCGGATAAAACGCAGCCGGTGAAAATTACCGGAGAATGGAACCTGACCGGTGCTGAACTGACCGTGAAATCCACTCAGATCGGTACGGAGACGGTAGATGTTTACATCGCCTTCAACGCGGACGGAACTTTTGATATGTATCAGATGACGGGCCGTGGCCGTTATGACTATTACGGTGGAAAATGGAAACTTTCCGGAACTGTTCTGGAAGGGACCTACAATGACCCGAAGAGGCCGAACGGAAAGCCTTGGGGTAATGTCTATGAGGTTCAGGTCAATGGGGACGAACTGGTCATGACAGCAACCCGGAATTCTTCGGACCGCTATATCTACACGCGTTGTGTAATCCCGGAGAAAGTGAAGAAGCAGTAAGGTAGTTTACTGCTCCTGTCCAGATTCGTACTTGTCCAAGGCTCCTTTCATCAGTTCCCGGCCCATCCGGGAGATCTCAGGAGCCTTGGCATAGTCTTTTATAGACCCGAAGGCATCGAACGGCATGGAGGCCAGGACATCCGGCTTGTACATGGCGATGGTCTTCTGGGCATTGACATAGTTCATGATGTCGAAGGAACGGTCCAGAATCGTATAGTAGCTGTTCTCGAATTCGATCGTATCTTCGTCCACCTTGTCCCTGGAGAAGTTCTCGCTGAGGATCTTGTAGCCTTGTGAGGCGGCCATGTGGACCTTTTCCCTGAAAGTGAGGTTCGTGTCGTGCTTGACGGCATCCATTACGTGGCGGGTTTCCTTGTTGAGGTTTTCTTTCCGTTCCGCCATTTCCTGTGCCAGCCTTTCTTCTTCATCCAAGGCTTCCACGATTCCGTCCTTGTCGATGTCGTTGACGTTGAAGGCGACGACGATGTCATGACCGTTGCGGCTGACGCGATTCAGCGGAATGGTGTTCACGATACCTCCGTCCACCAGGAAAGTCTTGCCGTACTGTACCGGTCGGAAGAGGGACGGGATGGAAATGGAGGCCCGGATCGCGTTGAAAAGCGGTCCCTGGTCGAAGATGACCTCATTTCCGGTATATAGATCGGTCGCGATGGCGCAGTAAGGGATGTTCAGATCTCTGATGTCGATTTCCGGCACGATCTCCTTGAGCGCATCGATGACTTTGTCTCCTTTGATGAGATGGTTCTTGCTGATGGAGAGGTCCATCAGGTTGAAAACTTTCCAGGCATCCAGGTTGAACATCCAGTCTTTCACTTCGTCCAGTTTCCCGGCCGCATAGATGCCGCCGATGAGCGAACCCATCGAGGCTCCCGCGATGGAAGTGATGTTGTAACCTCTGCTGGTAAGTTCTTCTATGGCTCCGATATAGGCGAATCCTCTAGGTCCGCCGCTGGAGAGCACGAGTGCAACGTCTTTTCCCATGATTCATGTAGTTTAGCTGTACAAATGTATGAAAAATTATAGACTGATGGGAACAAGTGGCCGGAATTTCCGGCCACGTCAATGCACAATCTGTTCAATGATTTCTAGATCGAATCGTTGATGATGGTCATACGGTTCGCCATGATTTCATGGATTTGTTTTTCTGTACCGTCAGCGGCGGTGTATTTCACGACCCGCAATCTTCCGGTGATGTTCAGGGCCGTTCCTTTCCGGATCAGGCTGAAATCAGGCATGTTCCGGTTCTTCCAGGCAACGACGTTGTGCCAGGTCGTTTCAATCACATCTCCTTCCTTGGACTTGTACGCATAGTTGGTGGCAAGGGAGAAATGCAGGACCTGGTTGTCGCCGACATCATTGAGGCGGACGGTCCCCACATTCCCTTGCAGCTCGATTCTGTTTATCTGTTCCATGAGCTGAAATTTAATGGTTCTACAAAATTACTGTACCGATGTGCACATTCCGGTGAGTCCAAATGTCGGTTTTTCCTCAGTACTTCAGTGTAAGAAAAAGAAAATTAAGGGAAGGTTTTTCTCTTTCTTTCGGTTGCCTTTTCCTTAAGTCTTCCATGCGGTCTTAAGAAAAGGAAAAAGTGACGGGGGAAAGCATGAATAGCTTTGAAAATCCGTTCCTGCTTTCCAACTTTGGGCAAATGATCGTGGAGTATGGACTATAATGGAAAAGGACATCAGCCGGCCAGATGTCTTCAGTGTGGAGAGGAGATCAGTTACGGACGTTCAGACAAGAAATTCTGCTGTGAAGCCTGCAAGAACCGCTATCATAACCGGAAGATGAATGCGTTGAGGGCTTTCCGCTCCCGGGTGACCGGAAAACTCGAGAAGAACCATGAGGTGCTGGAAGCGATCTTGTGTTCCGGCCAGGACGGGATGGAACTGATGCAGGCGGAAAGTCTGGGTTTCAGTCCTTCTTTCGTGACTTCTTTCAAGAAGGTGCGTTCGAAGATTGAACTGGGCTGTTATGATATCCTGTACCGGATGAGTGAAGATAAGATATCTTCTGTCCATAAAATTCCGGATCTTTCCGTAAATTTGCAGGAGAACCATAAAATGAATGATGAAGATGAATGAGAATATGGAAAATCCGCTGCTGATGGAATCTGATGCTCCTTTCGGGGCTCCAAGATTCGATCTCATCAGGACGGAGCATTGGCTGCCGGCTTTCCGCCAGGCCATTGCAGAAGGTAAGGAGGAAATAGACAGGATCGCGACCGATCCGGCCTTTCCTGATTTCAGGAATACGATCGAGGCGATGGAGTATGCCGGCGGACGTCTGGACGGAATCTGCAATCTGTTCTTCAATCTGCTCGAAGCGGATTCTGACGACAGCATGCAGGCGATCGCTGAGGAGATTTCTCCGGAACTGACAGCCTATTCCATGTATATTTCGCTCAATCCGGCGCTTTTCCAGCGGGTGAAATCGGTCTATGATCGTCGCGATGTTCTGGGGCTGGATGCTGAACAGCGGCAGCTCCTGAAGGAAAACTATGAAGGTTTTGTCCGTAGCGGAGCGAATCTCAGCGAGGAGGATAAGGCCAGGTACAGCAAATGGTCGGAGGAACTTTCGCTCCTGACCTTGCAGTTCGGCAAGAATGTGCTGGATGCGAACAATGCCTGGTATCTGCACTTGACTGAGGAACAGGATCTGGAGGGTCTGCCGGATTACATCCGGGAAATGGGTAAGGCAGCGGCTGCCGAGAAAGGACTGGAGGGCTGGGTCTATACCTTGGATTACCCGAGCATGTCTCCTTTCATGAAGAACAGCGGCAGGAGGGATCTCCGGCAGCAGATGTACATGGCTTCTTCGACGAAGGCGGTCGGTGGAAAATTCGACAACACGGAAATCGTGAAGAAGATCATTGACCTGAGGATGAAGATAGCCGGTATTCTCGGTCATGAGACTTATGCGGACTATGCGCTGGAGAACCGGATGGCGAAGACGACGGCGACGGTGGACAAGTTCCTGGCGGAACTGATGGAGCCGTCCTTGCCTTGTGCGCGGAAAGAGGTGGCCGAGGTTCTGGCTTATGCCCGGAAAAACGGTTTCGGCGAGGATAAGCTGCAGCCGTGGGATTTCGCATATTGGGCAGAACGATATCAGGAGGCGGAATATTCCTTGAAGGAAGAAGAACTGAAGCCTTATTTCCGTCTGGAAGACTGCATCGGGGCGGTATTGGGACTTGCAACCCGGCTGTACGGCATCACTTTCGAGGAGCGGAAGGATGTTCCGGTCTATCATCCGGATGTGAAAGTCTTCGAGGTGAAGGATGAAGACGGCAGTCATCTGGCACTTTTCTATGCGGATTTCTTCCCGAGAGCCAGCAAGAGGGGAGGAGCCTGGATGACGGAATTCCGTGGTCAGGGCGTCCGGAACGGAAAGGAGTACCGGCCGTTCATCAGTATCGTGACGAATTTCACGAAACCGACGGCAGAAGAACCTTCCTTGCTGACGCACAATGAACTGACGACCTTCCTGCACGAGTTCGGCCATTCGCTGCACGGCATGTTCGCCAAGGGACGCTATGAGTCATTGACCGGAACGAATGTGGCCCGCGATTTCGTGGAGCTGCCTTCACAGATCATGGAGAACTGGGCTTTCGAACCGGAATATCTGGATTCCTTCGCCCGGAACTACAAGACCGGGGAACTGATTCCGCAGGCGCTGATCGAAAAGATCGTGGCGGCGAAGAATTACCTGGCGGCCTATTATCAGGTGAGACAGCTGCATTTCGGGCTGCTTGATATGGCTTGGCATGAGCGCAAGACACTGCCGCAGGAAGATACGGTCCGTTTCGAGCATGAGGTGCTGGATCCGTATGCGGTGCTTCCGCTGGTGGAGGGAACGGCCATTTCTCCGTCCTTCGGTCATATTTTCTCCGGCGGTTATTCCGCAGGGTATTATTCCTATAAATGGGCGGAGGTGCTGGAGGCAGATGCTTTCGAACTGTTCAAGGAGAAGGGAATCTTCAACCGCGAGGTGGCGGCTTCTTTCCGGGAGAATATCCTGTCGAAGGGCGATTCGCAGGATGCGGATATCCTTTACCGCAACTTCAGGGGAAGGGATCCGGAACCGGCGGCTCTGATGCGGAAATTGGGATTGGCCTGAGGACTGGGCCGGAACCATTGGCAAATGAAAAAGGTCAGCACTGTCGGCGCTGACCTTTTCTTCATTGCATTGCAGAGGCGGAACTACATGATCTTGGCTTCATTGGCCTGAGGCTTCTTGAAGAAGATCGCGAAGAGAATGGCTACCAGCAACGCGAAGCCTGCGAAGATGAACCATGGAGTCGACCAGTCCGGCTGGATCAGGGTGGAGGCTTCGATACCGGTCTCGGCAGCGGATTCGAGGGCAGCGATCGGATTGTAGACAAAGTGGTTCATGACGGCTTGTGCGGAAAGAGTTCCGATGGTCGCACCGATGCCGTTGGTCATCAGCATGAACAGGCCTTGGGCACTGCTCTGGAATTTCTCTGAGGTTCTGGAGTCTACGTAGAGGGCTCCGGAAATGTTGAAGAAGTCGAAAGCGACTCCATAGACGATCATGGAGAGGATGAACATCCATATGCCGGATCCGGTGTCACCGGCGCCGAGAAGACCGAAACGGAAGACCCAGGCGATCATGGAGATGAGCATCACTTTCTTGATGCCGAAGAGCTTCATGGCAAATGGAATCAGCAGGATGCCGAGGGTCTCGGAAACCTGAGAGATGGAAATCAGAGCGTTAGGGTTGTTGGCTCCCCAGCTGTCCGCGAATTCCGGAAGGGAACCGAAGTGAGAAATGTATGGACCTGCGAAGCCGTTGGTGATCTGCAGGCAGATTCCCAGCAGCATGGAGAAGACGAAGAAGATCGCCATCTGTCTGTTCTTGAAAAGTTTGAACGCTTCGAGGCCGAAGATGTCGGAGACGGTCACTTTCTTACCTTTGTTCTCCGGAGGACAGTCCGGCAGCGTGAAGCAGTAGATCAGCATGAGGATTCCGAGGATGCCGGAAAGCATGAACTGGTAGAGGGAGTGCTGCATCTGCAGACCGTCGATCTTGACGAAGTTGACGATCCACATGCTGGCGATGAAGCCGACGGTACCGAATACACGGATCGGCGGGAAGTCCTTGACCGTATCATAGCCGCCCTTTTCGAGAATCTTGAAGGCGACGGAGTTGGACAGGGCGATGGTCGGCATGTAGAAGGCCACGCTCAGGGCATAGAGACTGAAGAGCGGACCGAAGGCGACGGCATCTCCTGCGTTCAGCGCATAGCCGGCGGCTCCGATCATGAAGAGACCGGCGAGTCCGTGGCAGTAGCCCAGGAGTTTCTGGGCAGAAACCATCCGGTCTGCCAGGGCACCCATGATGGCCGGCATGAAGATGGAGACGATTCCTTGCATGGCGTAGAACAGTCCGATCTTTTCAGCAAGACCGACCCGGGCGAGAAAGTTTCCCATTGACGTGAGATAAGCGCCCCATACCGCCCACTGTATGAAGTTCATCACGATCAATCTGAATTTTATTGATTTGTTCATCTTTATGTAGTTTTAATATTCTGATATGTCGTTAGTATCCACGATAGCTGACAAATATACGAGAAATTCTACAACTTTTGCTATCTTTGGCCTTGAAAACCATTGAATATGAAATTTGAAAAGATAGCACAGGATCCGCAGTCTGCTGCCAGATGCGGAATCATCACGACGGACCACGGCCAGATCGAGACGCCGATCTTCATGCCGGTGGGCACTGTAGGCTCTGTGAAGGGCATCTACCATCGTGACCTGAAAGAAGATATCAAAGCAGAAATCATCCTGGGAAATACCTACCATCTCTACCTGAGGCCGGGTCTGGACATTCTCAAGGCTGCCGGAGGTCTCCATAAGTTCGAGTCCTGGGACCGGCCGATCCTGACGGACAGCGGCGGATTCCAGGTGTTCTCATTGACCCCGATCCGCAAGCTTACGCCGGAGGGCTGTACCTTCAGATCCCACATCGACGGATCGAAGCACATCTTCACGCCGGAGAACAACATGGACACGCAGCGAATCATCGGTGCGGACATCGTGATGGCACTGGATGAGTGCTGTCCGGGAGATGCGGACTACAATTATGCCCGTAAATCCCTGCAGCTGACGAAAGGTTGGCTGGAGCGCTGCATCAAGCATTTCGATGAGACGGAACCGCTCTACGGTTACAACCAGGCACTCTTCCCGATCGTTCAGGGCTGTGTCTATCCGGATCTCCGCAAGGAGGCCGTGGAGCATGCGGCAGCCTTCGACCGTGAGGGCTATGCCATCGGTGGGCTGGCTGTAGGAGAGCCGACGGAGAAGATGTACGAGATGCTGGAATGCGTCTGTCCGATTCTTCCGGACAACAAGCCGAGATACCTCATGGGTGTCGGTACACCTGCGAATATTCTGGAGGGCATCGCAAGAGGAGTCGATATGTTCGATTGCGTCATGCCGACCCGCAACGGCCGCAACGGCATGCTCTTCACCTGGGACGGCATCATCAATATCCGTAACAGGAAGTGGGCGGATGATTTCTCTCCGCTGGATCCGAAAGGGGCATCCTTCGTCGACCACACCTATACGAAAGCTTATCTGAGGCATCTGTTCATTGCCGGAGAAATATTCGCCGGACAGATTGCCAGCGAGCATAACCTGGCTTTCTATCTGGATCTGGTCCGCGAGGCCAGGAAGCACATCAAGGCCGGTGATTTCCGGATGTGGAAAGAAGAGACCGTCCGCAGGATTTCGACAAGACTTTAGTATTCAATCTATACAGCAGCGCAATGTTTCCAAAAAAGCTTGACAGATATATCATGAAGAAGTTCATCACGACCTTCTTCGTCGCCCTGGTGCTGATCATCGGCATTGTCATCATCTTCGATGTCAGTGAGAAGATCGACAACTTCGTTTCGAAACAGGCTCCGCTGCACGGAATCATCTTCGATTATTATCTGAACTTCGTTCCATATTTCGTGAACATGTTCAGTCCGCTCTTCGTCTTCATCACCGTGATCTTCTTCACGGCCATGATGGCATCGAACTCAGAGATCGTGGCGATCCTTTCCTGCGGTATCAGTTACCGTCGCATGATGGTACCTTATCTGGTCTCTGCAGCGATCATTGCCTCGATGTCCCTGTACTTCAACCTCTATGTCATCCCTCATTCCAATGTGGAAAGGGTCGCGTTCGAGGAACAGTATGTGAAGAGAAGGGCTGATGCCTCCGGCAGGAACATCCATTACCAGATCAATCCCGGTGAGTATGTCTATGTCGAGAATTTCAGTCGTTGGAACAATACTGCCTACAAGTTCACTCTGGAGAAGATCCGGAACAATGAGATCATCAGCAAGCTTTCTGCGGAGAGTGCGGTCTGGGACACGACCAAGCTGTGCTGGTCGCTGCGGAAATATACGATGAGGGAATATTACGATGGTTTCGATGATATCATCAAGTCCGGTGCGCAGCTTGATACGGCTCTGAGCATCACGGTCGATGATTTCAAGCGTGGCAAGGATTATATCGAGACACTTGACTACGACCAGCTGAGGAACTATATCGCGATTCAGCGGATGAGAGGAGATGCTGACGTGAAGTTTTCTCTGATTGAGCTGCACAAGCGTTTCGCCCTTCCTTTTTCGGCCTTCATTCTGACGATCATGGGAGTCGCCCTCTCCTCCAAGAAGCACAGGGGAGGTATCGGCATGACCTTGGGTATCGGAATCGCTCTCGCGTTCATCTATATTCTTTTCCTGCGATTCAGTGAAATGTTCGTCTATACGGATACATTACCACCGGAAATCGCCTTGTGGATGCCGAATGTCATCTATTTCTTCATAGCCCTCTATCTGTACAGAGGAGCGCAGAAATAAACGATTCTGAATAAAATAGAACCCCGAAAGTTTTTTGTCTAACTTTCGGGGTTCAGTTCATTCCACGGTTTCCGGGGTTCTGCTTATTTCTTCTGTCCGCTGATCATCAGATCAGAATCTCGAACAGCTTGTTGTTCTGGTTGATGTATTCGTACTCGATATTGCTGGCATCCATCCTTCGGGTCAGTGCCTCGAAATCTTCAGGTGCTGCGACCTCGATGCCGATGAGTGCAGGGCCGGATTCCTTGTTGGTCTTCTTGATGTACTGGATGTGTACCAGGTCATCTGTAGGGCCGATGACGTCACGGATGAAGCGGAGGATCGCTCCGGACTTCTGCGGGAAGTTCACGATGAAATAATGTTTCAGCCCTTCATAGAGGAGAGATTTCTCGCGGATTTCCTCCATACGGGTGATATCGTTGTTGCTGCCGCTGATGATGCAGGCTACTTTCTTGCCTTTGAGCTGGTCTCCATAGAAACGGAGGGCAGCTACGGAAAGGGCTCCGGCCGGTTCCACGACGATGGCTGATTTGTTGTACAGGTCAATGATCGTGGAGCAGACGGCTCCTTCCGGAACGATGACGATGTCATCCAAGGTCTGCTTGCAGATTTCGTAGGTAAGGTCGCCGGCACGCTGTACGGCCGCTCCGTCCACGAACTTGTCGATCTTGTCGAGCGTGACCGGTCCGTTCTGCTCGATGGCGGTCTTCATGCAAGGTGCACCTGCCGGTTCTACACCGATGATCTTCGTGTTCGGGGAGACCTGTCTGATGTAGGAACTTACGCCGGATGCCAGTCCGCCGCCACCGATCGGGATGAAGATGTAGTCCAGCGTTTCATTGGTCTGCTGGAGCATCTCGTAGGCGATGGTCGCCTGTCCTTCGATCACCTTCTCGTCATCGAAAGGAGGGATGAAGGTTTTTCCGGTCTTCTTCGCATATTCTTTAGCTGCAGTTTGGGCGGCGTCGAAGGTATCGCCGGTCAGCACGATGTCGATGTATTCTTTGCCGAACATTCTGACTTGCTGGATCTTCTGTTTCGGAGTTGTGGTAGGCATGTAGATGGAACCCATGATCTTCAGCTTGTTGCAGGAGAAGGCGACACCCTGGGCATGGTTGCCGGCACTCGCGCAGACGATGCCGTATTTCAGGATATCTTTAGAGATGGAGTGGATCTTGTTGTAGGCTCCTCTGATCTTGTAGGATCTGACGATCTGCAGGTCTTCTCTCTTGAGGAAGATTTCTGCATCGAAGCGGTCTGAAAGATAGTTGCTTCTTTCGAAGGAGGTAGGTTTCAGGATCTCTTCAAGTGTCTTTGCAGCTGCTTCCACAGCTTGCACGGTCGGAAAATAAGTTTCTTTTCCCATAATACTTGTTCTTTAAGTGTTCTTTAATTATCTCTCTAATCCATCATCAGCAAAGCGATGGACCTGTGGCTGAATTCCAGTCTGATCTTATCTTCTGCAGCAACGTTGAGCGTGGCTTTCCACCAGTTGTCGAAAATGACGTCCCTGGTCTGCCATACCAGCCCTTCCGATTTGATTCTCAGGGAATTGTCCGGAGTGAAGATAGAAACTCTCCGGCCTTCTCCGCATTCCAGTTCGGTGGTGTCGGTGAGCGGAAGTATCGTGCTGTAGTCAGAAATCATTTCAAGAGTGATGTCCCGCCCTTCCTGCTCGATTTGCCGCTGGTATTCCATCAGCAGGGAGACGTTTCCGATCGTATGGTCTTCCCGTTTGCCGGTGGCTCCCAGGAAATGGATGCTGCGCACGTCTTTCCAGGTTTCCAGGACGTAGCGAAAGGCTTTGGTCTGGTCGTTGTTTTCCTGTTCCGATACCGGAACCATGAGTTCAGGATATTTCTTCTTGAGGGTGGACGGAATGGAATCCATGTCACCGATGACCGCATCCGGCAGGCGAAGTTCTCCGAAAATCTGCTCAGTCCTGCGCAGGAAACTCTTGAATGCTCCATCGCAGCAGACGATGTGGTCTGCCTGGCGGATGAGGTAGAGCGGCCAAGGTTTCTTCGGGAAACGGCCGTTGCCGATGATGACGATATCTTTTCCCATTGCTATAACCTGGATTTGAATTCTTTTGAGGTTCCGGCGGTTGTCCTGTAGCTTTCCGGATTCCTGAATCCGATCAGGAAGCTCTTGACATCCATCCGTTTCTTGCCGGCGAGCTGAAGATCAAGTACTTTCACGGCACCGTCCGCAGTCGCGATGGCCAGGTAATGCTTGCCATCGGAAAGTAAGGTGCCGGCAGCGACCTTCTCGAGACCTTTCTCTGCAAGCAGGGTCTGGTACTCTTCCGTTCCCATCGGCTCGGTGGCGTATATCTTCATCTGCTGGATCTTGCCGTCCTTTTCCAGTTCTGTGAAGGCAGCGGGATAAGGACTGAGTCCGCGGACGAGGTCATGCACATGTCTGGTCGTATCGTCGAAATCGATGTGGCAGAGCTCACGGGTCAGCTTCGGTGCCGGTTTCAGCTTCTCGGAACCTTGGATGTACATTTTCTGGATCTGGAACTCTTTGTTTCCTTCCATGATGGTCTCGACGGTATTCACTACCAGGGAAGCGCCGATCTGCATGAGTTTGTCATGGATGGTACCGGCGTTGTCTTCCGGTGCGATCCTGACTTGCTCGCGATAGATGATGCGTCCGGTATCGATGCCATGGTCGATCATGAAGGTCGTCACGCCGGTTGTCTTTTCTCCATTGATCAGCGCCCAGTTGATCGGGGCAGCTCCACGGTATTGAGGCAGCAAGGCGGCATGCAGATTGAAGGTGCCCAGTTTCGGCATGGTCCATACGACTTCCGGCAGCATCCTGAAGGCAACGACGACGAAGATGTCGGCCTTGAAGGCGGCCAGCTGTTCCAGGAATTCCGGATCCTTGAGAGACGTCGGCTGGAGAACCGGGATATTGTGGGCCACCGCGTATTTCTTCACGGCACTTTCATTGACCTTGAGTCCTCTTCCGCTTTGCTTGTCAGCGACGGTCACGACTCCGACCACATTGTACTTTTTCTGCAGCAGGGCCTCCAGAGGTGCTACGGCAAACTCAGGAGTTCCCATATAGACGATTCTTGTTTTCTTGAACATTTCGAGGAATTTTGTTTTAAGCAGTTTCATCTTGACCTTGAAACTGTCCATGTTGATGATGGCACTGTCATGCACTGCTTTATTGGTCAGGAAAATGCTGATCGGCAGCAGAACCAGTGTAGAGATATATACACCGAAGAACGGAGTGAATTTTCCGTCTCTCGCCAGTTTCGTTCCCGTGATGTCGACGACCCAGTAGAGGACGAAGAACAGTACGCCGATGATGGCCGGAGTGCCGATACCTCCTTTACGGATCACAGCTCCGACGGAGGAACCGATGAGGAAGAACAGGAAGCAGGCTACAGATACGGCGAGCTTCTTCAGCAGCTCGATGTCGGTAAGCCGCAGGATGTACCTGTTGAAATAAGTCTCCCGGTCAAAGCTCATGACGCTCATGTTCATGTTCTCGGCTGTTTCCTTCGCGTATTTGACGGCATTGAGTTCCTGGTCGCTGTTAGCCCAGGCATAGCCGCTTTCAGGAATGTAATCAGCCGGTAGAACAGGAGTCCTGGCCGTATCCAGCTGTTTCTCGAAGCGGAAATGGTCGGAGTTCCGGAAGGAGTTGAGGTTCCTGCTGAAATCTTCGCCCGCGATGAGACTCAACGAATCTTTCGTCGTTCTCAATCTCCGGATCGGCATGGCTTTCACTTCATCTCCGAAACGGCTGCTGTCGGATTTCTGGAAACCGTAGTTCTTTATCGGAATCAGCACCTGCTGCTTGTCGAACTCGATGTGCTGGAGCTCCAGGGTCGTGTCCCGGTAGTTCTTCTCGTTCTTCTCTTCGTAGTTCGATCCGTTGTACAAGGTGAAGGACAGGTGGGTCTTGTTCTTATCGATGGTCATCATGGCAGAGTCCGCCAAGGTGAGACTGATGTTACCCTTGTTCGAAGTATGGTTGTAGACCATCACTCCGTACATCATGTTCGACTTGTCGTTGCGGTCGTCGATGCGTAGGACGTAGCCGTCGATTCCGTCATAGAAACTTCCTTTCGGAATCTTTATTTCTTCTTTTGTCCGGAGGATATCGTCCCGCAGCGTGTAGATCTTCTCGTAGGCGACCGGAATCATCTCGTTGGAGATGTAGAAGGCCGCGGCGCTGATGAAGATGTTGACGACTGCGATAGGGGCAAGGATACGGCTCAATGAGATTCCGGCGGCCTTGATGGCCATCAGTTCAAAGTGCTCACCCAAGGCTCCGAGAGTCATGACCGATGACAGCAGGGTCGCCAGCGGCAAGGCCAATGGAAGAATGGTGACGCATCCCCATCCCAGAAATTCCAGGATGATACCTATGCCCAGTCCTTTTCCGACCAGCTCGTCGATGTAGAGCCAGAGGAACTGCATCATGAGGATAAAGACGACGACCGCCAATACTGCCACGAAGGGCAGTATGTACGATCGCAATATGTATTTGTCAATGATCTTCATCGATGGGGGAATGGAGGGTGCGGAACTTTATTTCAGAGCGGCGGCTTTCAGCTGTGCAAGCGCTTCTTTCAGGCCTTCCACGTTCTTGCCGCCTGCCGTAGCGAGGCCTGGCTGTCCACCGCCGCCACCGAGGATGAGCTTGGCGGCAGCCTTGATGTCGTTTCCTGCATGATGGCCGGCTTTGACCATATCATCGGAATACATCATCAGCAGCTGTGGCTTGCCGGCATGCTCGAAGGCTGCTGCCAGCGCGAATCTTTCCGTTTCTTTCTGGAGCATGAAGGCTGCGTTCTTCAGCATTGCCGGATCCATATCCTGGTCAATGGTGACGATGCGTACGCCATCGACTGCTGCACCGGCTTCTTTCAGGCTGTTCTTCAGAGCGACGGTCTTTTCCTTGGCGATCTCTTCCAGCTCTTTCTTGAAGTTCTCGTTCTCTTCGACCATCTTCCTGATGGCTGCGGCAAGATCCGGAGCGTTGTTGAAGAAGGATCTGGCCGTGCGGATGGTCTCCTGCATCTGGTCAGCCATCTGTTCAGCATATACGCCGGTAACGGCTTCGATCCTGCGGACGCCGGCAGCGATCGCTGATTCGGAGCTGATCTTGAAATAACCGATGTTTCCGGTAGCGGAAGTGTGGACACCACCGCAGAGCTCGCAGGAATCACCGAATCTCACCATTCTGACCTTGTCTCCGTATTTTTCGCCGAAAAGGGCCATGGCTCCGGCAGCTTTCGCTTCTTCCATGGTAGCTTCGCGGTTCTCGCAGAGCGGATAGTTGGCACGGATCAGTTCGTTCACTCTGGTCTCTACCTGGTGGAGCTGTTCGTCCGTCAGCTTCTCGTAGTGGGAAAAGTCGAAACGGAAGTAGGCATCGGTCACGTAGGAACCTTTCTGCTCGACGTGCGGACCGAGAATCTCTCTCAGTGCCTGGTGGAGCAGGTGGGTCGCAGTATGGTTATCGGCAATCTGCTGTCTTCTTTCTTCATCGACGTGGAGCGTGAAGCTCTCAGAGCAGTCTGAAGGGATGCGCTCGGCGACATGAATCGTCAGGTTGTTCTCCTTGATCGTGTTGAGGATTCTGATCTTCTCTCCGCTTTCGGAAACGATGTAGCCGGTATCACCGACCTGACCGCCCATTTCACCGTAGAACGGAGTACGCTCGAACACGAGCTGGAACATGGTCTTGTTCTTGGATTTCACGGTTCTGTGTCTGGTCAGCAGGACACCGTCCAGTTCCGTATAGTCATAACCGAGGAACTCGACGTTCTCGCAATGGTGGAATTCCACCCAGTCGCCGAATTCATTTGCAGTAGCGTTTCTCGCGCGGTCCTTCTGTTTCTGGAGTTCGGCGTTGAAGCCTTCGATATCGATGGTGTAGCCGTTCTCGGAGGCGATCAGCTCGGAAAGGTCGATCGGGAAGCCGAAGGTGTCATAGAGGACGAAAGCATCCTCACCCTTGATGACCTTGGTCTCCTTGGATTTCTCCATGATGTTGTCCATGAGGCGGATACCTCTGTCCAGCGTACGGAGGAAAGCCATTTCCTCTTCCTTGATGACTCTCTCGATCAAGGTCTGCTGCTGGGTGAGCTCCGGATAGAATTCGCCCATGTCGTCGATGAGCTGCTGCACCAGTCTGCAGAGGAACGGCTCGTTGAAACCGAGGAAGGTATAGCCGTAGCGGACGGCACGGCGGAGAATCCTTCTGATGACGTAGCCGGCTTTCACGTTGGATGGAAGCTGTCCGTCCGCGATGGAGAAACTGATGGCCCTGATGTGGTCAGCGATCACTCTCATGGCGATGTCCACCTGCTCGTCCTGACCGTATTTCTTGCCGGAAAGCTCCTCGATCTTCTGGAGCATGCCGGTGAATACGTCCGTATCATAGTTGCTTTGCTTGCCCTGGAGGGTCATGCAGAGGCGCTCGAAGCCCATTCCGGTGTCCACGTTGTGGTTCGGGAGCAGTTCAAGTTCTCCATTGGCCTTACGGTTGTACTGCATGAAGACCAGGTTCCAGATCTCGATGACGAGATGATGGCCGGTGTTCACGAGGGACGCTCCGGATACTTTCTCACGCTCCTCGTCGCTGCGGAGGTCGACATGGATCTCGGAACAAGGACCGCATGGACCGGTATCGCCCATTTCCCAGAAATTGTCATGCTTGTTGCCGAGCAGGATGCGGTCTTCCGGAAGATGCTTCTTCCAGGTTTCCATCGCGTCCTTATCCAGCTCGGTGCCGTCTTCTTCAGAACCTTCGAACACGGTGGCGTAGAGTCTGTCCTTGTCGATCTTGTAGACTTCGGTCAGCAGTTCCCAGGCCCAGTCGATGGCTTCCGTCTTGAAATAATCCCCGAAGCTCCAGTTGCCGAGCATCTCGAACATGGTGTGGTGGTAGGAGTCATGTCCCACTTCTTCCAGGTCATTGTGCTTGCCGCTCACTCGGAGACACTTCTGGCTGTCACAGACTCTTTTCCATTTCGGAGCGCTGTTTCCGAGAAACCAATCCTTGAACTGGTTCATACCGGCATTCGTAAACATGAGGGTCGGGTCATTCTTCACGACCATCGGGGCTGAGGGGACCGGAGTGTGTCCCTTCGATGCGAAAAAGTCTAGAAAGGCTTTTCTGATTTCTTTAGACGTCATCATATGATTGTTGTTTTCTTTTTGATCTAAATCGGGCATTTCAAATAAATCTACAAAATTATAATATTTTTTGCAAAAAAGAGTATATTTGCATGATGCCAAGTTTCAAAAAGTACATTTTCAACAAGGAAACTCTGTCTTATGAGGTTTCCCGGCCAGCCGTGTCTTCACGGATGGTCCATTGTCTGCTGCTGTTTCTGCTCACGATCGGCTTGGCGGTCTTCTATCTGTGGATCTACACTTCCGTGCTGGAGAAGGATACGCCCAAGACGACGCTTCTGAAGAAGGAGAATGCTACGTGGGTTTCCGAAATAGAGATGATGAACGAGCGCATCGACCGGTATGCCGATGTCCTGTCGCAGGTCCAGATGAGGGATGATCACATCTACCGCTCCGTATTCGGCATGAATGAGATTCCTGCCTCCGTCCGGAACGCCGGTTTCGGAGGAGTGAACCGTTATGCACAGTATGATCGTCTGGGTAAAGGCGGTCTGCTGAAACAGACTGTGGAGCGTCTGGATGTCCTGCTGAAGAAGAGCTATGTCCAGAACAAATCCTTCGATGAGGTCGCTCTGCTGTCCAAACGTGCCGGTGACATGGCACTTTGCATTCCGGCCATCTCGCCGGTGAATCCGGATGTGCCCGATTACAGGATCTCCAGCTATTTCGGTACCCGTATGGATCCGATCACCGGTGTGTCGAGAAGCCATCGGGGCATGGATTTCGCCATGAAGGCTGGGCATCCCATCTATGCGACCGGAGACGGTGTCGTAATGGAAGTTCGGCATGAATTCTATGGTTACGGAAATTCCGTCATCATTGACCATGGCTTCGGCTACAAGTCACGTTATGCTCATCTCGACTCGATCGGAGTGACGGAAGGTATGAAGGTCACCAGAGGCCAGTGCATCGCGGCTTCCGGAAACTCAGGCCGTTCCACCGGACCTCACCTTCATTACGAGGTCATCTACAGGGACAGGCAGATCAATCCTTTGAACTATATGGACCTGAAGATTACGGCAGAAGAATATCAGAGGATGCTTAAAGACGAGCAGTAATGAACAGCCAATATGTTTTCGACAAGGATAATTTCGATGTCAGGAAGCAGAAAACATCATTCTGGCGCAATCTGCGCAAGGTGGTTTTCTTCCTCCTGCTTTCGTTCGTGCTGACGTTGGGCTATTATGTGATCTTTGCGCTTTTCTTCAGTACGGATTCGGAAAAGCAGCTTCAGGCCGAGAACGCGACCTATGCCAATGAGATGGCTGCTCTCCGGGAAAAGGAGGAGATGCTGGCTGTTGCGGTGGCGGAACTGCAGGGGAGGGATGAGGCCATTTATTCGCAGATCTTCCATTCTGCCCCACCGGAACTCAGGAAGGATATTCCGGAGTATCAGACACAGCGTTATGACCGGATGTCTGATCAGGAACTCATTCATTCGTCGGCATCACGGCTGGACGGACTCATGGCTTCCGCTCAAGGTATCGAAGATAATTTCAGGGAGATCGTCCGTGCTCTTTCGGATCCGGAGCGTAAACATCCACCGATGAATCTGCCGCTGAAGAACGTCTCGTATGCTCAGATCGGCGCTTCTGTCGGAGAACGTATCAATCCTTATTATAAGGTAGAAGTCTGGCATGACGGGCTTGACATCATCTCCAATACGGGCGTTCCTGTCTATGCGACGGCTGATGGAAAGGTGACAGAGGTGAAACGTTCGGTCCGGGGAACTGGAAATGTCGTGGAAATCACGCATGAGGGCGGCTATGTCACCCGCTTTGAGCATTTAGGCGATATAGAAGTCCGGAAAGGACGGACGGTGAAGAAGGGGGATCTGATCGGTTTTGTCGGCATGTCCGGACATACCTTTGCTCCTCATCTGCATTATGAACTGCTTCGGGATTCGGTGGTTCTTGACCCTATCAATCATTTCTTCGCTTCTGTGGATCCTTCGGAATATCTCGATATGCTTGTGATGTCCACGGCGACCAGGCAGTCGATGGATTAAAGGCTGGCTTATGGAAAAGTTTCTGTATTCAATCGGAGAAGTGGCGGAAATCCTTGGCGAGAACACTTCATTGGTCCGTTTCTGGTCCAACTCATTCCCGAAATTCTTCAAACCCCATCGGAATGCGAAGGGGGACCGGAGCTATACCCGTAAAGAGGTGGAAACTTTCAGGCAGATCCATTATCTGGTGAAAGTGGAAGGCTATACTCTGGAGGGAGCGGCCAAGCAGTTGAAGGAAAATACCAAGGGAGCCTTTCGGAAGGCGAAGGCACTCGAATCGCTGAAAGCCATTCGTCGTCAGCTTGTGGAAATCAGAAAATCATTATAGCTCATGCAGCAGGAGAATCATATATATAAAGTAAAGGATGTCGTGCGTGTCCTGGAAGATTTCGCGCCCCTCGGTATTCAGGAAAAATGGGACAACAGCGGCCTGTGTATCGGATCCGGCGAAGATAAGGTGTCTTCCGTACTGTTCGGCCTGGATTGTACGCCGGAACTGGTCGATGAGGCAGTGGCCTGTGGAGCGGACATGATCATCACTCATCATCCGCTGATTTTCGGCGGACTCCGTCAGATTCGTCCGGAGGATCCGGTCGGGTCGGCGGTCATGAAGGCGATCCGTGCCGGCATTGCGGTCTATGCAGCCCATACGACCGCAGACAAGGTCGTGGAAGGGGTCAGCGGCGCAATGGCCCGGAAACTCGGGCTGCAGCAGGTTTCCATTCTCGATGAAGAAGCGGACGGACATGGACTGGGAATGGTCGGAGACCTGCCTGAACCGATGGATTGCCGTCTTTTTCTGGAGAAGGTCAAGGAAGTTTTCCACCTGCAGTCCATGCGTGCATCCAGGCCGCTGGAAGGGAAAGTGTCCAGAGTGGCGCTCTGCGGAGGCTCTGGAAGTTCGCTCATCCGGAATGCCATGAACAGCGGTGCCCAGGTGTATGTCAGCGGGGATATTTCCTACCATCATTTCTTCACTCCAGCTGATTTCATGATTCTGGATATCGGTCATTATGAGAGTGAGATTGAGATAGTTGACATTTTATTTTCCTTGATAAAGAAAAATTTTCCTAACTTTGCAGTTCGCATTACACGGAATATATATAGTAACCCGATATTTTATTTTTAAGCGATATGGCTAAAAAGACAAAAAAAATCGAAACGCCGATAGATCAGAGAGAAACATTCGTATCTATCCAGAAAAACTTCGCTGATTCAGATCTGTCCGTTGCAGAGAAGCTGAAAACGCTCTATGACCTGCAGCAGGCCGATTCAGACATTGACAGGATTCTCCAGCTTAGAGGTGAGCTTCCTATGGAAGTCGAGGAACTCGAGGAGGAAATCCAGAACCTTCAGGTCAAATCCGCTCATATCTCAGCTACAGTCGAGAATTGCAATGCTTCCATCGAAGAGAACAAGCACAACATTGCAGAGTGTGAGGCTCAGATCGAGAAATACAAGGCTCAGATCAACAATATTTCCAACAGCCGTGAGTTCGATTCCTTGAACAAGGAAATCGAGAACCAGGACCTGCTCAGACAGATCGCTGAAAAGAATATCTATGAGATGAAGGACCGTATCAGCGAGAAGAACCTCGAGCTTGAGAACATCAAGGAGAAGATTTCCGTGAAGGAAGGTGACCTTTCCGCAAAGAAGGAGGAACTTGCTACGATCGTCGAGTCTACGGCCAAGGAAGAAAACAAACTCAGAGCAAGAAGGGATGCTTGTGCAGAGAAGATCGATGCCAGGACCATGAGTGCCTATGAGCGCATCAGACAGAGCTGCAACAATCATCTTGCTGTCGTTTCCGTCTACAACAACGACTCCTGCGGCGGTTGTTTCAACACTATCGCTCCTCAGAGATTGATCGACATCGCTTCCAACAAGAAACTCATCATCTGCGAGTATTGCGGAAGAATCCTCGTCAGTCCTGATTTTGAGTAGTGGAAGCAATGCCTGATACTCCGAAAAAAAGAACTTACAGAAAAAAAGAACAGTCATTGAATCTGGATACGCTTGGGCTTGAGATGGGAAACAAACCGCCTCAAGCTCTTGATGTCGAAGAGGCTGTTCTCGGTGCCTTGCTGGTTGAACCGAACTGTGTCGATGAAGCGATGGCTGAACTTCAGCCGAACTGCTTCTATAGCGAAAAGCACAGGATGGTCTTTGAGGCCATGCGTCTTCTGGTCAATGAACATGTCGCCCTGGACTTGCTTTCCGTTTCCCAGAAACTGTCCTCCCTCGGCAACCTCGAGGCAGTAGGAGGTGCTGTCTTCCTGGCAGACCTTTCCCAGAAGATCGGAGCTGCCGCCCATATCGAATATGACATCAGGATTCTCAAGCAGAAGTGCATCCAGCGTGAGCTCATCACGGCATCTTACCAGATCCTGAAGTCCTCCTATGATGATTCGGTCAATGTCGATGATCTTATCGACATGTCGCAGACGAAGATTTTCGCCGCCATCCAGAACAATGTGAAGAACGATGTGCAGGAAATCGGCAAGGTGGTCAATGAAGCCTTGATCGATATCCAGCGCCTGCAGGATTCCACCGGTCTGAGCGGTGTGCCGTCCGGCTTCATGACTCTGGACAAGATCACGCTCGGCTGGCAACCTTCGGACCTGATCATCATCGCGGCCCGTCCGTCTGTCGGTAAGACGGCCTTTGTCCTGAACGTCGCCAGAAATGCTGCGGTCGATTTCAACATGCCGGTCGCTTTCTTTTCACTGGAGATGCCGGCCATCCAGCTGGCCAAGCGAATGATGACGACGGAGACGCGCCTTAGTGCCGACAAGATCAAGGGTGGAGAGAAGCTGGAACCTTATGAGTGGGAACAGCTGGAGGTCCAGCTGAAGAACCTGATCAAGGCTCCGCTCTATATCGATGACACTCCGTCTCTTCCAGTGATGGAGTTCCGTTCCAAGGTGAAGAAACTGGTGAAGCAGAAAGGTGTCCGCCTCATCATTGTCGACTACCTTCAGCTGATGCAGGGACCTGCGGAACTTCGCGGTATGCGTGAGCAGGAGGTGGCGGCCATTTCCAGAACCTTGAAGGCGACAGCCAAGGAGATGAACGTGCCGATCATCGCGCTTTCACAGCTTTCCCGTCAATCTGAACAGCGTACGGGCAGCAATAAGCGACCGCAGCTGAGTGACCTTAGGGAGTCCGGTTCCATCGAGCAGGATGCCGATATGGTCATCTTTATCCACCGTTATGATTACCAGGGACTTTCCGAGGATCCTGAGGATGAGGGAAGAACCCAGATCATCATTGCCAAGCATCGTAACGGTGCCATTGCGGACATTGATATGAAGTTCATCGCCAGCGAGGTACGTTTCGTCGATCAGTACGAGAGCTTGTCGTCCCAGGCGAATACCTACAATTCCGCCATGAACGATGATGTTCCTTTCGGTCCAGGCGGTGACGAATTTTCCACCAACGATTTTCAATGACAGGACGTATGCTGAAATTTCTTCTGTCACTGCTTTTCATGGCGGCGCCGCTTCTTGCTTCTGCACAGACGGAACATCCGTCTCGGGCAAGGATACCGGTCCGGACGCTTGATGAGAAGGAATTGGCATATCAGGCCGGTGAACATCTCAAATACCGGATGCATTACAGATGGGGACTGATCGACTCTAATATCGGTCATGCGGAAGTCCAGCTGGATACCGCCCGTGTCGACGGTAAGCGGTGCTTTCATTGTACGGTCAGCGGAAGAACCACCAGGCTGTATGATCTGGTTTTCCAGGTCCGTGAGAATTTCCAGTCCTGGTTCACTTGTGACGGCCTTCGGCCGATGAAGTTCCTCCGGGATAGCCATGAAGGACCATATGTGTCCCGAAACCGGTATTCTTATCGCTGGGATGCTGAGGTACCGGTCATCGATGCGGATATCTTCACGACAGGTGGAGGCTCCGTGACCAAGGCCATTCCGCTGGATGACTGCACTTTCGATCTCCCGGCGCTGTTCTTCTTCGCGCGGAACATGGATTTCGGCCGCGTCGTCCCGGGGAAGAAGCATCCGATGACCTTCGTGGTCGATGATGACGTCTATGACGTCCATTTCATTCTTTATGGTCCTGAGACGATCAAGGTGAACGGCCTTGGAAAGATACGTACCTTGAAGTTCGGGGCGAAACTGATTGCCGGCGAAGTCTTCACCGGGGAAGAAGACATGCTGGTCTGGATCTCGGATGACGAGAACCGCATCCCCGTTTATTTCGAGGCGCCTATCCTGGTAGGAACGGCCTCCGGTTGGCTTACGGATTGGTCCGGTCTGAAGCACGAGTTCAGCTCCCGGGTCAGCAAATGAAAATTTTTATGGCTAGAAAAGATGAGATTTCACATCTTGGTGAAATCATTGCGATCGATCCGTCTTTCACGACGGTTAAGATTCTGGTGACCTCTGCCTGTCAGGCCTGCCATGCCAAGGCGATGTGCGGGATGGCCGACCAGCAGGACAAGATCATCATGGTTCCGACAGATCCCTATGCAGAGTATGCCGTGGGGGATGAAGTCAGGGTGCTTACCAAGAAATCCATGGGCCTGAAGGCGGTATGGATTTCTTACGTCATTCCTTTGATCATTTTAATGATTTTAATACTATCTTTGTCAGTACTGATAGGGAATGAATTGATGCGCGGTCTTGTTGCGATAGGAGGGGTCGCGCTGTATTATGGCTTGATATATATCTTCAGGGAAAAATTATCTAACGAATTCTCCTTCTACATAAAGGAGAAATAATTAACTTACTTTAAATCATTTTAAGATGACTCAAACAATTATCTGGACTATTGCGATAATTACAGGTCTCGGTATTATCTTAGCAGTAGTTCTTTACCTTGTCGCAAAGAAGTTCAAGGTCGAGGAAGACCCTAGAATCGACGAGGTGGAGAAGGTTATGCCTGGTGCTAACTGCGGAGGTTGTGGCTTTGCCGGTTGTCGTGCATTCGCACAGTCGTGCGTGGAAGCACCTAACCTTGACAACAACTACTGCCCTGTAGGAGGTAATGAGGTGATGAAGAAGGTTGCGGCTGTCCTCGGGATGGAAGTCAAGGAAAAGACTCCTATGGTAGCGGTCGTGAGATGTAACGGTACGTGTGCCAACCGTCCCAAGACCAATGAGTACGGTGGTTACCAGTCTTGCCGTGTGAAAGCCCAGCTCTATACCGGTGATACCGGTTGTGCTTATGGCTGTCTCGGTTGCGGAGACTGTGTGTCCGTCTGTCAGTTCGGAGCGCTCTCCATGGATCCTGAAACCGGACTTCCGGTTGTGGATGAGGAGAAATGTACGGCCTGCGGCGCCTGTGTCAAGGCATGTCCTCACAATATCATTGAACTGAGAAATAAAGGCAGAAGGAACATGAGAGTCTATGTTTCCTGTGTCAATCACGATAAGGGCGGCGTAGCGAAGAAGGCCTGCAAGGCGGCATGTATCGGCTGCGGTCTCTGCGCGAAGACTTGTCCGTTCGGCGCGATCACGGTCGAGAACAATGTGGCTTACATCGACTATGAGAAGTGCAGGATGTGCAAGAAGTGTGTTGCAGTCTGCCCGACAGGCGCTATTCACGCGGTCAATTTCCCTGTTCCGAAAGTCGCTCCGGAAAAACCTGCAGCTGAGAAGCCGGCTGTCGAGAAACCAGTAGCTGAGAAGCCGGCCGCTCCGGCAGCAGCTCCGAAAGCTCCGGTGATCGATGCCGCCATGGAAGCGAAACTTGCCGCCATGGATCCGGAAAAGGCAGAGAAAGTAAGGAAAGCCTTGCTCGCGAAGGCTGCAAAGGCCGCAGAGGCAGATAAACCGTCTGCCGCTCCTGCAAAGGAGGAGACTCCGGAAGCAGCGAAGCCGGCTGAGGAAAAGAAAGTGGAACCAGCCGCTCCGGCAGCTGAAACAAAGAAGGAGTAGCCTTATGATGAAGACATTCTCAATCGGCGGTGTACATCCCGCTGACAGTAAGATTTCAAAAGATTGCGCGATAGAGGTACTTCCTCTTCCGAAAACCGTATATATTTCAATGGCCCAGCACCTCGGTGCTCCGGCAACTCCGATCGTCGCGGCAGGAGACAAGGTCAAGGTCGGCCAGGTGATCGCAGAACCGGCAGGCTTCATCTCCGCCTTCGTGCATTCCTCCGTTTCCGGAACCGTCAGGAAGATCGCTCCTCGCAAGGACCTCGCCGGTCGTGAGGTGATGCATATCGAGATCGAAGTGGAAGGTGATGAGTGGATGGAAGGCATTGACCTTTCAGATACCCTCGTCACTGCCATACCTGAAGACAACAAGGCCATTCTGGACAAGATCAAGGCCAATGGAGTCGTGGGTCTGGGTGGTGCTACCTTCCCGACGCATGTGAAACTCTGTCCGCCTCCGGGAAAGAAGGCAGACTGCCTCATTCTCAACGGTGCGGAATGTGAGCCTTATCTGACCTCCGATTACCGGATCATGCTCGAGAGAAGCAAGGAAATCATCATCGGTGCCGCTATCATGAAGCAGGTGCTCGGCGGATGCCCGGCCGTGATCGGTATCGAGGAGAACAAACCTGAGGCTATCAGGAAGATGAATGAAGCCCTCGCCGAACTGCAGGCCGGCTGCAAAGGCTATGACGGCATCACGGTCCAGGTCCTCAAGAAGAAATATCCGCAGGGCGGTGAGAAACAGCTCATCGATGCTGTGATGAAACGTCAGGTGAAGTCCATGGGACTTCCGATCGATGTCGGTGCCGTCGTACAGAACGTAGCGACCTCCCTGGCTGTCTATGAAGCTGTACAGAAGAACAAACCGCTCATCACCAACGTGCTGACCGTTACCGGCAACACGCTTCCGGTCGATAAGCAGCACAACTACCTGTTCCGTATCGGTATTCCGCTTTCCTACATCGCGGAAGTGGCCGGTGGAGTTCCGGAAGATGCCGCCAAGATCATCAGCGGCGGTCCTATGATGGGCAAGGCCATCGCGAACCTCGATGCGACTACCGTGAAAGGTTCTTCTTCTCTGCTCTATTTCACCAGAGAGAAGACCGAGAGAGGCGTCGAGTCTGCCTGCATCCGTTGCGGCAAGTGTTCAGAAGCCTGTCCGATGGGACTGGAACCGTTCCTGCTCCAGAAATATGCCCGCAACGGCATGTTCGATGAACTGGAAGAGAACGCAGTGCAGGATTGTATCGAGTGCGGATGCTGCTTGTATTCATGTCCGGCGAACATTCCGCTTCTGGACATCATCCGTATCGCGAAAGGTGATGTGATCAAGATCATCCGTTCACGTGCGCCTAGAAAATAATCAATTGAAAAAAGTTAAAAGAAATGAACAATACATTATTGGTTTCCCCAGCTCCTCACCATCACTCATCGAACTCTACCAAGAGTCTCATGCGTGATGTCGTGATCGCTTTGATACCTGCAGTTTTCGTTTCCGTGGTCTTCTACGGCTGGAAAGAGCTGCTGGTTCTCGGTGTGAGTGTGGCCTCTTGTGTAGCATTGGAATATCTGATCACCAGATTCCTGTTGAAGAGACCTTCAACTATCGGTGACTGGTCTGCAGTCATCACAGGTATCCTCCTGGCTCTCAATCTTCCGGTATCCACTCCATGGTGGGTGGTCTTCATCGGCGCGATCGTCGCGATCGGTGTCGCCAAGATGACTTTCGGCGGAATCGGCCAGAACCTTTTCAACCCGGCTCTTGTCGGACGTGTGTTCCTGCTGATTTCTTTCCCTACCTATATGACCAACTGGACGCATCCTTCTTCCATAGCCGGTGCCTGGGGCTTCGCTTCCGCTGACGCTGTTACCGGCGCCACCTCATTAGGTGCCGTGAAGGAAGGGCTCATGACCGGTGCTGGTCTTCAGGATATCGCGGCATATGCGGATTTCTCTTACCTGGACAGGCTCTTCATCGGAATGGGCGGTTCAATGGGTGAACTTTCAGCCATTGCCATCCTCTTCGGTTTCGGCTATCTCCTGGCCCGCAAGGTCATCAGGCCGTACATCACCTTGTCCATCCTGGCTACTGTCGTCGTCTTCTCCGGCATCTTCTGGCTGGTAGACCCTTCACAGTACACGGATCCGCTCTTCAACATCCTTACCGGCGGTATGCTGCTGGGTTCAGTCTTCATGGCAACGGATTATGTGACTTCTCCTATGAGCAGCATGGGCGGTGTCATCTTCGGTGTCGGTATCGGTATCATCACGATGCTGATCCGTTACTTCGGAGCATATCCTGAAGGAATGTCCTTCGCTATCCTGCTGATGAATGCGGTCGTTCCGCTCATCAACCGATTCTGTCACACTAAAAAATATGGGAGGGCTTAAGTTATGGCATTGAAATCATCATTGAAGAACATGACCCTTTGTCTGCTGGTCATCTGTCTGGTCTGCTCCGGCTTGCTTGCAGGTGTCTACGCATTGACCAAGGCGCCGATAGAGGTCGCTTCCGAGAACAAGACGACCGCAGCGATCAGCAAGGTGCTTCCATCATTCTCCAGAGTGGACAAGGACCTGAAGATCGAGGTCAAAGGAAAGGGATTCACTTATTACAGAGCTTTTGATGACAACGCCGCTCTGGTCGGCTATGCCATAGAGTCCAGATCCGTCGGATTCGGTGGCGCGCTGAAAGTGATGGTCGGCATCACTGCAGACGGCATCATCTACAATACTTCCGTATTGTCACAGAGTGAGACTCCAGGACTTGGAGCGAAATGTACGGAAGCTGTCTTTGCAGATCAGTTCAAGAACGTGGATCCTGCGCAGAAGAAACTGGCCGTGAAGAAGGATCAGGGAGACTTCGATGCCATCACGGCATCGACCATCACTTCAAGGGCTTATCTGAAAGCGCTGGAGACTGCTGTCGAGGTCTTTCAGGAGATCAAGGCTGAAGGTCAGCCGGAACAGGCAACGGCTGAAGCCGGTCAGCAGGAAACAAAAGTTAATGAGGAGGAGTAGAAATGAATAAATTCAAACTTATAACAAAAGGGCTCATCAAGGAGAACCCTACTTTCGTTCTCCTGTTGGGTATGTGCCCGACCTTGGCGACCACTACATCTGCCATCAACGGTATGAGTATGGGTCTGGCGACCTTGTTCGTCCTTGTGCTTTCGAACATGGCCATTTCCGCCATCGCCCCTTATGTTCCGGACAAGGTCCGTATCCCGGCTTACATCGTCGTCATCGCCACTTTCGTGACGGTGCTCGAGTTCCTGATGAAAGCCTATACCCCGGCCATCTATGAAACTTTGGGCCTGTTCATCCCGCTCATTGTCGTGAACTGTATCGTCCTTGGACGTGCAGAGGCCTTCGCCAACAAGAATTCGGTGATCGATTCCGCCTGTGACGGTCTCGGTATCGGCCTCGGTTTCACCATGTCCCTGACCATTCTCGGTATGGTCCGCGAACTGCTCGGAGCCGGTTCCTTCTTCGGCATGAAGATTCTGCCGGAGCAGGGAAACATCCTCGTGTTCGTGCTCGCACCGGGTGCGTTCATGGTTCTGGGCTATCTCATTGTCCTGTTCAGAAAAATAACCGCTAAGAAAGGAGAGTAAATCATGGAATATATATTGATCATCATTTCTGCGATATTCGTCAACAATATCCTGTTGTCGCAGTTCATGGGAATCTGTCCGTTCCTCGGCGTTTCCAACAAGTTGAGTACTGCAGCCGGCATGTCCGGTGCCGTTTGTTTCGTCATCACGCTTTCCACGACAGTGACTTATCTGCTCCAGCAGTATGTCCTCGCTCCGCTCGGTATCGAGTTCATGCAGACCATTTCCTTCATTCTCGTGATCGCCGGTCTGGTTCAGATGGTGGAGATCATCTTGAAGAAGATCAGTCCGTCGCTCTATTCTGCGCTCGGTATCTTCCTTCCGCTGATCACGACGAACTGTGCGGTTCTGGGTGTCGCTCTGACCGTTGTGCAGAAAGAATTTTCTTTCGGCGGTGCTGAACCTCACATGCTCAATCTCGGCGAGTCTGTCGTCTATGCCTTCGCGACCTCAGTAGGTTTCGGTCTGGCCATGATCCTGTTCGCCGGTCTTCGCGAGCAGCTGTCCCTGAATAACGTACCGAAATCCTTCAAAGGTATTCCTATCGCTTTGATCACAGCAAGTATCCTTGCGATGGCCTTCATGGGATTCTCCGGACTCGTATAAGCCGGGAATCAACGGCCATATGAATGAAAAGCAGGACTGGAATGAACCGGTCCTGCTTTTTTTTGCGCGCTGTTTCTTACCGGTCGGGGTAAAAAGGAAGAGGCTGACTCGATGATGGAGCCAGCCTCTGCTATTTTGATAGGTTAGATTAGAATCTGTATCTGATGGAAAGTGTCGGAGTGAAACCGTAAAGCGCACTCTCGTGGAACCATACATGGTCAGCACCAACGATGAAGCCGAATCTTGGGCGGAGGTCAAGTGAAAGCTGGAGCGGGAACCAGAAGGTATACTCGAGGCCGACCTGAGCCGTGAATCCGAGTGAGAAAGCATAGCCGTCATCGAAACCGGTACCCATGGCGAGACCAGGACCTGCGTAGAAGCCCCATTCTCCTCTGCTGGTCCATGCTGGCTGAGCGATCATGAAGTTGTAGCCTGCATAGATGTCAAGGCTTTCAAAGCCTGCAGTTCCGAGTGAAGTCTCGATGAAGTCACTGTTGTGTACGGTGTGCTGGTAAGAAATGTTCATGTTGTAACCGAGGGTTGCACCCAGTCCTTTTGGCTGAGCCTGTGCGGCAAAGGTCACTGCCAATGCCGCGATCATTGTAAGCAAAATTTTTTTCATGTTGAAAATTGTATTAAAGTGTATTTTAAATGTCTGTTTTGGTACAAAGGTAAAAAAATATAAGGAGATTGTATCCTTTTTAGTAAATTTGCACTTGGTAAAAATTTCCTTTAATTAGGTACTTTAGTGACTATAAATAAACTAAGTGTATGATACAGAAGAAGACAAAGATCATTTGTACGGTTTCCGACATCAATTGTGAGGTCAGTTTTATTCGAAAACTGTTTGAAAACGGAATGAATGTAGCTAGAATCAATACGGCCCATGCAACCTTGGAAGGTGCACAGAGAGTTGTGGACAATATCAGAGCGGTTTCAGACAAGATTGCCATCTTGATCGATACGAAAGGTCCGGAAGTCCGTCTCACCCCGATGGAGGGATCGGTCGGTTTCCCGGTCAAGATCGGTGATGAGGTTTCCATCTATCGTGACCATACGGCCAATTGTACCAATAAATGTCTTCATACGAACTGTGCCAGTTTCGTCAAAGATGTTCCGGAAGGAGCGCATGTCCTGATCGATGACGGTGCAGTCGATCTCTTCGTCGTCGTCAAGGAAGAGGACCGTCTGCTCTGCCGTGTGCAGAATGATGGTGTCATCAAGGGCCGCAAGAGCGTGAATGTGCCGAATGTGCACATCAATCTGCCGGCGCTTACCGAAAAAGACAAGAAATTCGTGAACTGGGCGATCGATGCCAATGTCGATTTCATCGCTCATTCATTCGTCCGCAACAAGGAGGACCTGATGGAGATCCAGACGATTCTTGATGAGCGGAAAAGTCATATCAAACTGGTCTCCAAGATCGAGAACCAGCAGGGAGTGGACAATCTGGAAGAGATTCTGGACCATTGCTATGGCGTGATGGTCGCTCGTGGTGACCTCGGCGTGGAGATTCCGGCAGAGCGTATTCCTATCTTGCAGCACGAGATCGTGCATAAATGCCGTACTCATCGTAAACCGGTCATCATCGCGACTCAGATGCTGCACAGTATGATCGAGAATCCGAGACCGACGCGTGCTGAGGTGACCGATATCGCCAATGCGATCTTCCAGCGTACGGATGCCATCATGTTGAGTGGTGAGACCGCTTTCGGTAAATATCCGGTGGAGGCTGTCGCTACCATGGCCAAAGTCGCTATCGAGACCGAACATTCTTCACTTTTCCAGCAGGAATCATTGGAATATGTCATGACCGGTGCCCAGAAGCCGATCGCTGCGGCGCTCGCTTCCAATCTCGTGAAGGATATTCCAAGACTTCCGATCAAGGCGGTCATCGTCGATACCTGGAGCGGACGTACCGGCCGTTATCTGGCTGAGTTCAGACCATCCGTGCCGATCTACACGATGTGCTACCGTGATTTCACGATGAGAGAGATGGCGCTGGTCTATGGAACCTTCGCTTATCAGATCGATGTTCCTAATTCCAAGGAAGATATGGTCAATGTCTGCACGAGGATCCTGATGGAGGAGGGCAGACTCCAGAAAGGGGATCTGGTCGGTTTCATCGGCGGCAGTTTCGATGACGAGCTCGGCGCAAGCTACCTTGAATTCAAGTATATCTAGGAATTCAATCTTTCCTGAAATTGAAAAACCGGTTTCCTGTGTCTGGAAGCCGGTTTTCTCGATTTCAAACGGCGCATTTCATCGCTGGAGCAGGACGACTGCATAGGTCTCGCATCCTTCGCTTCTGCCGACGAAACCGAGTCTTTCGGTCGTCGTGGCCTTGACGGAAATCTTTTCTGCCGGGATGACCATGACTCTGGCCAGACATTCCCGCATCTGCTGAATGTAGGGGGACAGCTTGGTCTTCTGCATAGCGATGGTCAGGTCTGCATTGGCGATATCCCATCCTTCTTTGCGGATCAGTTCCATGACCTTGGCCAGCAGGATCTTGCTGTCGATTCCTTTGTATTCCGCTGAGGTATCCGGGAAATGTTTTCCGATATCTCCCAGTGCCAGGGCTCCGAGGAGGGCGTCACAAAGCGCGTGGATGGCGACATCTCCGTCGGAATGAGCGACGAAACCGCAGGAAGAGGCGATCCTGACGCCTCCTAACCACATTTCAAGCCCTTCTGCCAGGGCATGTACATCATATCCGTTTCCGATCCTGTATTCCATAATCTTCAAGTTATCAACATTTCCACAAAAATACGAATAAAAATCGCTAAATTTGTGGTCTGTTATAAAAGGAGTTTACTATGGCATTCAATTTTGGTTTTTTCGGTTCGCAGGACCACAAGGTCTTCAGTTATAAACCTAGATATTATGATCCGGAGAAGGAGGAACTCAAGAAGAAATTCGGCCATGTAGATGGTACGGAAGCCCGGAAGAATGAAAATTATGTCCCTGGATCCTATCTGAGGGGGAGCATGACCGGCAATGAAGGCAGGAAAACCGTAGGAAAGGCGCAGAGCGTCATCGGCATTTTCTCTCTCATCCTCTTCTTCGTGGTGCTGATCTATGCTGTGAAGATTTTTTCAACCCTTTGGAATTGACGGAGGCAAAAGATGGATATCAGGATATTACCGAGCAATATAGCGAACATGATCGCTGCTGGAGAAGTGGTCCAGAGACCGGCTTCAGTAGTGAAGGAACTGATGGAGAACTCTGTCGATGCCGGAGCGGATCAGATTGCGGTCATCATTACGGATGCCGGACGAACGTTGATCCAGGTCATCGACAACGGCAAAGGAATGACTCCCGATCAGGCAGTCCTCTGTTTTGAACGTCATGCCACCTCCAAGATCGCTGAGGCGGAAGACCTGATGGATATCACGACCTTCGGATTCCGTGGAGAGGCTCTGGCTTCCATCGCTGCGGTTGCGGAGGTGACCCTGGTAACCCGTACGGAAGATCAGGAAACGGCCGTCCAGGTGGAATTTGCGGACTCGCAGCATGTTTCTACGGAAGAGACTGCAGCTCCGATCGGATCGAACTTTTCAGTCCGCAACCTTTTCTACAATGTGCCTGCCAGAAGGAAATTCCTGAAATCCGACAATGTCGAGTTCAAGCATATCGTCACGGAGTTCATCCACATCGCGCTGACCCGTCCTCAGATTGGCTTCTCTCTCCAGCATAACGGTAAGGATATTTATGTCCTGAAACCGGCAAAGTCGTTGAAATTCAGAATTCTGGATCTGCTCGGAAGCGGGGTGGCCAATGAACTGGTCGATGTGAACACTTCTACGAATGTCATCAATGTGACTGGTTTCGTCGGCCGTCCGGACATGGCTCGCAAAAGTCTGGGTAATCAGTATCTTTTCGTCAACGGCAGGTTCTTCCGCAGCCCGTATTTCCACAAGGCCGTGATGAAGGCTTATGAACATCTGATTCCGGAAGGGGTCACTCCGACCTATTTCCTCTATCTGGATGTGGATCCGTCGACAGTGGATGTGAATATTCATCCGACGAAAACCGAGATCAAGTTCGAGAACGACAGCGTGATCTTTCAGGTCCTGATGGCCTGTATCCGCGAATGCCTGGGTAAGAATTCCTTCGGGGATGCCATAGATTTCGATACCGAAGGTCTCATTGACATTCCGGCCCTGACGAAGAATGATGCGGAATTCCGTCCGCTTCAGGCTCCTGAGGCGACAGTCGACGATACCTACAATCCTTTTGATAATGACGGTTTCCCGTCAGAGCCATCCCCTTTCATGAATACTTTGCCGGGAGGAAAACCTTCTGCGATGGCAGGGATGGAGACGATTCCGGACCGGATGGCACCTGTCGGAATGCCGGGAGGAATGCCTGTCGGAATGTCCGGAAGCATGGACCCGTATTATGGTGGAGTTCCTGATCCGATGCCGTACGGGCCGCAGCCGGCTTATGGCAACTTCAATCCGGGGGCTGCCGTCGAGAAGAAAGACGATTACGGCAAACTTTTTGAAGACAGGATACTGCCTTTCCATTCCGTGCTGGTGATCCAGGGGAAATATATTGTCACGAATTCCCGTACGGGCGTGATGATCATCAATGTCCGGAGAGCGGTGGAACGGATCCTTTTCGACAAGTTCCTGACCGCCGTGTCGAAGAACGGACATGTCACCCAGATATCCCTCTTCCCGGTCTCGGTCTATGTCGGCGTCGAGAACATGTGCCTCTTTCAGGAATATGCGGAGGCTCTTGCCAAGATGGGATTCGACATCAGTCCGTTCGGAACGGATACGATCGTGGTCAACGGCGTGCCGGAGGGGTACTCGGCAGAGCCGGGAAAGGTGCAGACGATGGTCCAGGACCTGCTGCTCATCCTTTCTGACAATATGGGCAGTCTTCCGGAAATCGTTTCCGCGAACCTGGCCGGTCGGCTGGCCAAACTCGGTGCGGTGAGCAATTCCACCGTCACCAATACTTCGGAGGCGCAGAAGCTGATGGAGACCCTCCTCAGCTGCGAGAATCCGGAATTCACGAATTCAGGTCAAAGGGTGATTTCCCTGATGAACCTGGAAGATATTGACAAATTATTCTGATAGAAAATGAGATTGAATGTACCAAATGTCACGAAGAACCTGATCATCATCAATGTTCTGATCTGGATCATGAAAATTCTTAAACCGGAATTCATGATCACTTATTTCGCCATGTTCTTCCCGACATCCGATTTCTTCAAACCTTGGCAGATCGTCACCCACATGTTCATGCACGGTGACTTCTTCCATATTTTCTTCAACATGTACACGTTGATGATCTTCGGAAGTGTACTGGAAAGGGTCTGGGGACCGAAGAAGTTCACCTTCTTCTATTTCGCGACCGGTCTGGGCGCCGCTCTGCTGCACATGGGAGCACAGTATCTGGATGTCCTCATGGGCATCGAGTCCTTGATGGCGGTGGAATACGTTCCGACCTTGGGCGCATCCGGAGCGATCTACGGTCTTCTTCTGGGCTATGCCATGCTTTATCCGGATTCAGAGATGACCTTGGTCTTTCCTCCGATCACGATGAAGGCCAGATGGTTCGTCATCATCTTCGCGGTCATCGAGCTCTTCTTCGGTCTGACCGGAACACAGGTCGGCGTGGCGCATTTCGCTCATCTGGGCGGTATGCTTTTCGGCTGGCTGATCATTCTGTATTGGAAGAAGAAGCATACCTTGTACGATTACAGATGATGCCTCATGGCAGAGCGTAGGAAAAAAGCCAGGCAGCAGTCCTCGAAGCCAGCCCGCAGAAAAGGGCAGGAAGTGAAGGGAGGGAAGTTCCGGAACATCTTCTATGTCGTCACTTCCAGAACAGCCATGATCATCATGGCTGCCTTGCTGGTCTTGTCTTACCTTTTTTCCTACCTGAATCCTGAACATTACTGGCTGCTGACCATTTTCGGTCTGGCTTTCATTCCGCTGGCGCTGATCAATGTGGTCCTGCTGTGCTGGGCGCTCAGCAGGAAATCGAAATCACTGTTCATTCCGCTGCTGGCTTTGCTTCCCGCCCTGTTCTATGTCGGTCGATATGTGCAGTTCTCCGGTGAATCGGACTGCGGCCCGGCTACGGAAGAGGAAGACCGGATCAAGCTGGTGTCCTGGAATGTCGGTCGCTTCTCCAGCGATGAGGACCGGAAAGGGCAGGAAATCTGTGCTCAGGAAGTCTATGCCTGGCTTCAGGAACAGGACCCTGATCTGATCTGTCTTCAGGAAGTCTGGCTGGAAAACGTGGACCGGGTAAGGGCTTACTTCAAGTCCAGGATGCCCGGTTACCATTTCAAATATTATCTGGCCCAAGGCCGGCACGGTGCTTTCGGCAACGTGACCTTGTCCAGATTTCCGATTGTCGGCGGCGGTAAGATCAAATTCGAGAAAAGCGCGAACATGGCTATCTATACGGACATCCGTACGGAGAAGGGGATCTTCCGGATCTACAACTGCCATTTTGAAAGCTACAACATTTCTCTGCCTCACCTGATCAAGTCATTGGCCAATGACCATGAGAAGGCCTTGAAGGAGACAGGAGACAAGCTGGAGGCTTCCATCAGCCGTCGTCCTGCACAGGTGAACCGGGTGATGGACAGCATCTTCTCCAGCGAACTGCCTTCCATCGTCTGCGGAGATTTCAACGATTCTCCGATGTCCTATACCTATAACAGGCTCATGAAAGGTCGTCAGGATGCTTTCGTGGAGGCTGGAACAGGTTTCGGCGCAACCTACCGCTTCCTCTGGCCGGCGTTGAGAATCGACTATGCCTTGTTCCCGGAACATTATACTGTATGCGGTCACGATATCCCGAAAATCGGGTATTCTGACCATTATCCTGTAACTACTTATTTCCTGATATGATGGAGAATGAATTGAAGAATGCTCTTGAAGTGCTCAGAGCCGGTGGTGTCCTGCTATATCCGACGGACACCGTATGGGGGCTCGGTTGTGATGCGACCGATCCCGAAGCTGTCGCGAAGATCTATGCGATCAAGCATCGTTCGGACAGCAAATCATTGGTACTGCTGGCCAGCGACCTGGATATGGTTGCCCGCTATGTGCAGGAAATCCCTGAAATGGCGATCCAGCTGGTTGAGGTCAATGACCGTCCGATGACGATCATCTATCCGGGTGCCCGTTCCGGTGCGGAAGGAGAGCCTGCCTGCAAGCAGGTGCTGGCCCACAACGTCGTGGCTCAGGACGGAACGGTCGGTATCCGTATTCCGATGATGGAATTCTGCCAGAAACTGGCTTACAAGCTCGGCCGTCCGATCGTGTCGACTTCGGCCAACATTTCCGGGGAACCTACTCCTAAGAATTTCAGCGAGATTTCGCCGGCCATCCGTGAGGCCGTGGACTATTGCGTGGATCCATCCCTGGAAGCGCATGCCACCGGCAAGTCCTCTTCCATTCTGAAAGTGGGACTGGATTCGACGATCGAGATCATCCGCAAATAAGGGAAACCTACAGATAGTTGAAATATACTGCTTCAGCCGCTGTCAAGGCGGCTGTTTCTGTTCTCAGCCGTGAAGCCCCGAGATGAACGGGAATGAAGCCCTGTGCAAGAGCCAGTGCCGCTTCTTCATGAGAGAAATCTCCTTCCGGCCCGATGAGGACGATGATTTCCTGTCCTTGGAATCCTTCGAGCGCCGTCTTGATGGAGGTGCGGGGATGCGTTTCGTCCTCGAAGCAATAGGCAATGAGTCTGAGCGCTTCTCCAGAGGTAGTTCCGGCCTGCCGGATGAATTCTTTCACGGTCAATGGGTCCGTGACGGTCGGAATGGCGGCTTTGAGCGACTGCTTGGCCGCGGAAACCAGAATCTTCTCCACTCTTTCTTTCTTGAAGACCTTGCGTTCGGAATGATCTCCGATGACCGGAACGACCCGGTCCATGCCTACCTCGCAGGCTTTCTCACAGAACCATTCATACCGGTCCGAATTCTTGGTCGGACAGACGGCGAGGGTCAGCGAGTAGGGATGGCTGCCCCAGTTTTCTTCCGTACTTTCCACGATGGCTTCCGCGCCTTTCCAGTTGTCATCGGTCAGACGGCAATGATAGAGGGTGCCTTCTCCGTCAATGACGTGGATCTCGTCGCCGCAGCGGTGACGGAGTACCTTGATGCAGTGGGTGGATTCATCTTTGTCCAGACGGCAGAGCGTGCCGTCGATATCGCGCGAATAGAACAGTTCCATAAGATTGTAGCTGATTTTGCTGCAAATATATTAAATTTGTGAGGAAAAACGGCAGGATATGTATATAGGAGTGATTTCAGATACGCACGGCGTCTTCGATCCGCAGTTCCGGGACTTCCTGGAACCGGTGGACCAGATCTGGCATGCCGGTGATTTCGGCGGAGGAATGGACCTGGCTGCGGAGATCGCGGCTTTCAAACCTTTGGTCGGTGTGGCCGGCAACTGCGACAACTATGATCTCCGCTTCACCTATCCGCTCTACCGTTTCTTCGAATGTGAAGGGCTGAAGGTCCTGATGACGCATATCGGCGGTTATCCCGGACGGTACGATCCGAAGGCTCGTCAGCTCATTGACAAGTATCATCCGGACATTTTCGTCTGCGGGCATTCGCACATCCTGAAGGTGGTGAACGACACTCGGAGGAAGATGCTGGTCATCAATCCGGGAGCGGCCGGCATTCAGGGGTTCCACCTGATCCGGACGGCGCTCCGTTTCAAGATCGAAGCCGGAGTGATCAAAGATATGGAAGTATTCAACTTAGAACGATAAGACATGGCGACAGCGAAGACGAAGACAGCATGGTTCTGTACCAATTGCGGCAACGAATATCCGAAATGGATGGGACGTTGCCCGGCGTGCGGCGAATGGAATACCTTGGTGGAGGAAACCAAGGTCGTGGGGAAAAGTGCAGACCGGAGAGCCGGAACGGAAATTCCCGGGGGCAGTTCGGAGCCGGTGCTCCTCTCGGAGGTGGACAGTTCGGAAGAAAACAGGTTTTCCCTGAACAATGCGGAGGTCGACCGTATCCTCGGCGGCGGACTGGTCCCGGGCTCATTGGTCCTGATCGGTGGAGAACCGGGTATCGGAAAATCCACTCTTTCCTTGCAGATTCCTTTGTCCTGTCCATCGCTCAAGACGCTTTATGTGACCGGTGAGGAAAGTGTCCGGCAAGTGAAGCTCCGTGCCTCCCGTATCGGTGGGGATGCCAGCAACTGCTACATTTATAGTGAGACACTCATGGAGACCATCCTGAAGAAAGCACGGGAACTTCAACCGGACCTGATGGTCGTGGACTCCGTGCAGACCATGTACACCCAGATGGCGGAATCTTCTCCCGGCTCCGTCAGCCAGATCAAGGAAACGGCGGCGCTGCTGCTGCGTTTCGCGAAACAGACGGGCATTCCGGTCCTGCTGATCGGTCATATCACGAAGGAAGGCAGTATCGCCGGTCCGAAAATTCTGGAACACATCGTGGATGTGGTCCTGCAGTTCGAAGGAGACAACCGTGGTACTTACCGTCTGCTCCGAAGCATCAAGAACCGTTTCGGCTCGACAGCGGAACTTGCGGTCTTCGAGATGACCGGCAAAGGACTCCGGGAGGTCAGCAATCCTTCGGAGATGCTTATTCCGATGCACGAGGAAGGCCTCAGCGGAGTGGCGGTCTGCGCAATGCTGGATGGAACACGTCCTTTGCTCATCGAGGTGCAGGCTCTGGTCAGTTCAGCCGCCTACGGAACTCCGCAGCGCAGTGCGACAGGCTTCGACGTGCGTCGTCTGAACATGCTGCTGGCGGTGCTGGAGAAACGTGCCGGTTTCAAGCTGGGTGTCAAGGATGTCTTCCTGAACATGGCCGGGGGACTCAAGGTAGCTGATCCAGCCTGTGATCTGGCGGTCGTCTGTGCGGTCCTGTCCTCGAATTTCGATTTCGCGATTCCGGCCAATGTCTGCTTTGCCGGAGAGGTGGGATTGAGTGGAGAAATCCGTCCGGTATCCCAGATGGAGCGCCGGATCGTCGAGGCGGGAAGACTCGGTTTCAAGAAAATCTACATTTCCTCGTTCAATGCGGCGGATGTCTCTGCAGAGGGAATCCAGGTCGTGAAGGTAGCCGATATTCCGGCCCTCTGCCGTGATCTTTTCAGAAATTAGTTCTGCTGTGCCAGTTTGGCGATCACTTTCTCGATTTCCTTCTGTACCTGGCGTTGAGGAGCCGTGAAATTGTTTACCATGATGGAAAAGCAGATGGTCGGCGCACCCTTCACGGACGGTAGGATGTAGCCGCTGTAGCAGCGTACTCCGTTCATGGAACCGCTCTTGAGCCGGATCCTGTTCTGGAGCGGTTCTGGGTAATTGTTCATGAAGAATTGCATGGTTCCTTCGCTGGATGGGGTCGGCAGACTGTTGAGGAAGACGTCGCGGGCTGGCGTGTCCAGCAGGGCTTTCAGGTAGGAAGCCAGGAAAGCTGGTGAAACGAAATTCTCGCGGCTCAGTCCGCTGCCGTCAGTGATGTACAGTTCTTCCGGATCACAGCCCGGCAGGTCCTCCAAGGTTTCCTTCATTATCTGTCCGGAAATCTCGTAAGTGGAAGAGTTCTTGAATTCCTTGCCCAAGGTCAGGAAAAGAACCTCCGCGAAGAGATTGTTGCTTTTGTGATTCGTCGTGGTCACGATCTGGGCCAATGAAGGGGACTGTGTCTTGCCGATGATGGTGATGCTGTCCGCCTTCTCTCCAGCGACCCGTCCGATGCTTCCTGCTGCGGAAGCATCTCCGTGCTTGAGCTTGTTGCGGGCCTCCAGGGCTTTCTTGTTGAAAACGTAACCCAGGTCGGCTGCTCCACCGCTGCAGCTGATTCCACGTGCCTGCAGCCAGTTCTTGAAATAGACAGCACAGGTGTATTCCGGAAACTTGTTGCTGCATTCGATGGTCTTTGTCTGCCGATCGACGGCGAAGGTTCCTCTGAATTCTGCATTTTCATCGAGATCTGTCGTATAAAGATAGAGCTGGTCTCCAGTACCGGCCTCTCCGGTCGTGCAGGTCGCTCTGAAATTCATCCATGAAGTCTGCGGGTAGGTCTGCCTGATCTGGACTGGACTGCCCGGTTTACTGCCGTGGCTGACGTTGAAAGCCAGGATGTTCTCGAAGAAGTTCAGTCCGGATACACCGGTGCCGTAATAGGTGCCGAGGTCACTCCAGGACCAGGAACCGTGTTCCGGCATGGCTTCTGCCCAGGATCCGTCACCGATGATGTGGCCTTGTATCTTTTCGATTCCTGCTTCCAGCAGGAAGTCCTGCCAGGTCTTGAAGGTCTGGCTCAGGGCCGGGGCGATGCGGTCATGGGAACCTAAGGTAGGGTCTCCGCCACCGATCAGGTAGAGGTCACCTTTCAGAACTCCATTCTCGATGCTTCCACTGTATCCGATGCGGGTCGTGTAGCTGTACTCCGGTCCGAGTGCCAGAAGGGCGGTTCCGGTCGTGAGCAGTTTCATGTTGGAAGCGGGGATCATCCGTTGGTGCGCGTTCCAGGCTACCAGAGTATCTCCGTCTGAAGTCAGGACACAGAGGCCTGTGACGGCGTGTGAGACGGCTTCTGAACGGTTGAAGGTTTCCGCGATGTTCTGGAGCGGTGTCGTTCCGGACATCCGTTTTTCCGGCTGGGCGGAAAGAAGGAATGTGCCCAAGGCCGCAGCTATGGTGAAGGAAAGAAGTCTTTTCATCTAAATTTGCATTAAGAGCAGCAAAAATACAATTTTTTTGTAACTTTGTGAGTTCGGAACATGATGTAATCCAATAAAATATAAATATGAAGAAACAAGTTTTGGTATCAGGCGGAGCCGGTTATATCGGCAGCCATGTAACGGTTGAACTGATCGAAGCCGGCTATGACGTCATCGTAGCGGACAACATGTCCAACTGTGACCTCACCTGCTTTGAGGGAGTAAAGAAAATTACAGGAAGAACTGATCTTCCGTTCATCAAGATGGACTTCTGCGACAAAGCTGCAGTAGACCAGCTGTTTACAGATTACAAGATCGATGCGGTCATTCATTTCGCGGCCTTCAAGGCTGTCGGTGAATCCGTCGCGGAACCATTGAAATATTATTCCAACAACTTGATCTCTTTCATGAATGTGCTGGATGCTGCCAGGACCCATGGCGGATGCAATGTCCTCTTCTCTTCTTCAGCTACGGTCTATGGAGAGGCAGAGGTTCTTCCGGTAACGGAACAGACTCCACGCCTTCCGTCCACTTCTCCATACGGTAACACCAAGCAGATGTGTGAGGACATCCTCCGTGATTCCGTGAAGGCTTATGAAGGTATTCATGGAATCGCTCTGCGTTACTTCAACCCGATCGGTGCCCATCCGTCCGCATTGATCGGTGAACTTCCACGTGGCGTTCCGAACAACCTTGTTCCTTTCATCACGCAGACAGCCATCGGCAAGAGAGAGTGCCTGAGCATCTTCGGTAAGGATTATCCGACTGAAGACGGTACCTGCCTCCGTGACTACATCGACATCGTCGATCTGGCCAAGGCCCATGTAGCCGCTGTTTCCAGAATGGTCAATGGCAAGATGGAGAAGGAATACGAAATCTTCAACGTCGGTACCGGCCGTCCGGTTTCAGTATATGAACTGGTCACCAAGTTCGAGAAGGTGAACAATCTGAAACTGAACTACAAGTTCGTCGATCGTCGTCCAGGTGATGTCATGGCGATCTGGGCAGACACGAAACTTGCCAATGAGAAACTTGGCTGGAAGGCAGAGCGTACGGTTGAAGAGACCCTCGCGGCGGCCTGGGCTTGGGAGAAGCACCTTGCCGAGAACAGGTAGCTCTGTTCATGTACCATTCGTTGAAATCAAGTTATGATAGAATTGAAAAGAATCACGCATCCGGAATGCGCGGACTTCGGCATCCTGATGCAGCTGTATGAAGAAGCTTTCCCTTTGGAGGAAAGGAGGGAGGTCTCTGATCTGGAAGAACTGGTCCGTCATGAAGATAGGATGTATTTCAATGCAGTATATCATGACGGAACGCTTTCCGGCCTGTTCGTGTATTGGCGGCTGGAAGGTTTCTGGTACCTGGAGCATCTGGCGGTCCATGCGGAAATGCGCAACCATAAGATCGGACAGCAGGTGCTGGACTGGTCGGCAGTTCATCTTGACGGCTTGAGGCTGCTGGAGGTGGAACCGGCTATCGGCGAGATGCCGATCCGTCGGATCCGTTACTATGAAAGGAATGGATTCATCGTCTGCGATAGAAATTATCATCAGCCGTCCTATCATGCCGGAGGGCCGGGAATCGATCTCTGGGTGATGTGCAGCGAGCGTCCTGAACAGCTGGACGAAAAGATCGCCAGTCTTAGGAAAACGGTCTATGGAGCGTGATCTGCTGCCGAGCTTGAAAATGAAGAAGGTCTCCGATCAGATCGGAGACCTTCTTTCTATTTCCTGACCGATGTTGTCCGGATTATTTCTCGCTGACGATAGTAGCGCTGAGCTTTTCGCACAGTTCGTCGATCTTCTCGAACATTTCCTTGCGGATACCGTTGTAGAAAGCTCTCTTGTTTCCTTCCGGATGGTTGATCTTGTTCTTGAGATCATTGTAAAGATCTACAGCTTCGTCAATGATAGCGGCAATCTTGTCTGAGTCTTTGTGCGGGTTAAGTGCTACGAACAATGAGCAGTCATCGATGAATTCACCTACGAAGTACTCGATGTCTTTTTTGATTACTCTAAGATTCATTTCTATTTAAATTAAATTGTGTTTTATTCTGATAGAACGCAAAGTTAGTAAAATTTCTTTAAAGTTGTTCCAAATCCAATCGTCTGGCTTTGATGAGTTTGTATGAATTCTCATAAAAATCCTCATCTTCGGGAAGCAGGGAATTCTTCCGGACGGCATGGGAGGAATGGATGATATGACGGTCTCCGATGTAGATGCCGACGTGGGTGATGCGTTCTTTCTGCTCGCCGTCGGCCGGGTAGCCGAAAAATACGAGGTCGCCCGGTTTCAGCTGGCTGATTCTCTGCTGCATCTCCCGGTTGTAGGCAACCCGGTCCTGTCGGCGCTCTTCATTCCAGAATGTCTTGTTCACTTCCATCGGCACTTCCTGTCCGCATTTTACCATCTGGGAGGCATTTCTCGGTAGATAAAGGTTGTTCAGAATGGCGCAGACCCTCACGAGACCGCTGCAGTCGACTCCTTTCGGGGTCATTCCGCCCCAAAGGTAAGGAGTGCCGTTCAGCAGCTCAGCAACGTGGAGCATCCCGCTCACGCTCGGACGAGTCTGTCCGGTCCATTGATCCAGGTCCTCTACCGACCGTTTCCTGATCCAGCCGCTCTTGCCGGAAGGAAGGATCGCTTTTACCCAGGATCCCTTTTTTTCAGGCCGGTTTTTCCGAAGTCCTTTACGGAGCACATCTCCTGCTACGAGATCGCAGATCACGTCGGAATCAAGGTCCGGTGCGATGTGGAGGTGACCGGTCAGGGCTGTGAAGATGTATTTCGGGGCTTTCTCGTAAGCTTCCAGTTCCTTCTCATCCATTTCAATGAGGCCGAGGGAAGTCGTCCAGGCCGTATAAGGTTGAGGGGTGCTGATCCGTCGCCAGTAGCGGTCCTGTTCCAGGATTTCCACGACTGTTCCCATGAGTTCCTGGGTTTCCAGTCCGGATTCATAATCCGGGGCTGTCCTCATGTAGTTGGCCGAGAATTCCACGACGGCCATCCGCTTCGGCGCATCCTGCTCCTGACCGTGGAGAGGCGAAGAAAGAAGGAGTGCGGCGAGTGCTGCCGCTATACTGGTGAAGATTGTTTTCATGATTCTGCAGTTTCCGTTATCTTGCAAAAATACGAAATTTCTTCTTTTTGACGATAATGTCTACCTTTGCAGTTGAAAAGTCGTTTGATATGAGATACAACACTTTTGTCGGTTACTTTAAGGAAAGGTACGGGGAACGCCTCCAGAAGATCGTGCTGGATGCCGGTTTCACCTGTCCGAACCGTGACGGAAAGGTCGGTCGAGGCGGTTGCACTTACTGCGACAACGCTGCTTTCCACCCGGCTTACAGCACTGCGGGCAAATCATTGGTCCGTCAGCTGGATGAAGGGATCGGCTTTCATAAGGTCCGGTATCGTAACACCACCCATTATCTGGCTTATTTCCAATCTTTTTCCAATACCTATGCTCCTCTGGAACGTCTCAAGGCCCTCTATGAGGAGGCCTTGTCGCATCCGGCGGTCGTCGGTGTCGTGATCGGCACGCGACCGGACTGTGTCGATGAGGATAAGTTGGATTATCTTGCGGACCTGGCTCAGGGCAAGATTCTGAAAGACTGGGTCCGGATGATGCCGGATATGTCTGTAGAGCCGGTGATGGAGGAAATTTCCGGTGCGGTGCGGGCCGTGAGACCATTGGTCCCGGTGAGGAAACCGGTGGTGATCGTGGAATACGGTATCGAGTCCTGCTACGACAGCACATTGGCCCGGATCAACCGAGGTCACGACTTCGAAACGGCCAGGAGGGCGGTGGAGATGACGGCGGAACGGGGGCTGGATGTCGGTGCGCACTTCATTCTCGGGCTTCCCGGAGAAACGAAGGAGATGATGCTGGAGGCCGCTTCCAGGATCAATGCGCTGCCTATCCGCTCGGTGAAGTTCCATCAGCTCCAGATAGTCAAGGGTACGCGGATGGAAAAGGAATATGCGGAGAGAAAGGAGGATTTCGTATCGTTCGGGCTGGAAGAATACATCGATTTTTTCGTGGACTTGCTGGAACGGCTCAGGCCGGACCTTTATATAGAACGTTTCGTGGGGGAAGTACCGCCGAGATTCGTGAACGAGACCCCTTGGGGGCTGATCCGGAACGCGGAACTGCTGCGTCTGCTGGAACAGCGGCTGGAAGGACGAGATACCTGGCAAGGTCGTCTGCTGTAATACAGAAATTATTATTATATTTGCCAAATTTTAATCCATGATGCAAACACTAGTTAACTCACAGATTCCCGAAGGTTTGACTTTCGATGATGTTTTGCTGATTCCCGCACGTTCTGAGGTGTTGCCTCGCAGTGTGGATGTATCTACCAGATTCACTCGTGAAATCTCACTCAAGACTCCTATCGTTTCTGCGGCAATGGATACGGTTACAGAAGCCGATCTCGCGATTGCCATGGCACGTGCCGGCGGTATCGGAGTCATCCACAAGAACATGACCATTGAAGAGCAGATCAAGCAGGTCCGTCGCGTAAAGAGAGCGGAGAACGGCATGATCTACGATCCGGTCACGATCCTTCCGACAGCTACGGTAGGAGATGCGTTGGGAATGATGGCTCTCCATCATATCGGTGGCATTCCGGTCGTGGATTCCAACGGTTTCCTCATCGGTATCATCACGAACCGTGACCTCCGTTTCCAGGACAATATGGCACTTCCTGTCGCTCAGGTCATGACTTCTGAGAATCTGGTCACCGCTCCTAAGGGAATCAGTCTTGCAGAAGCTACCGGAATCATCCGGAGCAGCAAAGTCGAGAAGCTTCCTGTAGTGGATGCGGACGGCAAGCTGGTCGGACTGATCACTTACAAGGACCTGATGAAGATCAAGGACAATCCGATTGCATCCAAAGACTCTAAAGGCCGCCTTCTCGTCGCGGCCGCTGTAGGTGTGAAAGCGGATACGGTGGATCGTATCGCCATGCTGGCTGATGCAGGTGCCGATGCTGTCGTGGTGGATACTGCTCATGGACACTCCGTCGGTGTGCTTGAAGTCATCAAGCATGCCTGCCACGCTCTTCCGGACATTCAGATCGTTGCCGGAAACGTTGCCACAGGAGAAGGTGCGAAAGCGCTTGCTGATGCAGGTGTCAGCGCCGTCAAGGTGGGTATCGGTCCTGGTTCCATCTGTACCACACGTGTCGTAGCCGGTGTCGGCATGCCGCAGCTTTCTGCTGTCATGATGGCATCCGAGGCGCTCAAGGGTACCGGTGTTCCGGTCATCGCGGACGGTGGTATCCGTTATTCCGGTGATGTGGTCAAGGCCTTGGCTGCCGGTGCGAGCACGATCATGGCAGGCTCTCTTTTCGCAGGAGTGGAGGAGTCTCCGGGAGAAACCATCATCCTCAATGGACGTAAATTCAAATCCTATCGTGGAATGGGCTCTCTCGAGGCCATGCAGCAAGGTTCCAAAGACCGCTATTTCCAGGATATGGAAGAAGATATCAAGAAACTTGTACCGGAAGGCATCGTTGCCCAGGTTCCTTACAAGGGTACTCTTTCAGAGGTGGTCTACCAGCTGGTCGGCGGTCTGAGAGCCGGTATGGGATATGTCGGAGCAAAAGATATCGAGGCCCTCAGGTCTGCCAGATTCGTGAGAATCACCCACGCCGGCTATGTCGAAGGACATCCGCATGACGTGACCATCACCCGCGAGGCACCTAACTATACCCGATGACCGGATATGAAGCCTCTGTACAGGGTCATACCGGCATTGATGCTGATCTGCCTGCAGGTAAGTTCCTGCAGGTGGATTTCTTCGTTCATACACGATGAGGAAATCATTGCGGAAGCCGCCGGACGGAAATTGTACAGGAGCGAACTGGATGCCAGTCTTCCCAAGGGTATCTCCGTGGAAGACAGCACTTTCCTGGCTGACCGCTATATCGTCAGCTGGGCATCCGGCTGCATCTATCAGGATGCGGCTGAACGGAATCTTTCCGAAACGGAAAAGAATGTGGAGCAGGAACTGGAGGAATACCGGGCATCCTTGCTCAAGTATCGCTATGAGCAGCGTTATGTCAATGAAAGACTGGATACGGTCGTGACTGTTCAGGAATGTCAGGACTATTATGAGGCTCATCCCGATAAGTTCATTCTTTCTTCTTCCGTCGTGAAGGCCCGTTATCTCAAGATTTCAGAAGAATCCCCGATGCTGTCCAGACTTAAGGACAAGATGTCCTCTTCGGAAGCTGCCGACGTCTTCGAGGCAGACAGTATCGCCTATACTTCGGCCCAGAAATTCATGACCTGGAACGACGAGTGGGTGGATATTTCCATCATCGCATCGGAATTCGGTGTCAGTGAAAAGGAACTTCTGGCTGCAAAAAAAGGAAAATGGATAGAAATGAATGATGGTCTGGGCATGAAAAATGTTCTCTATGTCCAGGAGATCGTTTATCCTGGGGAACAGGCTCCTTTCGAGTATGCTGACCTGGGGATAAGGGATATCATCATCAGTAACCGCAAGCACCTTCTGCTGCTCAACCTCGAACAGAATCTGCTGGAGGAAGCGCGTGCGGACGGTAATTTTATTATATATTGAAAATTATGAATGTATTCTCTAAAGTAGTCTTCACATGCGTCCTGGCGGGCCTGGCCTGTCAGGTGTCCGCCCAGAAATATCCGGACGGACTGATCGACAAGACGGTAGCTGTCGTCGGAAATGAAATGATCATGATCTCTGATATCGAAGAAGAGGTCCAGATGATGCGTTTCAGGGGAATCAACTCCGACCGGAACGCCCGCTGCGAAGTCCTGGAACAGATGATGGTCGCCAAGCTTTTCCTGATGCAGGCTCGTCTGGATTCCTTGAAGGTGAACAACGATATGGTGGAAGGTGAGTTGAAGCAGCGTATCGACAACATCAGAATGCAGCTCGGAGGAGATGCTGAGGTAGAGAAATATTTCGGCAAGTCTCTCTATAAGCTGAAACAGGAATGGAGGAAGAATTTCCAGGACCAGAGCCTGACTCAGCAGATGCAGGGAAGCATTGCTTCCAAAGTACCGGATCAGACTCCTTATGAAGTGAAAAGATACGCGGATAGTCTCGAAGTCGAGGATCTTCCGGTCGTGCCGACCAAGTACCAGCTGAGCCATATCTGTATCTATCCGGATCGTGAGGCTGCGAAGTTGGCGGTGAAGGAACGTCTGCTCGCGTTGAGGGAAAGGATCATCAACGGAGACAAGTTCTCGACCTTGGCTATGCTCTATTCCCAGGATCCGGTCAGCGCCCGTCGTGGTGGAGAACTCGGAATGGCCCCGAAATCCATTTTCTGGCCGGCCTTTTCCGATGTCGCCATGGCCTTGAAGCCGGGCGTCGTTTCCCAGATTGTGGAAACTCCTGACGGTTTCCATCTCATCGAGGTGCTGGAGAAGAGGGGAGATATGTTCAATGCCCGTCACATTCTGCTGAAGCCGGAATATACCGCTGAAGATCAGGAGAAAGGCTTCCATGTCCTGGACAGTCTGAGAACACAGCTGCTGGACAGTGCCGTCACCTTCGGACTGGCAGCCCGTTTCTATTCCGAGGATCTGTCAACCCGGACCAATGGGGGACAGATGTCGGATCCTTATACCGGTTCTTCCTATTTCGAAGTGGATCAGCTTAAACCGCAGGATTATCAAGCCATCAAGGACCTCAAGGAGGGAGACATCTCCAAGCCGATCGCTTCTCTGGATAATGAAGGCCGTAACGGTAATCTGGTCTATAAGATCGTGAAGGTCGACAAGATCATCCCATCTCATCCGGCAACGTTCAGCCAGGATTATGACCTGCTTCGCGATCAGGCCAAGCAGCGGAAATCCATGGAAGCCATCGATCGTTTCATCGATGAGAAGATCAAGACTACTCATATCAGGATCGATCCGCTGTTCCAGAACTGTGATTTCCAGCGTAAGGGATGGGCGGAGAAATTCACGAAAGACGAATAACCGATGTCCAGAAGACTGATCGCGGCGCTCGCTTTATCATTGTCGGCTGTGCTTCTTCATGCTCAGGCAAAAGAAGAACAGCGGGACAGTGTCGTCCTGTTGCTGAAGGCTCAGGCTGCTCAGGCTGTCGATATCGAAGGACAGAGTTACCGTAAGGTCATCGGTCCGGCGACCTTTCTGCATAACAATACCTACTTGCTCTGTGATACGGCTTACTGGAATGTCGATGCGAAAATCATCAATGCAGTCGGCCATGTCCAGATCGAACAGCAGGAGACGGTCTTGTCCAGTGACCGCTTGATCTATCTGGTCGACCAGGATCTCGCACAGTTCAGGGGATCGCTGGTTCAGCTGGAAGACAAGGATCATAACACGCTGAGAACTCATAATCTGGATTACAATACGAAGGACAGTCTGGCCATTTTCTTCAACGGAGCCTCCATGAGGGATAAGGATGGTCAGATCATCGAGAGTATCAACGGTACCTATGATTCTCCGGCCAAGAGGTTCACGTTCACGGATTCCGTGAATATGTTCACGGATTCCATCTTTGTCAAGACGGCTCATCTGGTCTATGAATCGGAGAAGAATTTCGCGACTTTCGATCAGGGTACGGCTCTCTGGAAGGAAGATAATATGCTGTCTTCCTGGAGCGGCTGGTATGATCGCGCCAGGGAGACTTTCTTCTTCACGGACAATGTGCATGTGTTGAGCCGTGATCAGGAAGGCTGGGCCGATTCGCTCTATTTTTACAGGAATAGGAATGATATAGATATGCTGGGCAACGCGCAGCTGAGCGATACCACAAGGAATGTTCATGCGCTTGCCGGGAAGATCACCTATGTCGATTCCATCTCGAGGGTGACGCTGCTCCGGGATCCTGCTGTCGTCACGATGGTGAAGGAGAGAGTCATGCAGCCGGACAGTACCTACAAGGAGGAACCGGATACCGTATATATGGGGGCGGATTATCTCTCATATTTCACCATTCCTAAATATAAGGTGGATTCCTTGACGGTCGCAGAGGCTGCCGGACGGAAATCGGTGATCGAATTCGATCCGGTCACCCAGTTCCGCCGCAAGGCTGCTGAAGAAGCGGCGAAGGCTGCGGAGGAAGCCCGGAGAAATGATCCGAACTTCCTTTCCCAGGAGATGGCGAGAAAATCACAGGAGGCTGAGAAACAGGCTATCGAGGATGTGGAGGATCCGGAGGATTCATTGACCCTGTCGGGCACGGACTCATTGACCTTGGAGAGAATGGGCACGGACTCATTGACCTTGGAGAGAATGGGAGCCGATTCGCTGGCGACAGATACATTGTCCGCTCCGGTGGACACGACGGACATCGGTTTTCTGGAGGCGCTGCATAATGTGAAGATCTACAGGAAGAGCATGCAGGTCGTCTGCGATTCTTTGCTCTATTGTGACCTGGATAGCTTGGCCCGACTTTTCAAGGATCCGGTCGTCTTCCAGGAGGGAACCCGTCAATACAGTGCGGACAGCATTTCCATCGTTGTCCGGAACGAGGCGATGGACAGGGCCAGCCTGATGTCCAATGCTTTCATCGCGCTGGAGCAGGACAGCCTCCATCATAACCAGATCAAGAGTACGGAGATGATGGCATATTTCAGTCCGGAAGGGAATCTGCAGCGTTTTGATGCCTTGGGCGGTGCGCAGGCGCTTTTCTATATGGAAGAGAATGATACCTTGGCTACGGTCAACAAGAAAGATTCGAAGATGCTCTCTGCAAGATTCAAGGACGGAGATATCGAACGGGTCTATTATTTCGATGCTCCGAAGAGCGATGCTTATCCTGTAGCGCAGATGACACCTGAGGAAAGACGACTGAAAGGGTTCAGCTGGCAGCCGGACAGGAGACCGGCCGATCGCTTCGCCATCACGGCTCTTGAACTCCGTGCGGGAGAACGTAGCCGTTACGAGCGGATTCCGAAGGCGCAGTTCATCAATACTGAGAAATATTTCCAGGGATATATGGGGAATATCTACCGTCAGATCGAGGTCCGGGATTCTCTGAAGGTCGTTCGTGAACGGGAGAGAGTTTTGGCGGAACGTGAACAGGCTCGTCGGGACTCCCTTGCCCGGCTGGATTCATTGGCGCTCAGGGATTCTTTGGCTTTGAGCGACTCTCTCCGGATTGCGGATTCCCTCGCGGTGGCGAAGGATTCCCTGGCTCTTGCGGATTCCTTGAAGGATGCGGAGGCTTCCGTGGCGCTTCCGGATTCTATCGTGAAGACGATGACGGCCAAGGAAAGGAAAGCATACCGGAAGGAGCAGGCTCGCTTGAAGAAGGAGGCTCGTAAGAAGAAGAAACAGGAACTGCGTGAGGCGAAGTGGAAGGAGATGGACGCGAAGGATGAGGCTAGACGTAAAGCCCGTGAGGAGAAGAAGAAGGAGAAGGAGAGGGCCATGAAGCGGAAGGCGCTTCGTGAAATCGCGGAACAGGAACGCAAGGACCGGGAGCTCTATGAGCATTATCTGAGGAAATATCAGAAGCAGGCCGAACGTGACCGTCTGAAAGCGGAACGTAAGGCAAAGCGGGATGGTGAACAGGAAAAGCCTTCTGAGGCAGAAAAATGAGACATTTTTTCTGAAAATATATAATATGCGGTAAATCAGTGCCTTGCACAGTCTTCGGCCGCTTTCGGAAATAAAAAGTTGCAAAAAAATGCAAAAAAATGTCCGGAAAAATTTGGAAGGAAAGAAAAAGTGCGTATCTTTGCAGCCCGTTTGAGATACAACGGGTCAGTTCTAACGAAATATTCAAGCAGTAATGCAGAATTGTAGAGCGCGGTCCGTGCGCCGAGAGCACGACAGTTGATTGACAATATTGAGAGAGATAACGAGGTAAAGAAGATAAAACGAGATATAGTCT
>JAHHQP010000056.1 GCA_020026355.1 Bacteroidales bacterium
GCCGAGAATGTCACGACAGACAACATCATCACTGAAATCATCAATGCAGTAGAGGTTCCATAATGGAGAGTATGAATGCCAATGATCTTCTGAAGAAGATCCGGAAAATCGAGATCAGGACCAAGGCGCTGTCCCATCAGATCTTTGCCGGAGAATATCATTCTGCATTCAAAGGTAAAGGTATGACCTTCAGTGAGGTCCGGGAATACCAATGGGGGGATGATGTCCGCAACATGGACTGGAACGTCACCGCCCGTCTGCACAGCCCGTACGTGAAGGTTTTCGAGGAAGAGCGTGAACTGACCGTGCTGCTGCTCGTCGATGTCAGCCGTTCGCGGCTTTTCGGTACGACTGGCCGCAACAAGAGGGATCTTCTTGCTGAGATCGCTGCCGTACTTTCCTTTTCGGCCATTCTGAACAATGATAAGGTCGGTGCGATCTTCTTCAGCGAGAAGGTGGAGAAGTTCATTCCGCCGAAGAAAGGAAGGACCCACCTTCTGCGGATCATCCGTGAGGTGATCGAGTTCCAGCCGACGGTGGATGGGACGGATATTTCCGAAGCGCTCCGCTACATGACCAATGCGGTCAAGAAGAAGTCCACGGCTTTCCTGCTGTCGGACCTTCTGGATGTGGACGAGGAGGGCAGACCGCGTTATGAAGATGCGTTGAAGATCGCCGCTTCCCGGCATGATCTTTCGGTCATCGGTGTCTATGACCCGCGTGAACGGCAGATTCCGGATGTGGGCATCATCAATGTGAAGGATGCTGAGTCCGGCGCTACCGCCTGGATCGATACCTCCCGGAAATCAGTGCGGAAACATTATGCCGAGTGGTTCAGCCAGGTGGAAGGAAAATCCTGCGAGCTGTTCCGCAAGTATAATGTGAACAACGTGGAGATTTCCACGGACTCTGATTATGTAAAGGGGCTGATGTCCCTGTTCCAAAACAGATAGAATTTGTATATGAATCTGAAACTCAGAAATATATGCCTGTCTCTGGTCTTTCTTCCCATCTTGGCTTCCGGCCAGACGGGAGGAAAGTCGTTTATAGAGCAGGCGGAAAAGAAGGATACGGTATCGGTTACCGACCGGCTGTATTACGGGGCGGTCATCGATTCGCTTGAAAAAGGGGCGGTCGCGCATTTTCCTGAACTGCAGGTGCAGGGGCTGGATTTCGTCGGTGAGTGGATACTTGATACCTTGAGCATCAACACCCCCGAACCTCAGGGACCGGTCACTTACCGCCTGAAGGCTTCGCTTCCGTTCACCGCTTTCGACGAGGGAACCTACCGCCTGCCTGACTTCCGTGTCATTGTCCGGGATCCGGCTGGAGAACGGCTGGATACCTTGTCTTTCGAGGGAATGGAGCAGGAATTTCTGGAAATTCCTATCGATACGGCGACTTTCCGGATGCATGGTTTCAAGGGAGAGCCGCTGTCTTTGCCTGAACCTGAAAAAGAGAGGAACTGGGTGATGATCCTGCTGATCGTGCTGGGAGTTCTGCTGATCGCCGGTCTGGTCGTGTTCCTGGTGCTGTACGAGCGTCGCAGGAAAACGGTCGCCGCTGCCAGAAAGGATCCGGCTTACATCGTCGCCCTGCGTAGTCTGGAAGGCTTCCGTGGATTGGATGTATCGGATCACAGGAAGCAGAAGAGTTTCTATTCCGGGGTGACCGATGCGTTGAGGCTCTACATTTCCGATACCTATGGGGTCTCCGCCCAGGAGATGACCACGGCCGAGATTTTCGCTCAGCTGAAGGGAAAGGATATTCCGGTGGAGATGCAGACTGAACTGAAACAGCTCTTCGAGCGTGCGGATTTCGTGAAGTTCGCGAAATATTTCGCCTCGGAGATCGAAAATGCCGGAACCTTGCCGCTGGCGATCCGTTTCGTGACGGAGACTTCCCAGCGGGAAATGGCCCGGGAAGCGGAGGAAACGAAAGAAAAATAGGAGGAAGAGATGCATTTTGAATATCCATATCTGCTGTGGCTGCTGGTGATACCTGCCTTGATGGTCGCTCATTATGTCTGGATGGAAGTCAGGAAACGCCATCCTCATATGAGGGTGTCCACGATCACTCCGTGGAAGAACGGTTCCAGCCGTTTCCTCAATGTGTGCCGTCATCTGCCGGTCGTGCTGCGTACATTGACCTTGGTGATGATCATATTGGCCATCGCCCGACCGGTGACCGTGACGGAACTGACGGATAGGAATGTCGAGGGGATCGATATCGTGCTGACGATGGACGTGTCCACCAGCATGCTGGCCCGGGATTTCGATCCGGACAGGATCACGGCTTCCAAGATGATCGCCATCGACTTCATCAAGGAACGTCCTCATGACCGTATCGGTATCGTGGTCTTCGCGGGAGAAAGCTATACCCAATGTCCGCTTACGACGGACAAGGCTGCGCTGGTGAATCTGATGAGCGAGGTCGAAACTGACATCATCGAGGACGGAACGGCCATCGGTAGCGGTCTAGCCACGGCGGTCGCTCGGTTGAAGGATTCCGAGGCGAAGAGCAAGGTGGTCATTCTTCTGACGGATGGTGTGAACAACAGCGGTGAAATTTCACCTCAGATGGCGGCCGAAATCGCCAATACCTGCGGAGTCCGCGTCTATACCATCGGTGTGGGAGCGAACGGTATGGCGAAGTATCCGGTCATGACTCCCTGGGGAGTTCAGGAGCAGATGATTCCTGTCGAGATTGATGAGAAATTGTTGAAGGAAGTAGCGGAAACCACAGGGGGACGTTATTTCAGGGCAACGGACAATACGAAACTGGCTGAAATCTACGGTGAGATCAACAAGATGGAGAAGACGAAGTCCCAGGTACAGGTCTATGAAGAGACGACGGATCATTTCATGCTGTTCGCCTTCATCGCCTTCCTGTCCGTCATGCTGGAGATTCTGGTCAATACAGTGTTTCTGCGCAGGTTGCCTTAAATATATAGAGGAATATGTTGGAATTTGCCTATCAAGAATATCTGTATCTGCTGATATTGGTGCCGTTCTTCTTCCTGATCTACGGCTTGCTGCGGATCGCGCGTAAAAAGAAGATCAGGAAGTTGGGAGATCCCGAGCTGGTGGAGCAGCTGATGCCTTCCTTCTCCCGTTCGAAGGGTTGGGTGAAGATTGCTCTGTTCTCATTGGCCTTCATCTTCTTTATCCTCGGCATGGCTCGTCCGCGGGTCGGCTCACGGTTGACGGAGAAGAAGGTGCAGGGTGTCGAGATCATGATCGCGCTGGACGTGTCGAACTCCATGCTGGCGCAGGATTATCGGCCGAACCGGTTGGAAAACGCGAAGTTCGCCATATCCAAGCTGGTGGACCGGATGCGGGATGATCGGCTGGGACTGGTGATTTTCGCCGGACAGTCTTTCGTGCAGCTGCCGATCACGACGGATTACGTATCAGCCAAGATGTTTCTGAATTCCATTTCCACGGAGTCCGTGCCTTTGCAGGGGTCTGTTCTGGAGGATGCGATCCGTACCTGTGCCCGCAGTTTCGGTTCCGAGAATGACAAGAGCCGTGCGATCATCCTGATTTCGGATGGTGAGAGCCATGAAGGAAATCCGGTGCAGGCGGCCAAGGATGCTGCGGAATATGGTATCCGTGTCTATACGATAGGTATCGGAAGCAGCAGGGGTGTTCCGATCCCTATGCCGGGAGCGGACGGCAATCCGACATACCTGAAGGATGAGAACGGCAATCTGGTCGTCACGAAACTGGATGCCGCGACTTTGCAGGAAGTGGCTGTGGCCGGAAAGGGTATCTATGTTCATGCGAAACCGGATGACCTGGGACTCGGACATATCCTGGAGGATATCGACAAACTGGAGAAGGATACGTTCACGATGGTTTCTTTCGAGGAATACGATGAACAGTATATGTATTTCTTCGCTTTGGCCTTGGTGTTTTTTGTACTGGAGATGCTCGTCGGAGACCGCAAGTCACGCAGGCATCTGTTCAATTGATGAGAAAATGAAGGGAAAGACAATCATATTCATGTTGGCATTCCTGGCCGGCATTTCCATGCAGGCGCAGGAGGCAGACAGTCTGGCTTTGTCCGGAGCTGTCCAGGACAGTGCGGAAGCGGTGGAAGGACCTCGGCAGCCATCACCGGAATTGGTGAAGATGCTCAGGGACGGAAACAAGGCTTTCAAGGAGCAGCGTTATCAGGATGCGTTGAGGAATTTTTCTGCGGCCGCGGAACTGGATTCCACATCCTTCCCGGCGCAGTATGACCGTGCGCTGGTCTTGGGCTATCTGGAACGTTATCAGGAGGCGGCTCAGGTGTTGGGAAACTTGGCCGGTCGTGAGGAAGTGCAGGAAATGCAGGATCAGTTCCAGTATGATCTGGCAACCGCTGAACTGGGCGCGGGTCAGTATGGACAGGCCGTGCAGCTGTACCGGGAATATCTTCTGAACCATCCTCAGGATCGGGAAGCGAAGGAAAACTATGCTTATGCGAAGCTGAAACTCAAGGAACAGCAGGATCAGAACCAGGATCAGAACAAAGACCAGAACAAAGA
>JAHHQP010000057.1 GCA_020026355.1 Bacteroidales bacterium
GGAATAATCAGGTTAAAGTTCGTTCTTCACGTCGCTGACGAACTGGCCGTCGAAGAGGTTGATGATGCGCTGTGCCACGGAGGCATCTTTCTGGGAGTGGGTCACCATGACGATGGTCGTTCCTTCCCGGTTCAGTTCCAGCAGCAGGTCCATGACTTCCTTGCCGTTCTTGGAGTCCAGGTTACCGGTCGGCTCATCGGCGAGGATCAGTTTCGGTCCGGCGACCACAGCCCTCGCAATCGCCACCCTCTGCTGCTGTCCTCCGGAGAGCTGCTGAGGGAAATGTTTGGCCCTGTGACTCAGGTTCATTCTCTTGAGGATTTCAGTCACCTTCTCCTTACGTTCGGAGGCACTGACATCCAGGTATCTGAGCGGCAGTTCCACATTGTCATAGACATTGAGGTCATCGATGAGGTTGAAGCTCTGGAACACGAAGCCGATGTTGCCCTTGCGGAACTTCGTGCGCTCCTTTTCCTTCAGGTCGGCGACCTCCTGTCCGAGCAGACGGTAGCTGCCCCCTGTCGGGTTGTCAAGCAGGCCGAGAATGTTCAGAAGTGTGGACTTGCCACAGCCTGACGGGCCCATGATGGCGACGAACTCGCCTTCTTTCACTTCAAAGGATACCTTGTCCAATGCGATGGTTTCGATTTCTTCTGTGCGGAATACCTTGCACAATTCTGTTGCTTTGATCATGATTGCAGATTTTAGATTTATAAATTTAATGGTTTTATTTGATTTGCAGGCAATCGTTCTCTCCGAATCGGTCGTAACCGGAGATGACGGCTTTTTCACCGGCCTTCAGCCCGTCCAGCACTTCATAGTAGCGCGGGTTCTGGCGTCCGATGCGGATTTCTCTGCGGACGGCCTTGCTGCCGTCTGGACTCAGTACATAGATCCAGTGGCCTCCGGTGTTCTGGTAGAAGGTGCCTCTCGGGATGAGGATACACTCTTCCGGCTGGCCCAACTGAAGATTGAGATCGTAGGACTGACCGGTGCGGATATTGTCCGGACGTTCTCCCACGAACTTGAAATCGGCCTTGAACTTGCCGTCACGCACTTCCGGATAGACTTTCCGGACGGCAACCTGGAAGGTTTCATCTCCACGCTTGAAAGTAGCGGCAAGTCCTGGCATGATGCGGTCGATGTAATGTTCATCCACCTGGACCTCGATCTTGTAGCTGTCGAGGTTGTTGATCTGGCCGATCTTCATTCCTTGGGAGACGGACTGGCCGAGGGCGACATCCAGCAGACCGAGTTCACCGTCGATCGGGGCTTTGATGACCAGGTTGTCTTTCCGTTTGCGGATGATGGTCATGTTGCGTTTCATGTTGCTCAGGCTTTCTTCCATCTGGTCCACCTGAACCCCGCGGTAGAGACTGTCCTGCACGGCTCGTTCGCAGACGAGCTGGTATTTTCCTTTATACAGTTCATAGTCTTCCATGGCTCTGAGGTAGTCTTCTTTGGAAATCAGTTCTTCCTCGAAAAGTTCCTTCTGGCTTTCCCAGGTTCTCTTGTAGCGTTGCACCTCCATTGCCAGCTGCAGTTTCTCCTGATTGACGCTCAGACGCTGCTGTTCCATGGAGATCATCGTGTTGCGGAGCATGTTCTCCTTCTCGGCGAGGTCGGCTTCCGCATTGAGAATCTGGAGGTCCAGGCCTTCATTGGTCAGTTCCAGGATAGGCTCTCCCTTCTTCACATTGGCTCCTTCTTCCGTGATGATGCGGTCGACGACTCCCCCTTCGAGCGGACTCAGCTGGATGGAGACCATCGGCTGTACCTGTCCGCGGACGCGGATGTAGTCATTGAACTCTCCTTCCACGACCTCACCGGTGGTCAGGCTGTCCGCCTCCACACGCAGGACGCTGCTGTTGTCCCTGAAGAGGAGGAAGAGGATCAGCGCTGCAATGAGTACTCCGATCCATACCGGCAAGGCCTTGCGGCTGAACACAAGGGCTATGCCCTTCTTTTTTTCTATGACTCTGTCCATATCTGACGATTTCATCGGCCCGGAACACACGGTTCCATTGACCTGAATATTACTGATTCAAATAACTTATTCCTTTGTAGAACTTGACGACACTGTCTTTCAGAAGATACTTCAGACGGGCATCCAGACATTCGGCTTCGGCCTTGAGATAGAGGTTGGAGGCGGTCTGGAACTCGATGGAAGAGATCAGTCCGCGGGCCATCTTCTCCCGATTCAGGTGATAGGCTTCCTCCTGCACCTCCGAACGTCTGCGGGCTTGGTCAAGTGCGGCCTGGGCGCCGTCACGGTCCTGCAGGGCACGGGCCACTTCCGTCTCGATGTTGTGGAGGGTCTGCTCGTACTCGTAGCTGGCACGGCGGTACTCGTTCTTCTTGCGGGCGATGTGGGATTGGCGGGACCAGCCGTTGAAGATCGGGATGGTCAGGCTGAGCTGGAGGTATTCACCACCGTTGTTCATGAACTGCTGTCCGAACGGAAGGGTGACATATCCGGGTTTGCCGGGATAGGTGTAGTAGCTGGTGGACCATCCTCCGTTCAGGGAAAGACTCGGAGCCAGGCTCCATCGGGCAGTGTTCCATTCGGTCTTGGCATTTTGCATCCGTCCCCTGGCAAGCTGGGCGGCAGGCAGCCCCTCCTTCGCCTGACCAGCGATAGCGGCAAAATCACATAGTTCCTGCGGAATCAGCTCTCCGGAACAGGCATCCAACTGATCCACATCGATCAGCAATTCTTCTGATACCGGCCAGAGCATCATGTCCTTGAGGGTCAGGAGGGCATCCTTGCGGTTGTTCTCCATGGTGACCAGCTCGTACTCGCGGTCTGCCAGTTCTGCTTCCATCTGGATGACTTCGGACTTTCCTTTCTGCCCGAGTTCCTTCTGACGGCGGGCCAGTTCCAGGTTCTTACGCGCATTCTCCACGAAAGACTGGAGGACGTCGGTCATCTTCGTGCAGAAGACCACATTGCAATAGGCCTGCATGGTCGCCAGACAGACCTCATCCTTGATCTGCTGTTCCTTTGAGAGTCCCATCTTGAGCGCGGTCTTGGCGACCTTCATGCCGTTGATGGCCTGAAAGCCGTTGAACAGCGTGATGCCGGCACTCACGGAGTACCCGTTGTTCAGGGATGTACTGCTGATATAAGTATTGGTCTCAGGATCGACGGTCCTGCCGAAGTTGCTGTAGAGGTAAGTGCCTGCGGTGATGTCCGGCGTGAAGGCACCGATGATGGATTCCCGGCGCGTGACCTGGGCATCGGAGACTTCCGTCTGCTGGAGCTTCATCTTCGTGGAGTTCGAGACGGCGTATTCCATGCAGTCGTGAAGGTTCATCACCCTTCGGAGGGAGTCCGGAGTCTGGGCGGAAAGGTCAAGGCCTGCTGCCAGGAGAATCGCTGAAATTATGATAGTTTTCTTCTTCATATGCCCGATTCTGTTACACGGGCCGTGCCAATGAGGTTATCTGTCTATATGCCAATGATTTAGCGATTCCTGCATTTCCGCGAAGTGTAAAGTTTCTTTACAATGGGTGTAAAATTTCTTTACACTTGGACGAAAAGAC
>JAHHQP010000007.1 GCA_020026355.1 Bacteroidales bacterium
TGCAAAACTATGAAATCTGAAGGTAATTCACAACGACGAGGTCAAGTTCTACGAAATCTCTTGCCCTGTAGAAGGCAACTGGATGAACTCTCCACCATGCTGTGGGTGGAGCTTGTCTTCAATTATAAATTTACGTTTCCATTCATAGAACTTCCATTATGGAATATCGAGTTCAGTCAAACGTTCCTTGTAGCTGACACCATGGTCCTGACAGTGCTGGATGATGTATTGAATTTCTTCTCTAGTCATAGTAAAATCCGTTTTACACAAAAATAGCGCAGCTGATGCTGCGCTACAATATGTACTTTATCGGATGCAAAACTACGAAATCTGAAAGTAATTCTAATTCACAGCTCTGACGACCTTGATGATGAAGTAATTCTTCTTTCCTTTCTGGGCGAGGATGTATTTCTCGTCGAGGAAAGACTCTTCGCCGATTTCGGCGTTGATGTCATTGACCTTGTCCTTGTTGATGCTGACACCATTGGCCTGGATCATCTTACGGCACTCGCCCTTTGAAGGGAAGATGCTGGTCTCGGTAGAAAGCAGTTCAATGATGTTGAGCGGGAATTTCTCGGCAGAAACCTCGAAGGTCGGCACTCCGTCGAATACGGCCAGGAAGGTCTTCTCGTCGAGGGATTTGAGGGCCTCTGAAGTGGCGTTTCCGAAGAGGATGTTGGAGGCGTTCACGGCGTTCTCGTATTCTTTCTCGCCATGGACCATGATGGTCACTTCCTTGGCAAGGAGTTTCTGAAGCTCTCTCATGTGCGGAGCTTCTTCGTGTTTGGCGATGGCTGCCTCGATCTCCTCTTTCTCCAGCATGGTGAAGATCTTGATGTATTTCTTCGCGTCCTCATCGGATACGTTCAGCCAGAACTGGTAGAACTGGTAAGGGGAAGTCCTTTCCGGATCAAGCCAGATGTTGCCTTTCTCGGTCTTTCCGAACTTGCCGCCGTCCGCTTTGGTGATCAGCGGGCAGGTGAGGGCATAAGCCTCTTTCCCGATGGTTCTTCTGATCAGCTCGGAACCTGTGGTGATGTTGCCCCACTGGTCTGCTCCACCCATCTGGAGGGTACAGCCTTTGTGCTGGTAGAGATAGAGGAAGTCATAGCCCTGAAGGAGCTGGTAGGTGAATTCGGTGAAGGACATGCCTTCGCGGGATTCGCTGGAAAGTCTCTTCTTCACGGAATCCTTGGCCATCATATAGTTTACGGTGATGTGTTTTCCGATGTCGCGGGTGAAGTCAAGGAAAGAGAAGTCTTTCATCCAGTCGTAGTTGTTCACGAGTTCTGCACGGTTTTCTGCATCGGAGTCGAAGTCCAGGAAGCGGCTGAGCTGCTTCTTGATGCAGGCAACGTTGTGGGCCAAGGTCTCTTCGTCCAGAAGATTTCTTTCCTGTGATTTCATGGACGGGTCTCCGATCATTCCGGTAGCACCGCCGACGAGTGCGAACGGTTTGTGTCCGCAGTTCTGGAAGTGTTTCAGGATCATGATGCTGACCATGTGTCCGATGTGGAGGCTGTCTGCAGTAGGGTCGATTCCTACGTAGGCTGCAGTAGGGCCTTCCATGAGTTTTTCTTCAGTTCCTGGCATGATATCCTGGATCATGCCTCTCCATTTGAGTTCCTCTACAAAATTTTTCATCGAATGATATTTTTTCTTTTTCTTTTTGTTTCAAAACGGTTGTCGGTGTCTGGACATCGGCATACTATCTTACAAAGATAGTCATTATCTTCAGTTGCAAGTATTTTTGTAGAGATATAATTGCTTTTTTTATTTTCGGTCTGTTCTTCTGGTGGGAGTCGGTCTAAATTTCTGGTGGGAACCGGTCGTTATCCCAGAATAATTCGTAAATTTGTATGTTATTTCGGAGTCAGCGAAATGCCCCTCGGGGCAGATGGCGGCAGCCATCGGGGGTGAGAGTTTTCTCATTTTCCCGAGCACAGCACCAGGGCAGCAACAAAGAAATAAACATTATTTTCAAGTATAACTTTAATAAAACGAAAAGTTATCTTGACGAAGTCAAGTCGCGGAGCGGCCGCTGACGGAGTCAGCGAAATGCCCCTCGGGGCAGATGGCGGCAGCCATCGGGGGTGAGAGTTTTCTCATTTTCCCGAGCACAGCACCAGGGCAGCAACAAAGAAATAAACATTATTTTCAAGTATAACTTTAATAAAACGAAAAGAAAATGAGAAAACACATCGTAGCAGGCAACTGGAAGATGAACACTACAGTTGCAGAAGGCGTAGAACTCGCAAAAGCTGTTGTGGAAAAATCAGCAGAGATTCCAGCTGATGTAAAACTGATCATCGCTCCACCTCACACTCACCTCTATCCAGTACATGAGGTCGTTGAAGGAACAGGTGTAGGTCTTTCCGCACAGAACTGCGCAGATCACGAGAAAGGTGCTTTCACCGGCGAGATCGCTGTCAACATGCTGGCAGGCGTAGGTTGCGAGTACACTATCCTCGGCCACTCGGAGAGAAGACAGTATTATGGCGAGACTGACGAGAAACTCGTCGAGAAAATCCACCTTGCACTCGCAGCAGGTCTTTCTCCTATCTTCTGCGTAGGTGAAAACCTTGAGGAGAGAGAAGCAGGTCGTCATTTCGATGTTGTGAACGCTCAGGTTAAGAACGTTCTCAATACCCTTACAGCAGAGGAGATGGCCAAGGTCATCGTCGCTTATGAACCGGTATGGGCTATCGGAACCGGCAAGACTGCATCTGCAGAGCAGGCTCAGGAGATCCACGCTGAGATCCGTAAGACATTGGCTGAGAAATTCGGCGCTCTCGCTGAGGAAATCACTATCCTCTACGGCGGTAGCTGCAAACCATCCAATGCAAAGGAACTCTTCGCTTGTCCGGATATCGACGGCGGACTGATCGGTGGCGCAGCGCTCAAAGCTGACGATTTCATCGCAATCGCTCTTTCATTCTAAGCTGGAATAAAAGTAGAGTAATGGGGGAGCAACCGTTATGGCTGCTCCCTTTTTCATTGATCTGGGGTCCGGTCCTTCCGGACTTCATTAAATCTCATTGACATGAAAAAATCATTGTATATTCTGGCTTTTGCTGTCATTGTCCTGGGTATCGGGGCTTATGTGATCGGCGGACCGGAGAAAACTGACAAGGAACTCCAGCAGAAGGTGGAGAGCTATGCGACGGTCGAACTTTCTTCACCGTTGTATGAGCAGCTTTCCGATAATGACAGGCAGATCCTGGATCTTTTCCGCAAGGCCGCGGTCGTGGCGGACAACATTTTCTGGAAACAGACTTTCGGCGACAAGGAGGCTTTCCTGAAGGGACTCAGGAGCCCGGAAGAGAAGGCTTATGCTGAGATCAATTATGGCCCATGGGACCGTCTGGATTCCAACAGACCGTTCGTTAAGGGCTGGGGACCGAAACCGGTCGGCGCCTGCTATTATCCGGCAGACATTACCGCCGAGGAATTCGATGCTTTCCAGGACTCGCTCAAGAACAGTCTCTATACCGTACTCCGCAGGGATGCTGACGGCCAGCTGAAGACAGTCTGGTATCATGAGGAATACCGGGAAGAGGTTGAAGAAATCTGCAGCTATCTCGAGCAGGCTGCTGAACTGACAGCTCATGAGGGCTTCCGGAACTATCTGCTTAAACGGGTTGAGGCGCTTCGTACGGATGATTATCTTGAGAGTGATCTGGCCTGGATGGATATGAAAGGCGCGGACATGGATCTTGTGCTCGGACCGATCGAGGTTTATGATGACGGTCTGAATCAGGCGAAGGCTTCCTATGAGAGCTTCATTCTCCTGAAAGACCAGGAGAGAAGCGCTGATCTGCAGAAATACATCAGTTTCCTGCCGAAACTTCAGACCATGCTTCCATGCGCTCCGGAGTACAAGACTTTCGTGCCGGGAACTTCTTCCGACCTCAATGTCTATGATGTGATCTATTATGCGGGTGACTGCAACGCCGCCAGCAAGACCATCGCGATCAATCTTCCGAACGATGAGCGCGTGCATGCCTTGAAGGGAACTCGTCGTCTGCAGCTGTACAACACGATGATGGAGAAGTTCGACAATATCGTGAAACCGATCGGTGAACTGCTCATCGTGCCGGAGCAGCAGCAGTATCTCAAGGCGGATGCCTTCTTCTGGAACGTGACTTTCCATGAGGTCGCTCATGGACTCGGTGTCAAGGAAACCATTAACGGTAAAGGTTCCGTTGATGAGGCGATGAGGACGGAGCGCAGTACCTGGGAGGAGGCGAAGGCCGATGTCCTCGGACTGTTCATGGTCTGCAACCTGATCGATATGGGTGAGGTGACGAACATCACCAAGGAGGAAGCCATCACGACCTTCATCGGCGGTTTCGTCCGTTCGATCCGTTTCGGTTTCGCTTCTGCGCATGGTCGCGGCAACATGATGTGCTACAACTGGTTCCGTAAGCACGGTGCTTTCGAGCGCACGCCGGAAGGTCAGTACCGCATCGATTATGTGAAGGCTCGCGAGGCCATCGACAGCTGGGCGGACAAGATCCTGACCACTCAGGCAACGGGTGATTTCGAGGGAGCGGTCGCTTTCGGAGAGGAAAATGCAAGGCTTACGCCTGAACTGGAGGAAGATATTGCCCGGGTCAATGGAGCCGGCATTCCGAGGGATATCCGTTTCACTTACGGCTGGTAAGGTTCGAAGGGTTGTCTAACCCTTACGGCTTTGAAAATGAAGAAGGTCTGTTCCTTTTTGGGGGGCAGACCTTCTTTTTATGCTTCAGGGCTTTTCATTCCATAGGGCCGATGACCAGGCCGATCTCCTTGTGGTTGCAGTACAGCCAGATCCGGCCGTTCTCGTCGATCTTCACGGTCTCGAAATGGAGGTTTTTCAAACGGTGGATGCCTTCGTTCCGGAACTGGTAATCAAGCTGACCGGTGACCTTGTTCCCGACAGCAGGTGTCCGGTCCAGTCTCACGTGGAAGAAATCGCTCAGGTCATCTTTCGTGATCCAGAATTCATTGTTCGAAAAGCCTTTCTGCCAGAGATCCGTGTCGTATTCCATGAGCGGACGGTGCTTGTAGGTAAAGGAAAGTTCCGCTGTGTTTTCCAGCCAGAGCTTTCGTCCTTCATCGGAAGTGCGGCAGGAGACCGTCAGGTAAAGGAGAGTGACGGTCAGCAGTATCAGTATGAGGTTTCTGTCTTTCATGTGCATGGGGGTGGGATCAATCTATTTTGATTTCTCTGATGACGGTATCTTTCCGTCCGTTTTTATAGTAGATTTCAGCTTTGAGAGGGCCGGAACGTTCCGGATGGAAACGATGGTCCGGACCGGTCTTGACCGGGATTCCGTCGAAGGTCCAGTTGACTTTGACTGGAATTTCCGGACTGACGACTTCCAACGGAATACCGCTGCCTTTCTCGAAATGTCCGTCAGAGTATCTTCCCTGGATCTCTTTCAAAGGGAGGTAGCTCAGCACGGTCGGTTGCAGGGTCTTGAAGTTCATGCTTATGGTTCCTGCATTCTGGTCCTGGATCACCAGGGTGACGATGTATTTCGTATCCGGCTTCAGGTTTTCCAGGCGTACCGAGAATTTTTCAGGGGCATAAGGCGTGATTTCCAGGTCGGTGGAAGGATCGTTGCCATGGCCGGGAATACCTCTTTTTATGAGGACCTTGCTGACTTCCTGCCGGGTCTTGAAATCAATGATTGCAGAGGTCATGAACACGGCGGTCTTGACTTCGGTCGGGAAAAGTTTGTCCGCGGAAACCGTAGCGTCGAAGCGGATGTTCTTTCCCTCGAGGCGGATGTTCTTCAGGCTGACTCCGCTTTCTCCTCCATCCCAGAATTTAAGATCGGAGCCGAAGATTGCGGTCTTGCGGTCTTGCGGCCAGAATACGCCTTCTGCTTCCTTTGAAGCTGGGTTGGCGGCCAGCAGGGCGGCACATTGACGTCTGGGGCGGCAGTTTACTTCATTATAGGTACTCCAGCGCTCTTTGGCGCTGAGTTCCCGCTGGTAGCTGTCGGAGTATCCTGCAGGACGGTCCGAGCGGTCGATGTGGTAGACAAGCATGCCTTTGCCACCGCAGTGACGGTCCCAACCTTCCGGATATCGGCATTCCAGGAGAAAATATTCATCCGGGTTATCGGTGCTGATACGGTAACATTGACCTGAAAGATGGATCGGCTCCAGAGTGTAGCTTCCGCTTTCCACGATTTCCACCGGTACGGACAGACCGAGCATTTCCCGTTCGACCGCATTGAAATAAGGAGGGCAGTTGCCTTCAGCATTGTGGTTGCCGCCGTCCATCAGAGAGGTCGTGCGCCAGAAAGCTTCTGCGGTTCCTCCGCTTCTTTCATAGTCGGTGTCATAGAAGTCGGGTAGTCCGAAAGTATGGGTGTATTCGTGGCAGAAGGTGCCGATACCGGCTAGTTCAGGATGATATTTTCCTGTATTCTTGATCCTGTAGGTCAGTTCCGAGGTGCAGGCATAGCGGTCGATGCGGACATTGTCCAGGACCAGGTCGGTCTTGGAGTCTCCGCTGTAGATGTAGTAGGCATGAGACCAGATACATTCTTCGGGGTTGATGTTTTCCGCTTCATCGCCTCCGGCGAAGAAGACGAATACATTGTCCACGATGCCATCATGATCGCTGTCATAGCGGCTGAAGTCGATGTGGGGATCGGCCAGTTTGCAGGCGGTCGCGATCATTTCTTCCGGACGTTCATCCTGTCCGTTTCTGTTCGCTCCATAGTAGGCTCTGGATTTCGGAAGGGTGACGATCGGGCTGACATCGAAATGGAAATTTGTCTGTCCACCGAACTGTTCGTCGAAATATTGCGCGGCAGACCCTAAGGCCCCGAAACGGTCATAGTCTTTTTTAGTCAGCATGTCTATGAAATCTTCCCGAGTGTACTGGAAGGGAACATTCTTGTATTCTGCGAGAATCACCAGACCGTAGCGGTCTGTTTCCGGTGTACGGGTGGACTGCAGTCGTGGGGGAACCGGGGATGGCAGACGTCGTGCAATCCTTTGCTGGCGGAGCCGGAGGATAAGGTCTTGCGGAATAATACGGCTGCTGGCCAGCAGCGCGTCTGGTGCGGGGTGTCCGACCGGAACATTGGAATTTACCAATTCTCCGGCTTCATTGAACCAGGCATAGCAGATCCAGCCGTCCGGACCGGTCAGGACCAGATGGCCGTCTGTGGTGGTCCGGTAATGAAAGAAAGCGTCGCCGTGACTTTCCAGGAGGATGGTGCTTCCGTCCGGCTGACGGAAACCGAATCTTCTGTCAGCTGGCTTATCTGCGTGTAAAAAGTTCGCAGAAATTAGCATAAAGGTGACCATCAGGGAGATAATCTTCATAGAATATATATATTTGCAGTACGGAATTTACACAAATAAATATATAAAACATGAAGAAATCAATAAAATCAATCTCTTTCATTGTTTTATCACTCCTTTTGTCTGTATCTGTCGCCCATGCGCAATCTGTGGTGGAACAGATCAATTCTTACGGCACTTTCGACAAATGGTGCAGCAGAACGGTGCCGGAATCCGGTATCATCGGAGGAGCGGAGAAGACGCTATATGAATTCTATGGTGATTATCAGAGCGAATCCTATGGCTCCGAGCCGTTTGTAGCTCCCGAGGGTTATCTCTGGAGGACGAACAATGTCGTCGCGAAGATCGTCGGAATAGTGAAGACGAACGTGACCGTTTTCCCGGAGCCTCGTGGCGCTGGTTTCTGTGCCCGGATAGAGACTCATATGGAAACGGTGAAAGCCATCGGCATCATCAATCTGGATGTCTGCTGCCAGGGTGCTCTGGTGATCGGGACGCTTCCCGAGCCGATCCGGGATACGAAGAGTCCGATGGCCAAGGTCTTCTATGGCGTTCCTTGCACGGCACGTCCGGAGGCGCTTGTCTTCGACTGGAAGGCGGAAGTCGGCCATAAGAAGGTCATCGCGACAGGCTTGTCACGAGTGAAATATTCGGATGAGAAGGATTATCCCATTGCGATCGTCATTTTGCAGAAAAGATGGGAAGATGAAGACGGGAATGTGCATGCCGAGCGTGTAGGAACAGCTGTCCATACTTTCCGGGAGAACCGTTCTACCTGGATCAATGATTACGAGATGAAGATTCATTATGGAGATATTTCCGGTGAACCGTTCTTCGAGTCCTCCATGGCGCTGAACAACGATGAGGAAACTGCTTTCCATACCTTGAACAGCAAGGGGAAGAACGTGATGGTTCAGGAAGAGGGCTGGGCAGATGCTGACGAGACACCGAATCACATCATCATCAACTTCCTGTCCAGTTCAGGTGAGGCGTTCTCCGGTGGTGTAGGCAATACGCTCTGGGTGGACAATGTACGTCTGGTCATGCCTGAGGAGTGACCGGAACGCATTGAAGGGAACCTTAGAAACTGCACAGCTTCACCGGCTCCCTTCAATATGTACTAAAACCTAAACCTGCTTTATAGATGCAGGGAGTGTCTCGAATGTTGCAGGAAAAATGAAAATAATCGTATTTTTCAGCATGATTCATAAAAAAAAGTTCCGGCCAGATGACCGGAACTTTATTATGTTCTGAAATTGGACTTATTTGGCAGCCTCTACAGAAGCTTTTCTGAAGTCTTTCATCAATTTCATGAGGTTCAAAGCTGCTTTACGTGCACGTGCACCTGCTGCTTTATTACCTTTCACTACCTGAGCGTCTGCATTCTCTACGAACACTGCATACTCAGCTTTGATCTGATCTACAAGCTCTTTCATTTTTTCTGATTTTTAAAGATGTTTAAACATTTACCATCAAAACTTTTGCAAGATATAAAGAACTTTTTGAAAAACAAACCTTCTATTGCGCTTTATTCACTTTTTTTCGAATATTTACCACATTCATAGCCCTGTCAGGACCGATAGTGCCGAAAGCTTTGATTCCTTCGATCACTTTCTCGCAGATTTCAGGCATTTGTTCCATTTCGTCCTTGCTCAACTCACCGAGCACGAAGTCAATCTGGCCACCTTTTGAAAATTCATTTCCGATACCCACCCTTATACGGGCGTAATCCTGTGTTCCGAGCAATTCCGTGATGTTGCCTAGTCCGTTGTGCCCTCCGGCGCTTCCGTTCTTTCTGAGGCGGATTGTTCCGAAAGGAATATTCAGGTCATCCGAAATCACCAGCAGATTCTCTACCGGTATGTTCAGCTCCTTCATCCAGTAGCGGACAGCCTTTCCACTCAGATTCATGTAGGTGGAAGGTTTCAGCAGCGTGAATTTCCTTCCTTTGAAGGAAATCTGTGCCGTGCTGCCGTAGCGTCCGGTCTGGAAAACAATATTGGATGCCTTGGCCCAGGCATCCAATACCATAAATCCCATATTGTGTCTTGTATTCTCGTACTCGACGCCAATATTTCCTAATCCTGCAATCAGGTAATTCATTTCAGATTACGGATTACTACTCAGCGTTCTTAGCCTGTGCAGTCGCACGGGTAGGTCTGACGGAGCAGATGATGGTTGCCTTAGGGGATACGATGGTAACGCCCTCGTAGTTGAGGTCACCAGCAACGATCTGCTTGCCGATCATGAGGTTGGTAGTATCTACTTCAAGAAGGTCAGGAAGCTTGTCCATCATAGCGCTCACGCGGAGTTTGCGGCTGGAAACGAGGAGCTTGCCACCCATCTTCACACCCTCGGAGTGTCCTGTAACCTGTACCGGAACGTTGATGACCACTGGCTTGTCTGCTACGACGTTGAGGAAGTCGACGTGGAGAGCCTCGTCAGTTACCGGGTGATACTGGATCTCGTGGAGCACGCAGTTCAGTTTCGTACCGTTGCTGAGCTCGAGGTCGATGATGAAGGAGTTCGGAGTGTGGGTGATGGTCTTGAGGTCCTTTGCGTCGATGGAGAAAAGGATGTTCTCCAGTCCGTTACCGTAAATGTTGCAAGGAACGAATCCCTCTCTGCGGATAGCCTTGATGGCTGCTTTGTTGCCGGCCTCGCGGACCTGGCCTTTCAATTCAATGTGTTTCATTGTTTCGTTTGATTTAAAATGTGTTACTCAGTCCTGTCTCCGTGCTTCTGCAAGCTCTCGGAGGAGAACCCCATTGCACCAAAAAGCATCGTGCTTTTTATGGGGTTGCAAATATAGTGATTATTTGTCACTTTACAAGGCCTGACACGATATTCCAGTCCAAAGTTCTGTAATGATCGTTCAGATAAGGCTTCTGATTACTAGGAAGATACATGCTCAGTCCACTGTAGGTCCCGATCTTGAAGCCGTTCTGGCTCAGCATGAATTCCTTGGTCGCTGCCTTGTAGATGATGCAGGCGTCCAGCGCGGCCTGAAGTTCGTCCGTTTCCGCAGCAGAGGCTCCTGCTTTGATGAAGATGTCCTTGAGATCGAAGAAATAGTCATGATTGTCGCGGAAGTACCGTTGTACGGCTTTCCGGTCCATCCTCTCGAGGCTGGAGCGATATTTTTCCGTCAGTTTTCCACAGGTTTGGGCCAATGGTGTCAGCCTGCTGGTCCGGACCAGTGAAATGGTTGCCGACTGTTCCCAGCCTGTCTTGGACTCATATTGCTCGAAATAGTCGCGGCAGATCCGCTCGGGACCGTATTCCGGATTCTTGAACAGGTTCTCGATGATTTTCTTGTAGTTGAAACCGTCCGCCAGGATCTCGGTCTGAGAGAAACCGATCTTGTCGGCGACCTCGCGGAGTTCCCAGGCGCATTCCACCCCGCCCATCAGGCAACAGTCGAATAGCAGGTAGTCCAGATGCATCGGAAAAGCATCCGCGAAGGCTTTCAGTTCCATTTCGTAAGACTCTTTCCCCACGGCGTCCTGACCGATGCTTTTCTGCCGGCCTCTCTGCCAGATGTCTCCGCCGGCTTCGAAATCGTGTTCATGTCCGTAATATCCGGTCGGCAGCCATCCGGTCGCATGGGACGAGAAAAGCATTCCGTATCTGTGCCGCGGATATTTCTTCCGGATGAAGCGGAGGACCTTCTCCATGGTCTCCGGATCGGCGGCGTTGAGTTCCGGCCGAAGGGTCAGCAGTGTCTCCAGCTGGGGAGAGCCATCCGGTCTCCGGTACAGTCTGAACAGGTGTGCCGGGGCTCCTTCCGGATATGCGGCGTAATCCGTCAGCCGGCAGAAGATCAGGACCACGTTATTGTCCTTTCTTTTTCCGGGCAGGTAGTTCTCGGTCAATTCCTGGAAATCGCTCTTGATGAAGGAAGCGAGGGAATTGTGGCCGGCCGCATAGTAGATGAAGACATTCCTGCCTTGGTCATAGGGCTGTTCCGGCTTTTCGCAGGAAACGGTGGCCAGGGCGGTCAGCAGGAGGAAAGTCACGGCCAGCAGGCCGGAAATATTTCTGGATCTTGTTTTCATAGCCTTGCAAAGATAAGTATTTGATTGAAATTATTATATTTGTAGGTCACGTCCTCTCCCGATGGAGAGCAAAAATAACGATAATATGAAAAACACAGTCAAAATGTTGGTATGTGCAGGTTGTGCCGCTGCGATGGCTTCATGTTCGCAGAATCCTGTCCAGGAAGGACAGAGTGATTTCAAGTATCTCGTCGATGAGTTCGCGGATCTGAAGATCATGAAATATAAGGTGCCGGGCTGGGCGGAACTCAGCCTGCAGCAGAAGGAATACGTCTATCATCTTTCGGAAGCGGCCAAGTACGGCCGTGACATCATCTGGGCTCAGAACTGTGAGGTCAATCTTCCGATCCGTCATGCCGTGGAGAAGATCATCTCCGATTATCCAGGAGACCGGGAGTGTCAGGACTATCAGAACTTCCTTGTCTATGCGAAACGGCTCTTCTTCAGTAACGGTATCCATCATCATTATGCTGAAGACAAGTTCTTCCCGTCCTGTCCGCAGGAGTATTTCAAATCTCTGATGGAGGCATCCGGAGTAACCGGAGATCAAGCCGGGCTGCTGGCCGCGATCTATGATCCGGCCATCTATCCTCAGCGCAAGTCCAACAACCCGAACGGTGATATCGTGGCGGAGTCCGCTGTGGATTTCTACGATAACGTGACCCGTGAGGAGGTCGAGGCTTTCTACGACAAGCTGGAGGACCCGAGCGATCCGCATCCGATTTCCTATGGCCTGAACAGCAAGGTGGTCAAGGGAGCGGACGGTGTGGTCCGTGAGGAAGTCTATAAGGTCGGCGGTCTCTACGGGGAAGCTCTGGAGAAAATCTGCGCTGAACTGGAGAAAGCCCGGAAAGTCGCGGAGAACGAGACCCAGAAAGAATATATCGGTACTTTGATCGATTATTACCGGACTGGTAATCTTCGCAAATGGGATGAATACAATCTGAAGTGGGTGGACGATACTTTGGGCACGGTCGATTTCGTCAATGGATTCGTGGAAGACTACAATGATCCGCTCGGCCGCAAGGCTACTTGGGAAGGTCTGGTGAATTTCCGGGATGCTGAGGCTTCCAAGAGGACGGAGACCATCAGTCTGAACGCCCAATGGTTCGAGGACCATTCTCCGGTCGATCCTCGTTTCCGCAAGAAGGAAGTGAAGGGCATTTCCGCCAAGGTCATCAATGCGGCCTGTCTGGCTGGTGACTGCTATCCGGCAACTCCGATCGGTATCAATCTTCCGAATGCGGACTGGATCCGTAAGGAATACGGTTCGAAATCCGTGACGATCGCGAACATTACCCATGCTTACGATGCTGCGGCCAAGGAAAGTCCGAAGAGCACGCTCAACGAATTCGCCTGGTCGGAGGAGGAGATCGCGCTGGAGAAGAAATATGCGGCCCTGACCGATGAAATCCATACGGATCTTCACGAATGTCTCGGCCATGGTTCCGGACAGCTCCTGCCGGGAACTTCGCCTACTGCCTTGAAGGAATACAGTGCAGCCCTTGAGGAAGCACGTGCAGACCTTTTCGGCCTGTATTATGTCGGTGACCCGAAACTGGTCGAACTTGGTATTCTGCCGGATGGGGAAGCTTATAAAGCACAGTATGAGAATTATATCCGTAACGGACTCATGGTTCAGTTCACAAGAGTGGAACTGGGACGTCCGAATACGGAGGCCCACATGCAGAACCGCAAGCTCATCGCCGAATGGTGCTATGAGAAGGGAGCTGCGGACAAGGTCATCGAGAAGAAGGTCCGTGATGGAAAGACTTATTTCGTGGTCAATGATTTCGTCGCTCTCCGTGGACTCTTCGCGGACCTGCTGGCAGAAATCCAGCGTATCAAGTCCGAAGGAGACTATGAGGCGGGCAAGAACCTGATCGAGACCTATGCCGTCCATATCGATCCGGAACTCCATAAGGAAGTGAAGGTGCGTTATGAAGCCCTTCATCTGAAACCTTACGGCGGCTTCGTGAATCCGGACATCGTTCCGGTAACGGTAGACGGTAAGGTGACGGATTATGAAATCCGTTATACGGATGATTACCTCGGACAGATGATGGAATACGGTCGCAGATATGCGACCCTCCGTTAAGATGTCCGGTCGGCGCTACATAGAGGACTACGCTTGGTATCTCAAGATTGAACGTGCGATGTCACCCTATACGGTGGCATCGTACTGTTCTGATGTACAGGCTTTTCTGGATTTCTGCCCGAAGCCGCCTGAAAAAGTGGAGGCGGAGGATATCCTGGCCTTCCTGGCATCCCGGCAGAACATGGCTAAACGTTCTCAGGCTCGTTTCCTGAGCGCGTTGAAATCTTTTTATCGTTGGTTGATTCTGGACGGTGAGCGGATTACGGATCCCTGTGATCGGATCGATGCACCGAAACTTGGCCGTTACTTGCCGGAAGTGCTGTCTGTCGATGAGGTTGTGGATATCTTGGAATCTGTGGATCTGAATTCGGAGAAAGGACTCCGGGACCGAGCGATTCTGGAGGTGCTCTACGGTTGTGGACTGAGGGTTTCTGAATTGACGGAACTGAAGGTGCAGGATCTCTTTTTCGAAGAGGGCTTTGTCCGTGTCGTAGGGAAAGGGAACAAGCAACGTCTGGTCCCGATCGGTGAACCGGCGATGGAAGCGGTGCAGGCTTATCTGGATGCACGTAGCTTCCCGACTCAGGAACATGTCTTCCTGAACCGGAATGGCGGTTCATTGAGTCGGGTGTCGGTATTCAAAATGATCAAGGCACAAGCTATGAAGGCTGGAGTGAAGAAAGAAATCTCACCGCATACTTTCCGCCATTCTTTTGCGACCCACCTCGTCGAGAACGGGGCTGATCTCAGAATGGTGCAGGAAATGTTAGGTCATGAGAGCATCACGACCACGGAAATCTATACGCATGTGGATACTTCAACCTGGCAGCGGGATGTCATTGCTCATCACCCCCGTAGATGAGGGGAGCATCCGTCAGGAATTCCGGTTGAGGCTTGAAAAGGTCAATGGCCGGAAGTTGATCGCCGGCAATCCTGCGGCAGTCTTTGAACAGCTGGTTGGTGTACCGTGGCTGTGAAGGACCTTTCCAGGTACTGGTGTTCGTGATCATGATCCAGCATTCTCCGTCTGGAAAATATTTGATCAAGGCGCTGGTTCCGGCCAGTGTACCTGTCCTGGACCATCCGGATGCCGGGTTCGTGTCGTTCCAGCCCAAGGAGAATCTTTCCCGGGTCGTGAAGTCGGTCATGGCTTTGAAGGATTCTCTGGAGATGATGTCCGGAACTTCCGGTCTTCCGTCGATGGAGGCCACAAAACGGGCCAGTTCAATGGTCGAGCCGCACCATGCCCCTGCTCCGGAGAGCAAAGGAAGGTTGTTCCCGCCGTAGCAACGTTCCACTGTTTTTCCGCTGCCATTGTATTCTTCCACGTATTTTCCATCTCCTTCATGGGTATAGTAGCGGACTTCGTTCTTCCTTTTTCCTTTGTAGGTGTTGGAGGCGATGTGTATGTCGTAGCAGCCGGCCGGATGGAGGACCTGCTGCTGCATGAAGTCTTCGTAACTCATTCCGCTGATTTTCTCGATGATGGCGGAGAGTATCATATAGCTGAAATTGGAGTATCGCTGTGCGGTTCCAGGCTGCCAGATCAGACGTCTTCTGAAAACGAGTCTGGCGAAATCTTCATAGGTCGGTGCATGATCCAGCTGCATCTGTACACGGACATCGTTGTTCGAGAAGACCGGATCTCTGTAGAAGCCGGCTTGATGGCGCAGCAGGTGCTCGACTGTGATTTTCTTGTAGTTCGGGTCCTTGATGACTTCGGTATAGGGCTCATCTTCCAGAATTCCGCCTTCTCCGAAGACTTTCGAGTCCAGACTGAGTTTATGATGGTCGCAGAGGACCATGATCCCGGCGGCGGTCAGCAGTTTGGATACGGAGGCCATCCTCAGCAGATGTCCCGGACCCATCTTGACGCCTTTTTCTTCATCGGCCCAACCGTAGCCACGGGCATAGACCAGAGAGTCGTTCCTGATGACTGCAAGCGAGGCTCCTTTGATGGCCCATTTTCTCAGGTAGCGTTCAACCTGACGGTCAATGTCTGGAATTCCGTTTCCGGACAGACGGTTGTCTGCAAGTTCTTCATTGAGCTGGACCAGGTCAGGTGCCGCCGTTGTCGTCATTGAAATTCGTTCTTCTTCTTTGCCGGAACTGCAGAGTCCGATGAGACCGGCGGTGAGTATTCCGCCGGAAACCAGTGTCAGCCATTTCTTCAGTCTCATTCTCCCTCCTTTCTGTCCATTCTCCGTTTCACATAGTCGGCGATGACGGCAGCGGTTCCTTCAATGCCGAGCAGGGAAGAATCGATGCAGAAGTCATAGTTGGAGGCCATGCCCCAGTTGCCGAACGTATAATAATTGTAGTAGGCCTCGCGTTGGCGGTCTTTCTTCAGGATCAGGTTCTCCGCTTCTTCCGGGGTGATGCCTTCTTTGCGGACTGTCCTTTCTATACGGTGCTCCAGCGGTGCTGTGATGAAGAGGTCGATGCAGTACGGACGATTCCTCAGGATATAATCGGAGCAGCGACCGACGATGATGGCAGAGCCCAGATCGGCGATGTCATTGATGGCATCACTTTGAATCTTGAAGAGACCATTGTCATTGACATAATTTTCGGCTTCAATGTTGAAGATGGAGAAGAAATTCTTTTTCTCGTCCATATGCTCGAACAGCTCTTTGCTGAAGCCACTGTCCTGGGCGGCTTTGATGATGAGTTCCTTGTCATAGACCGGGATGCCCATGAGCCGGCCAAGGGTCAGGGCAATGTCTTTTCCACCACTGCCGAACTGACGTCCTATGTTGATGATCACTTTCTTTTCCATGTTTATCTGAGTTTGCTGCCCAGGATGTCAGGGGCATCCCCGTCCTGGAGCTTCTTGAATTTCTTGAATACGCTGACCAGCATGATGACGGTCATGATGGCGGCAATGGCATCAGAGATCGGGAAACTGATCCAGATGCCGTTCTCCCCGCAGATTCCGGGAACGGCGTAGAGCAGCGGGATGAGGAACAGCACCTGTCTCGAAAGGGAGAGGATGATGCTCCGGTTTACCATGCCGAGGCTCTGGAAGAAGTAGGTGGACACGATCTGGAATCCGACGAAAGGAAAGAGGATATTCGTGATCTGGAGTCCGTCGATGGCTCGTCGGATCAGTTCAGGATCGTCTGTGAAGATGGATACTGCCGGTCTGGCTGCGAATTCCGAGATGAGGAAGCAGCAGGTGCAGATGATGGTGGCGATGATGACGCTCTTCTTGAAGACTTCACGTACACGAGTGTATTTGCGGGCTCCGTAGTTGAAGCCGGCGATCGGCTGCATGCCCTGGTTGAGGCCGGAGCAGATCATCACGAAGATGAAGGTAATGCGGTTGATGATACCGTAGGAACCGATGCCGAGGTCACCGCTGTATCTGAGCAGCTGCTGGTTGATGAACAGGGTTACCATGCAGGCAGCCGTGTTCATGAGGAATGGGCCCATGCCGATGGATAGGGAGTCTTTCGCGACTCTCGCGTCTATTCGGAATATGTTCCTGTCCAGTCGCAGGAACTTGTTTCTGCCGATGAAATGAAAGATCTCGATGATGGTGGTGATCACCTGGGCGAGGACTGTGGCCAGGGCGGCTCCTTTGATGCCCATGCCGAAGCCAAAGATGAAGATAGGGTCCAGTGCTGTATTGAGCAGGACCGTTATCAGAGTCAAGGTCATCGCTTTCTTCGGATTACCGGAAGCACGCATGGCGCCGTTCAGTCCGAAATAGAGGTGAGTGATCAGGTTGCCGTACAAGATGATCTGCATGTATTCCCTGGCATAGCCGATCGTGTTCGCACTGGCACCGAAGAAATACAGGATCGGATCCAGGAAGGACAAGGTCAGAGCCATGAAGATGATGCTGGTGATGAAGCTCAGGGATACCAGGTTGGCGAGCACGATGTTCGCTGCCTTGTAGTTTTTTTGTCCGAGGAATACGGATAACATGGTCATGCAGCCGATGCCGACCAAGGTGCCGATGGCGGTCGACAGGTTCATCAGCGGGAAGGTGACTGCAAGACCGGAAATGGCCAGCGGACCGACACCGTTGCCGATGAAGATGCTGTCCACCATATTATATAAAGACGATGCCGTCATCGCAATGATGGCCGGCAACGCATATCTTTTCAGCAAGCTGCTGATCTTTTCGGTCCCGAGCTCTGTCGGAATTTGTTTGTTTTCAGGCATTCGTTACTTCTCAGCAGGCTTTTGTACAATTCGCTCGATTTCAAATACCAGAGGGGTGTAACCCGGGATGGATTGGCCGGAACCTTTCGTGCCGTAACCCAGATCGGACCAGAAGATCGCGATCGCTTTAGTAGCTCTTTCTTTTCTCATCTGCCAGAGTGTCTCGTAGAATCCGCGGATGACGGTGCTGGTGCCCATCGTCGTTTCTTCTGCCTTGGTTCCGAACTTGATTTCTTTCGGAGTGTATTTCGCTGCGGCGTTCCAGATGCCTGCATCTTTTGCAGTCTTTTCGATGCTGGTGTCGAAGATGCGGGTGGAGACTTTCTCTGCAGCGGTCGTGTAATCTCTGAAGAGCATTGTTCCGGTGTAGTTGATGTCCATTCTGGTCGAGTCAAGCACATCCTCTACTTTGTCCTTGTCCTCAGCCTTTTCCTGATTTCCTGGTTTCTCAGGTTTCTCAGGTTTCTCAGGCGCCGGAATCACTTCCAGAGATTTGTAGAAGATTCCCTTGCGGATCGTGTCTTTCGCTTCCAGGCCATAGGCGGAAAGCTTTTCTTCCATGATCTTGAGCTGATATTCGTTGACATCCTTGACGATGTCCCTGATGTGCAGGCTGTAGATGACATCAGACTGGTCGGTCTTGTGCTGTCTGTATTCTTCGGCAGAGCCGTACTGCTTGACGGTCATCAGCCAGGAAGGAATGAGGAAATCACGGTCGCTTCCTTTACGGATGCCCTGAAGACCGTCGAGAAAGCCTGCATAGGTCGTCTGGACCAGAGTGTTCATGATCTTCGGTCCGTAGTAGATGGAGTTGGAGACCGGAAAATTAAGTTTGCGGGCCAGCTCTTTGTCACTGGTAGCGGTGATGTTTCCTTTCAGGTCGCGGGTCTCGTAATCGGTGACGATGTAATTATCTTTCTGATATTCGACACCTTCGGGGTTGATTTCTTCGTGGAGGATATAGATTCCTCTTCCGGAAGCCTGGACCTCCTTGAAGTCCGGGTCTTCTTCCTGCTGTCTCTTGTTGAAAACTTCTATCCATTTCTCGATGAAACGGATGTTCTTGCTGTTGTCGCCGATCTCGTCCTTTTCCGCACAGGCTGTGATGGAAAGGAGGGACGCCAGTCCGATCAGGCTTTGTATAAAATAACTGTTCTTCATTCTTCTATTCAGATTGCGGGGCAAAGTTAATCAATTTTTCATTTGTTCACGACTCCGGTCACTTTGATGTGGTAGAGCAGTGCTTCATTTTTCAGCAGGGTGTTTGCAATCTTGTTGCCATACCCGTATTTTCCGGAAAATACGATCTCACATTCTTCGCCGTTCCTGACACCGGTCAGGCCGTTCTTCAGTCCCGCCAGCAGGTCTTTGTCTTCTAGATTCGCGGTGAAGGGCTCGAACGTTTTTCCGGTAAGAGTCCATCCTGCGGCTTCCGCCGTGGCTTCATCGTTCGTGTCCAGCAGATTGCTCGGCGAGAGGCTGCCGTTGAAACGGTAGACGGCATAATGGAAAGTGACGCTGGCTGCAGCGCCTGCTTCCTCTCCGCTGCCTGGGGTGAGTGTGATCCGGTTCGAACCTTTGTTATGGGTGACGGTGTAGCTCGGGTCCTTTTCGAGCAGGCGGGTGATATAGTTGTCGATCTGGGATTCCTGTGCGGAATAGATCGTCTCCAGCTGTTCCTTGATGCAGGAACAGGACAGGAACAGGACGCCAAGGAACAGTAGTATTCTGTGGATTCTATTCATTGTCTTCAGTCATGAATTTGTGGGTGCTGGTGCGGATGTAGTCTGGAACTTCCTTGAAAGAAGGAACATCTTCCCTGAAGATGAGCCGGCCCCCGGCTGCTTGTTCGTGTCCACCTCCATTGAACCAGCGCGCAGCGCAGCGGTTGGCGGAGGTGCCTTTCTTGGAACGGATGGAAATTCTCGCTTTACCGTTGTCCTCTCTGGAGAAGATGCTCATCTTGACGCAGTCGATGCTGAGCGGCATGTTCACGAAACCTTCGGTCTCTCCCTCTCGGATCGGATACCTTTTCTGATCTTCTTCCGACAGGAGGATGAAGGCGACGCCATCTTCAGTGATTTCCAGCACGTCCTGCATGAGATGCCCCATCAGTCTCAAGCGGTTCTCGCTCAGTCTATTGTAGAGATTGTACAGGATCTCGTCACGATCGACACCGGCTTCCAGCAGTTCCGATGCCATCTGCAAGGTGGAAGGGAAGACGGAATTCGCGAAATTGTTCGTGTCCGTCGTCATGCCGGTCATCAAGGCCGTGAGAGAGGCCTTCGGAAGTCGTGAGGTCTCTCCATTCAGGATCTCCTTCAGGAACCACCAGGTCAGTTCCGATGCGGAAGATATGGCGGTTTCGGAGAAAAGCAGGTCGAATTCTTCTGCTGCCGGAGCAGGATGATGGTCAATGAGGATTCTGTGGGCTTTTGAGGTCTTGGCCGCTTCTTCCAGATGTTCGAGCCGTGAGAAACGGTTGAAGTCCATGCAGAATGTCAGGTCACAACGCTCCAGGTAAGCCTTCACGCCTACCGGGTCTTCTTCGTGGACCAGCAGGCTCGTCTGTACCTGAGGATCGACCATGAATTCCAGAAAATGCGGATACCTGTCGTTCAGGATGATCCGGCATTCTTTCCCGAGAGATTCCAGATAGTGGAACATTCCTATCGTGCTTCCCATGGCATCGCCGTCCGGATGCATGTGGGTAAGGAGGGCGACGGTCGTGGATTTCCTGATCAGGTTGATGGAATCCTGTATATTCTGAGGGTCAAAACTAACCATTGGAATCAATATTAATGTTCGCAAAAATACTAATTTATATTGCAATTCAAAAATCAATTTTCTAACTTTGTCCGGAATTATAGATATCAGACAAATAAAAATATTCATATAATGAAAGCACAAAAAGTTTTGTACATCATCCTTACATGGCTGATTTTGCCGGCATGTATCGTCGCGCTTGTATGGTTGAACTATTCTTCCGTCAACAAACCTGTGGAATTCAAGAAGGAACAATCCAGACGTGAAGCTGTGGCTATCCAGAACCTTAAGGATATCCGTGATCTCCAGGTCGCTTACAAGAATACCTATTCAGTCTATGCACCGGACATGGATGCTTTGCTGAACTACTACGATAACGGCTTCGTGAAGATGTTGAAGCAGGTCGGTATCAAAGATGATGAGGCGACCAACATCAATACGGAAAAGAAGCTCAAGAGCATCAACGTCACTTTGACCGGCGAGGAAAAGGCTGAAATCGACAGTCTCGCTCATGCAAGAGCAGCCATCGAGGCTTCCAAGGCCAAGGAAGACGGCAAGGCCAGGAAGGTGAAGAAGGACTACAACTGGTTCAAGAAGAAGGCGACGGACAGCGTGATGACCGTGAAGAAGAACTACAGACTTTACGATATCCGCCAGGAGATGGTCGCGGCTCATCCGGACAAGGATCCTCAGCTCTATGTCGAGCTCGCATACAATATTCCGGTAAGAGACACCTTGCTCAAGCACCGTGGTCCGGATTTCAATGTACAGACTCTCAGATATGTTCCTTTTACGAACAATCAGCATGAGGTCATCATGAGGACGATCGTGAAGAAGGTATCTGGTGTTGAGGTTCCTCTTTTTGAGGCCCTCATCCCTTACAAAGACCTGCTTTCCGGTATGGACAGGCAGCTGGTGATCAACCTTATCGATGACAAGAAGGAAAGAAATCCATATGAAGGACAGGTTCTCCAAGGCTTGATGGTAGGTAATATCGAAATGCCTAACAACAATGCAGGAAACTGGGAATAATGATAATACCATATCCATTCAGGTCAGTCTGAGTGGATATGCTTTCAAAGTACAGTCATCAACGCTCGTTCACTTCAGTGGGTGGATGAGCGCTGATCGTATATTCACCTCGCCTGAATTGCAGAAGCGTTATGATGAGGTGAGGCTTTCGGTCTTTACGCCGAAGTGTGCGCTGGTGCCTTCGGATTTCTTCTCGAAGGTAAATGCCCGGCATCTGCTGGAGGCTTCTGCCGCCTTGCAGGAGGGAGATCCGGTCAGTGAGGTGGAAGTGCCGGATTACAATGCTGTCCTTGTCTATTCGAACGCTATCGGTGAGAGCCTTTCCCGCGTTCTTTCCGATATGGTGCTGAATGCGGATGGCAGCAAGTCTCGTCCGCTTCCGGAACTGTACTGGATTCTGGACAGCCTGAAGTCCGTGAGCGAGTACAACAAGATCATCGCTTCCTATATGGACGGTTACCTTTATCTGGCCATTGCCCAAGGAAAGTCTCTGCTGCTGTGCAACAGTTTCGAAAGTCCGGATTTCACGACTGCTCTCTACCATATCTTCAGGTCAATGAAACGGTTGCAGTTGAATCCGGAAGTTTCTTCCATCTCGTTCAGGACTCCGTTGTCCGAGGACCAGAAGATGTTGCTTTACAATTATTTCAAAGACGTGGAGGAGATTTGACATGAGGATAATAGGCGGTAAGCTGAAAGGAAAGACCATCCTGCCACCGATAGGGTACAAGGCCCGTCCGACGACGGATTTCGCGAAGGAAGGCCTTTTCAACATATTGAACAATGAATACGAGTTCGAGGGGCTTCAGGTCCTGGACCTTTTCGGAGGGACCGGAGCGATCTCGTACGAGTTCGCGTCACGGGGCGCATCCCGTGTATATTGTGTGGAAATGTTGCCGATGCATGCCAGTTTCATCAAATCCCAGGCTGCAAAGTTCGGACTTTCCAATCTGACTGTCGTGAGACATAATGTTTTCGAATTTCTGGAAATCTGTCATGAGAAGTTCGACCTGATCTTCGCGGATCCTCCCTATGCGCTGGAAGATCTGGCGACGATTCCGGATAAAGTGTTCAGCAGGGACATCCTGCATCCGGGTGCTTATTTCATACTGGAGCATCCTGGAACCTTTTCATTCAAAGAGCATCCTTGCTTTGTCAAGGAAAAGAAATACGGTAATGTCCACTTCTCTTTCTTCGAGAAGCGGTAAGACCGGTCAGTAGTGTTATTATTCAGTGTTAGTATTACAGTAGTATGAATTTGAAACTTAACGGTGTGTTCCGGCCTAAGTTCTTCGAGTTGTTCAAGAAAGGCCAGTACAGCAAACAGACTTTCGTGTCTGATCTTATCGCGGGTGTCATAGTGGCAGTAATTGCTCTTCCGCTCGCTATTGCCTTCGCCATCGCCAGTGGCGTGTCCCCGGAACAGGGACTGATCACGGCCATCATAGCAGGCTTCATCGTATCATTTTTCGGAGGTTCCAACTTCCTGATCGGAGGTCCTACAGGAGCTTTCATCATCATCATCGTCGGAGTGGTTCAGGGCTACGGTATCGGTGGTCTGATGATCGCGACGATGCTGGCAGGCTTCTTCCTGATTGTCATGGGCTTCTGTCGTATGGGGGCGATCTTCAGGTTTATTCCATTTCCGATCGTGGTCGGCTTCACCAGCGGTATCGCTTTGACGATCTTTACGACGCAGGTGAAGGATTTTCTGGGTTTCACGAGTGATCTTCCTTCCGGCTTCATTCCACAGTGGCAGTTCTATTTCACTCATCTGGATGAGGTTGCCGGTAATCTTCCGGAAGCAGCCCTGAGCATCCTCTGTCTCCTGGTCATCATCAGCTGGAGCAAGGTGTCGAAGAAGATTCCAGGTTCTCTGATTGCCTTGATCGTCGGTACCGGCATTTCTTTGCTTTGCGCTTATTTCGGTTGGTTCGAGTTTGCAACGATCGGCAGCAAGTTTCCGGAGCTCGGCGGTGGCATGTCCCTGCCTTCTCTTCAGTTGCCGAAGGTCGATCCCGAGGTTGGACTTTTCAATACTTTGAAGGGACTGGTTTCACCTGCATTCACCATCGCGCTCCTCTGTGCCATCGAGTCATTGATGGCGGCTATGGTCGCTGACGGTGCGACTGGAAAGAAGCATAATTCCAATACGGAGCTGATCGGGCAGGGCATTGCCAACATGGTGACTCCATTGTTCGGTGGCATTCCGGCAACCGGTGCTCTGGCCAGAACCATGGCAAGCATCAACAATGGAGGAAAGACTCCGGTCACTGGTATCGTTCATGCGTTGGTTCTGCTTCTGATCTATCTTTTCCTCATGCCTTATGTCGTCTATGTACCGCTCGGCTGTCTGGCAGCGATTCTGGTGATGGTGGCTTATAATATGAGTGAATGGCGCTCTTTCAAATATCTGCTGAAGGGAGACAAGTCCGATGTCGCTGTCCTGCTGCTGACCTTCTTCCTGACGGTTGTCGTGGATCTGACGGTAGCGATCGAGGTCGGTGTCGTGATGGCTATCATTCTGTTCGTCAAACGTGTGATGGAAACCTCGTCCATCGAGGTGCTGGATGAAGACCGGATCATGGCGACGGAAGATGAAGGAAACGTCAATCCGGAGGATACGGAATATCTGACGATTCCAGACGGTGTCGAGGTCTATGAGATCAATGGTCCGTTCTTTTTCGGTCTGGCCAGCCGCTTCGAGGAATTCGAAGAGTCCAGGACAGGCGTGAAGGTCCGTATCATTCGTATGCGTAAGGTTCCGTTCATCGATTCTACCGGCGTGAAGAACTTGCGCAATCTCTGTGAACGTACTTCCAGACGTGGAGTACAGGTCATTCTGTCCGGTGTTACGGAGAAAGTGCACCAGTCCTTGATGAAGTTCGGAGTGGACAAGGAAATCGGGGAAGAGAACATTTTCCCACATATTTCCTACGCTTTGAAGAGAGCAGAAGAAATCATTTCGGAAAAATAAAGGATAGAAACTACATCAATACGTCGGAAACGTCCTTGCCCTCGGCAAGGGCGTTTCTTATTTCTGTAGAGGAGATGTTGACGAGGGGAGCGTCTGCGATGGCGATTCTGTAACGGGAATCCTCTGCCTTCAGTTCCTTGCAGAGGGTAGGAAGGTCGGTCCCTTCCCGCGGATAGACGATGGCGCCGAATTCGGTGAGGAGTCGCTGATAATCTCTCCATTTGCGGATGACGGCCAGGTTGTCTGCACCCATGACCATCGTGAACTCGTTTTCCGGTTCCCGGGCTTTCAGGGCGTCAAGGGTCTTGATGCTGTAGCTGGGAGCGGGAAGATGAAGTTCGATGTCATCGACTTTCATCTTCAGTTCAGGATGTCTGGCCGCAGCGGCCAAGGCTGCCTGGAAACGGCGTTCTCCGCTGGCTGCGCTGATCCCTTCTTTCAGCGGATTTTTCGGAGAAACGATCAGATAGACGCAATCGAAGCCCGCCCTCTCGGTGAGAAAGCGGACAATTGCCTGATGGCCGATGTGCAGAGGGTTGAAGGAACCGCCGTAGACTGCGATTTTCATGATTCAGCTGAATGAGGGGCTGCTTAGCGGGCCAGGAAATCGTCGATCAGCCTTTCGGCTTCTGCAAAGGCAGTGGCCAGGTCATCATTGACCAGGACATGATCGAATTTTCCTTCTGCGAATTCCATTTCAGAGGCGGCTTTTGCCAGACGGCGTTCGATGGCTTCCGGAGTGTCTGTGGCACGGCCGACGAGGCGTTGACGGAGCATTTCGATGGAAGGGGCCTTGATGAGGATGGAGAGCGCCTGGTCTCCGAAGATCCGCTTGAGGTTCACGCCACCTTTCACGTCGATGTCGAAAATGATGATATGACCTTTAGCCCAGATTCTTTCGAGTTCCGATTTCAAGGTACCGTAATAGGAACCGGCATAGACTTCTTCATGCTCGATGAACTTGTCTTCCGCGATCATGCGGCGGAATTCGTCCGCGCTGTAGAAATAATATTCCTTGCCGTGCTGCTCCTTACCTCTCGGGGCGCGGGAAGTGGCGGAAATGGAAAATTCGAAATCCGGGTGCAGGCTGAGGATATGGTTCACGATGGTACTCTTGCCGGCACCTGACGGCGCAGAGAAAATGACGACCTTTCTGTTCATGATGATTTAATTTTATACAAAAATAACTTTTTTTGATTTAAAAGCGAAAAATGTTAAATTTGTGGTCGCTTTAGATTTTATCGGAGCATCAGTTAGAAAAGTATAAACTTTTTAAATATATAAAGTTATGGTATCTTTTAAAGAAATCGGCTTGGTAAACACCAGAGAGATGTTTGCTAAAGCAATCAACGGCGGTTACGCTATCCCGGCTTTCAACTTCAACAACATGGAGCAGATGCAGGCTATCATCCAGGCTGCAGCAGAGACTAAGTCTCCGGTTATCCTCCAGGTTTCCAAGGGTGCACGTAACTACGCTAACCAGACTCTTCTCCGTTACATGGCAGAAGGTGCTGTAGAATATGCAAAGGAACTGGGTTGGGAGCATCCTCAGATCGTTCTCCATCTGGATCACGGTGATTCTTTCGAGCTCTGCAAGAGCTGCGTGGACATGGGCTTCTCTTCAGTGATGATCGACGGTTCTTCTCTTCCTTATGACGAGAATGTCGCTCTTACCAAGAAAGTTGTAGAGTACGCACATCAGTTCGATGTAACTGTAGAGGGTGAGCTCGGAGTACTCGCAGGTGTAGAGGATGAGGTTGTCGCTGAGCACCACACTTACACCAGACCGGAAGAGGTCGTAGATTTCGTTACCAAGACAGGTTGCGACTCTTTGGCTATCTCTATCGGAACTTCACACGGTGCATACAAATTCAAACCGGAGCAGTGCCACAAGGATCCTGAGACTGGTCGTCTCGTACCTCCGCCATTGGCATTCGACGTTCTTGACGGCGTAATGAAAGAGCTTCCAGGTTTCCCTATCGTTCTTCACGGTTCTTCTTCAGTTCCGCAGGAGGAAGTTGAGACCATCAACAAATTCGGTGGAAAACTTGAGGCAGCTATCGGTATTCCTGAGGAGCAGCTCCGCAAGGCAGCTAAATCTGCAGTCTGCAAGATCAACATCGACTCCGATTCACGTCTTGCCATGACAGCAGCCGTACGTAAGGTCTTCGCTGAGAAACCAGCAGAGTTCGACCCACGTAAATATCTCGGTCCTGCAAGAGACAACATGAAGAAACTGTACATGCACAAGATCATCAACGTTCTTGGCTCAGACGGAAAAGCTGAGTAGTCCAGTCCGTTTCATGTAAATGATAAGGCGGTTCCCTTCGGGGAGCCGCCTTTTTCGTTATTGTTTCTCAGGCTGGTCGCCTGGCCTTATTTCTTCGGTTTTCCTCCGTTCAGCTGGGCATGGACGGATTCGTAGGAGATGTCGTCAAGGGTCATCTTCCGTTGCCCTTCAGCGAGCGCCCCGCCGGTCAGCTGATCGAAGAGTGCACCTTGCTGGTAGAGCGTGTTGCTCAATGAATCTTCGGGAGAGCCATAGTTCTGTGGCGGGCCATAGCTTTGCGGGGGCATATAGCTTTGCGGTGGCAGGTAGTCTTGCGGCATACCGTATGCTTGCGGCATATCCTGAAGCGGATTGACCGGACTCGGATCCGCTTTGATCTCGAATGGAATCTTCCGTTCCCGCACGACCGCTTTCATGAAGAGGGTCATCGCCGCAGATGTGCTTAGGCCGAATTCTTTGCATAGGGCATCGAATGACTGTTTCAAGTCATTTTCAACTCTTATGGAAATCATTGTCTGCGCCATGTTATCAACAATTGGGGATGGACTTGCAAAGATATGCAAAAGTATTTACATATGCTATACATTGTATATATGTTGTATGATTTTTTGTGTTGATAAGTGAAAGTTCAATGGTGGACAGCTGTACTTATCCACAAAATAGAGGGAGGCTGAAGCGGACTTTTTCCTTGAAATTGTTGATAACTTCAAGTTATGAACAATTTGCGTTTTTTCATGGGGTATCGATAGGCACTGAATCCGCATAACAAGAAATAGCCCGGAAAGCAGGACTGCTTCCCGGGCTATTTATCGCTCATTGCTTTCTGACGTTTATCTGTCAGAAGCTTCCATATAGTCGTTGTAGTCTTCAAGAGACCTGTTGATGACGTCATGCGCCACTTTAGCACCATAGGTGCTGACGAACTTCATCCTGGTGATGTTTTCTCCAGGGATGTCCTTGTAGGTCGTGAAGTAATGGATCAGACGGCGGATGATCGGGGTCGGAACCTGTTCTATGTCAGCCATGGCACCATAGACGGCATCATTCTTCAGGACGGCGATGATCTTGTCGTCAGCCTGGTTGTGGTCCAGCAGACGGAGACCGCCGATCGGAATAGCATTTACAATGATATCTCCATGGGTAACATCTTTTTCGGTAAGAACGCAGATATCCAACGGGTCACCGTCGCCTTCAATATCCACTCTGGCCAATGCTTTGTTTGTCAGTTCTGCCATCTTCGGTCCACAGTAACTTTTCGGGATGAATCCGTAAAGGGAAGGGACGATGTTGGAGAATTTCTGAGGCCGGTCGATGCTGAGATAGCCCGATGCTTTGTCGACTTCATATTTTACCGTATCTGTCGGAACGATTTCAATGAAGGCTCTGACTTCCTCTGGAACATTGTCACCGACGCTGATGCCATGCCAAGGATGTGATTTATAAATTCTGTGTAAATCCATTTCAGTTAGTTTTGTTTCAGTTAAATCTTTACAAAATTACTCAGAATTTATTGATTCTGCCATTTTTCCAGGATTTTCTTACCGATGATCCTGGCTGAAATGCCGACCAGCTCTGCACAAGGTCGCTTTCTATAATATTCCGCAGTCCGGTCTGAAGGTTCCGGGGACTCGGTCTTTCCGGGCATCGGAGTGAGACCGAGCAGTTCCTTGCAGATGTAGGAACCATTGGTTTTCTTGAATTCAAGGGCGCATTGCTGGACGAGGCTGTAGTTCGCGGTACGGTCTGTCTTGATATTCGGGTCGGCCGCCGGTTGCAGGAAACCTGCCAGCATTACCATGCCGCTCACGCTTCCGCAGACTTCACGCAGTCGGCCCATGCCTCCGCCGAAGCCGGAACTCATCGTGGCGGCTGTCCTGTCGTCCAGGCAGAAGATATCGTTGTAGGCCAGCACGACTGCCTGACAGCAGTTGAAACCGGCTTTGAAATTATCCTGCGCTTTCTTGACTCTTGCCTCCAGGTCGAAATCATCAGGGAAATTCATATTTGTCATGTTCTGTTCACTTTTATGGTATAACGTAAGTTCTTGATCTGGGACACGACTTTGTCAAGTTCCAGATTGCTGGGGACGGCGATTCTCATGTTGATCTCGTAGGTGCCGTGTTTCTCGTTCTCGACGACATTGAATTCACGGACGGAGGCTCGGAAGGAATTGATCACGTCCATGATGTCGTTGATGACCGTGGCTTCCTTGGCGGCCGTCACCTTGAGGGAGGTCTGGAAGTTGCCGGTCTTCGGATTCTCGCTCCATTTCACTTTCACGATCCTGTAAGGATAACGCTCGATCAGGCGGGTAGCGTTCGGACAGGAGATGCGGTGGATCTTGACGCCGTCCTTGATGGTGACGAAGCCGAAGACATCATCTCCGTATACCGGGTTGCAGCATTTGGCCAGTTTGTAGTCGATGCCTTTCACATCTTTTGCACCGATCACCAGAATGTCGTCCTGGGATTTCCCTTCATTGACACCTCGGCTTTTTCTTTCTTCCTGGTCCGGGGCCGAACTGGCCTCATTGACCTCAGTGAGGAAGGACTTGATGTCGGTGACATCGATCTTCTCTTCTCCTATGGCGGCATAGAGGGCATTGATCGTCTTCAGCTGCCATTTCTTGAGCAGGTCGGCGAGCTTCTCGTCATTCAGTTCCAGCTTCCAGTTCTTCAGGCGCCGTTCCAGGAGTTCCTTGCCTTCCGCTGCTTTCTGGAATTCGATCTCAGTCAGTTTCTGGCGGATCTTGTTACGGGCCTTGGAGGTCACGACGATGTTGAGCCAGTCTGATGAAGGCCTCTGGTTCTTGCCGCTCATGATTTCCACGATATCTCCGGTCTTCAGCTTTTCTTTCAATGGAACCGCTTTGCCGTTGATTCTTCCTCCGGTGCATTTCAGACCGAGTCCGCTGTGGATGCTGAAGGCGAAGTCCAGTACAGTTGCTCCTGCATCGATCTTCCGGAGTTCTCCGGTCGGCGTGAACACGAAGATTTCCTTTTCCGGTGGCTGCGGCAGGTCCTCATCCTGCAGCTGGTGTCTTTCCGGATGCTCGAGGACATCGCGCACGGAGGTCAGCCAGTTGTCAAGGGTCGCTTCGCGCTTGATTCCTTTGTAAGACCAATGGGAGGCCAGGCCGTTTTCAGCCCATTCATCCATCCGTTTGGTTCTGATCTGGACCTCCAGATAAGCCCCTTTGTTGTTCTTGACGGTGATGTGCAGACATTCATAGCCGTTCGGTTTCGGGTTGGACAGCCAGTCCCTGAGCCTTCGGGTGTCAGATTCGTATTCCTTGGTCACGAGCGAGAAGACTTTCCAGCATAGCGCATGCTCAAGCTCCTTATCAGGCTCGCAGTCGATGATGAATCTCATGGCGAATACGTCGAAGACACCTTCAAATGGAACTTTCTGCTTCTGCATCTTCTTCCAGATCGACCAGGCGGTCTTCGTGCGGATCTTTACCTTGTAGCTGATTCCTTCATCCAGCAGCTGCTGCTTGAGCGGCTCGATGAATTCTTCCATCATTTTCTTGCGGTCACGTTCGCCGGCCAGCAGCTTGTTCGTGATCGCGCGGTATTGTACCGGATTGCTGAATTTGAAGTAGATGTCCTCCAGCTCGCTTTTCATGTTGTACAGTCCAAGCTGATGGGCCAGCGGAATGTAGAGCATGAGAGTCTCCAGGATTTTCCGTTCGCGGTCCATCTTCGGGAACATTTCCAGAGATCGCATGATTTCCAGCCGGTCACAGAGCTTGAGCACCACGACTCTCGGATCCTTGGAGTAGGAAACGATGAGTCTCTTGTAGTTTTCAGCTTCCAGACGGGTATCCTTAGGTTTGATGGTGGATATCTTGTTGAGTCCGTCCACGATGGTCTGGATGTCCTTGCTGAATCCGGACAGGGCGCTGAGGTCCTGACTTGTACGGGTCGCTTCGTGCAGGAAAACCGCTGCCACGCAGTCGGCCTGCAGGCCGACTTCTTCACAGGCGATCAGTGCTGTGCTTACCGGATGCTCGATGAAAGGGACACCGTTGCTCCTGGTCTGCCCTTTCAGGGCGGCAGCAGCGAAATCGTATGCTTTCCGGATGATGTCCAATTCTTCCGGACTGTATTTAGAAAAGTGCGCAATCAAATTTTCCATACTTTCAGATATTGTTGCAGGGCCCACATTTCGTCCCTATATTTTGCGGCGGCCGCGAATTCCAGTTCTGCGGCAGCTTTCTTCATGTTCTGCTTGGCGGTTTCTACCGCTTTCTCCACCTGAGGCCGGGTCATCGAGCGGATGACCGGATCTTGGAGGACGGCGGCCAGGTCTGCTTTGAGGAAGCCGTCTTCATAGGCGGAATTCGTCTCTCTCTTGGAATCGTGTCCCAGACCGACGGAGACGGTGCCTTTGCCCAGGGCGTTCGGATCAGGGATGAAGATCGGGTCATCGTAGGAGTTCGCGGCGCTGACTTTGCCCGGATTGAAATTCGTTCTGGCGATTTCCTGCAGACTGCCTCCGATTCCACCTCCGATGCAGTTCCTGTCTCCCTCAATGTCTGCGGCGGTCGAACCTTTCCTGTAACTGGACGCTTCTTCGCGGAGTACATTCTTCTTGACGGCGATCTGGGTTGGAGTGATATGGTGGAGCTTGTTGTATTCCGTCTGCCTGCTGCGTCGCCGGTCCGTTTCGTAGATGGTTTCCTTCATCGAGTCGGTGATGACGTCTGCATACATGATTACCAGGCCGTTAACATTACGGGCCGCACGTCCTGCAGTCTGGGTCAAGGCTCTGGTGCTGCGGAGGAAGCCTTCCTTGTCTGCGTCCAGAATCGCTACGAGGGAAACGGTCGGGATGTCCAAGCCTTCCCTGAGCAGGTTGACACCGATGAGGACGTCGAAAAGACCGTTCTTGAAATCCTCGATGATCTCTACTCGTTCAAGGGTATCCACGTCAGAGTGGATGTAGCGGCAGCGCACACCGACATTCGTGAAATATTTTTCCAGTTCTTCGGCCATCCGCTTGGTCAGGGTGGTGACGAGCACGCGTTCGTCCTTTTCCGCACGGACACGGATTTCTTCCAGCAGGTCGTCGACCTGGTTTTCAGTCGGCCTGACCTCGATCGGAGGATCCAGCAGACCGGTCGGACGGACGACCTGTTCCACGACCAGTCCTTCGGACTTCTGAAGTTCATAATCTGCCGGAGTCGCACTGACGAAGACTTTCTGTCCAGTGATTTCTTCGAATTCTTCGAATTTCAACGGCCGGTTGTCCGCAGCCGCAGGCAGCCGGAAGCCGTAATCGACCAGAATTCCTTTTCTGGAATGATCTCCGCCATACATGGCGCGGATCTGCGGAAGAGTCACATGGCTTTCATCGATGAAGGTGATGAAATCTTTCGGGAAATAGTCCAGCAGGCAGAATGGCCTTTCGCCGGACTGTCTGCCGTCGAAATAACGGGAATAGTTTTCGATTCCCGGGCAGTAGCCCATTTCCTTGATGAATTCCAGGTCGTATTCGACACGTTGCTTCAGCCTTTTGGCTTCCAGAGTCTTGCCGACCTCGTTGAAATGCTCACATTGGGCCATCATGTCATCTTGGATGCTGCTGATGGCTTTGGCGGTCCTTTCCTTGGTCGTGACGAAGTTGTTGGCCGGATAGATCGAAATCTGGTCCAGATCGGTGATATGTGCGCCGGTCATCGGATCGATGACGGAAATGCTGTCCACCTCATCTCCGAAGAACTCGATGCGGACGGCGTTCTCACCGTAACCGATGCATACGTCCACGGTGTCTCCGCGGACGCGGAAGGTTCCTCGCTTGAATTCGGCTTCCGTACGGCTGTAGAGCGCATCCACCAGCTGGTAGAGCAGGCGGGTCATGCTCCTTTCTTCACCGACCTTCACATGAACGGTCATGTCGTGGAAATCGGCCGGGTTGCCGATACCGTAGAGACAGGAGACCGAGGAGATGACGATCACGTCACGCCTTCCGGAGAGGAGGGCGGAAGCGGCGCTCAGACGGAGCTTCTCGATCTCGTCATTGATGCTCAGGTCCTTCTCGATGTAGGTATCCGTAACCGGCAGATAGGCCTCCGGCTGGTAGTAGTCGTAATAGGAGACGAAGTATTCTACCGCATTGTGCGGGAAGAAGGATTTGAACTCTCCGTACAGTTGGGCGGCGAGGGTCTTGTTGTGACTCAGGATCAGTGCCGGCCGCTGCATCTTCTCGATGACGTTGGCCATGGTGAAAGTCTTTCCTGAACCGGTCACTCCAAGCAACGTGACAGCATCCACCCCTTGCTTGAGGGCGGAGCAGATGCCTTTGATGGCGGACGGCTGGTCACCGGCCGGACGGTATGCTGATTCGATCTTGAAATCCATAGAATACAAATATAGCAAATCTCGTTTTTATTGTAAATTTTATTTACATTTCGTACCTTTGCCAGGATAGTTCGAAACACTTTAATTCAATAAAGATATGAGAATAATTCAAGTAAGCGGTAGAGAAATCCTCGATTCCAGAGGAAACCCTACAATTGAGGCCGAGGTAACCCTCGAGTCTGGTGTTGTTGCCACTGCAGCTGTTCCTTCTGGGGCTTCAACCGGTGAGAATGAAGCGTTGGAGCTTCGTGACGGTGACAAGAACCGTTATGGTGGAAAAGGTGTGCTCAAGGCAGTCGCCAATATCAATGAGAAGATCGCGCCTGCTATCGTAGGCATGTCCGCTCTCGATCAGAGAGGTGTCGATCAGGCCATGATCGAGCTGGACGGTACGCCGACCAAGAGCAAGCTCGGTGCAAATGCGATTCTCGGCGTTTCTCTGGCAGTCGCTAAGGCAGCAGCCGAGTATCTCGGTCTTCCACTCTACAGGTACATCGGTGGAACGAACACTTTTGTCCTTCCGGTACCTATGATGAACATCATCAACGGCGGCGCTCACTCCGATGCTCCGATCGCATTCCAGGAATTCATGATCCGTCCGGTAGGTGCTCCTACCATGGCAGAGGGCGTAAGAATGGGGGCAGAGGTTTTCCATGCACTCCAGAAAGTCCTCAAATCCCGCGGACTTGCCACTTCAGTCGGTGATGAAGGCGGTTTCGCTCCGGCACTCGACGGTATCGATGATGCGCTCAACTGCATCATTGAAGCCATCAAGGCAGCGGGTCTCGAGCCCGGCAAGGACGTGACCATCGCTATGGACTGCGCGGCTTCTGAATTCTGCTTCAAGGAAGGGGACGCTTTCTACTATGATTACAGTCAGCTCAAGGATGGCAAGAAGAAAGATCCTGCAGGAAAGAAACTTACCACTGAAGAGCAGATCGCTTACTTAGGCGAACTTATCGAGAAATATCCTATCGATTCGATCGAGGACGGTCTTTCTGAGGAAGATTGGGAAGGTTGGGTCAAGCTCAATGCGGCGCTCGGCAAGAAAGTGCAGCTTGTGGGTGATGACCTCCTGGTCACCAATGTCAAATATCTGAAGAAGGCCATCGAGATGGATGCTTGCAACTCTATCCTGATCAAGCTCAACCAGATCGGTTCTCTCTCAGAGACCCTCGACGCTATCGAGATGGCTCACAGACACGGTTACACTACCGTCGTTTCTCACCGTTCCGGTGAAACGGCTGACACTACGATCGCTGATGTCGCTGTGGCTACCAACTCAGGTCAGATCAAGACCGGTTCCCTCAGCCGTACGGACCGTATCGCGAAGTACAACCGTCTGATGAAGATCGAGCTTGAACTCGGTGAAATCGCACGATACGGTTACAAGAGAGTGAAATAAGTTCCGGTAACCTGAACCCTTACCCGGTGGAGGGTGTAAGGCATCCTCCACCTTTATATCTTGAATTTGAATTTACATCCAGGCCTGTTGTGGCGTGATGCTTGTAACGGAAGCCCCTGGAAATTTTTCTGCGGACATTCAGCAGCCGGGTGGCTCCGGTCCAGGTCCACGGAAAGTTATGGCAGAATATCGGCTACGAATTAAAGTTATATAAAACAACTACTTATAAAAAGTTATTATGGTTTACTCAAATGAAGTACAGCACATGTGCTGTGTAAAGAAGGGACCGAACCATGGTCCAGCCCCAATTCCTGAAGAGGGAAAATGGGTGAAGTCTAAAGAGATCACTGACATTTCCGGTCTTACTCACGGTATCGGCTGGTGTGCCCCTCAGCAGGGTGCCTGCAAGCTGACGCTCAACGTGAAGGAAGGAATCATTCAGGAGGCTCTTGTTGAAACTATCGGTTGCTCCGGCATGACGCACTCCGCTGCCATGGCATCTGAAATCCTCCCAGGAAAAACCATTCTCGAGGCACTCAATACTGACCTTGTCTGCGATGCCATCAATACTGCAATGCGTGAACTTTTCCTCCAGATCGTCTACGGTCGTACACAGTCTGCTTTCTCTGAGGGCGGTCTGATGATCGGTGCAGGTCTCGAGGACCTCGGTAAGGGTCTCCGCAGCCAGGTAGGTACCCTCTATGGTACTCTTGCCAAAGGTCCGCGTTACCTTGAAATGGCCGAGGGTTACATCAAGACCCTTGCTCTTGACGAGAATGACGAGATCTGCGGTTACGAGTTCGTACACCTCGGCAAGTTCATGGACCTCGTGAAGAAAGGCGTTGACGCTAATGAAGCGCTCAAGCAGGTTACAGGTTCTTATGGCCGTTTCACAAAAGAGGCCGGTGCAGTTAAATACATTGACCCACGTCACGAATAATAAGGAGGAAAGACATTATGATTAGAGAAGTAAAATTCGAAAGCCAGGATCGTCGTATCGACAATATCCTCAAAGTCCTCAATGAATACGGTATCAAGGATATCGAAGAGGCAAACGCAATCTGCGATCAGTACGGTCTTGATCCTTATCTTACTTGTGAGGAAACACAGCCGATCTGCTTCGAGAACGCTAAATGGGCTTACGTCGTAGGTTCAGCCATCGCCATCAAGAAAGGTTGCAAGAATGCAGCAGAGGCAGCAGAGGCCATCGGTATCGGTCTCCAGGCCTTCTGTATCAAAGGTTCAGTAGCTGATGACCGTAAAGTAGGTCTCGGTCACGGTAACCTCGCAGCGATGCTCCTCCGTGAGGAAACGAAATGTTTCGCCTTCCTCGCAGGTCACGAATCATTCGCAGCGGCTGAGGGTGCCATCAAGATCGCAGCTAAAGCTGACAAAGTACGTAAAGAGCCGCTCCGTTGTATCCTTAACGGTCTCGGAAAGGACGCGGCACAGATCATTTCCCGTATCAACGGATTCACCTATGTGCAGACTCAGTTCGACTACTACACCAGCGAGCTGAAAGTTGTCCGTGAGATCCCTTACAGCAACGGTCCGCGTGCTAAGGTAAAATGCTACGGTGCTGACGACGTCCGTGAGGGTGTTGCCATCATGTGGCACGAGGGTGTGGATGTTTCCATCACAGGTAACTCTACCAACCCTACCCGTTTCCAGCATCCGGTTGCAGGTACCTACAAGAAAGAGCGTGTCCTCGCAGGCAAGCCATATTTCTCTGTAGCGTCAGGCGGCGGTACAGGCCGTACCCTTCATCCGGACAACATGGCTGCGGGTCCAGCTTCCTACGGTATGACTGATACGATGGGACGTATGCATTCAGATGCGCAGTTCGCAGGTTCTTCATCAGTTCCGGCACACGTCGAGATGATGGGCTTCCTCGGTATCGGTAACAACCCGATGGTCGGCTGTACGGTAGCTTGCGCTGTCGATGTAGCCACTGCGCTCAATAAATAATCATCCTGCCCTTCATGGGTATGGAATGGATGGTGGACCTCTGTTCTGCGAAAGTCGGAACAGGGGTCCTTTCTCGTTTTCATATCTTGTAAAATAGGTGTTTCCGACTTATTTTCTCCTGAAAATAGAATTTTTACTTTTTTTTGCGAAAAAATGTCGATTTTTTTGCAAATATGTTGTAAAGTCCATATCTTGACGGCTTAAATGCAATGGGTATCAGTTTGAAACTCATATAACTATCTATAATATGAAAAGAATCAGTTTGTTCTTTATCCTCCTGGGCATTGCATGCGCAGGAACACAGGTTGCACAGGCACAGGAAAACGGCAACCGCAACGAAAAAAACGAGATTGTCAGGGGGCCTTATCTGACTAATGATGCCGGTGCGAACTGGTGGATCAGCCTCGGTGGCGGTATCACCGTATTCGGTGACGGTGGCTGCACTCCGGCTGTCACTCCAGCACTGGACTTCAATTTCGGTAAATGGTTCACTCCAAGTATCGGAGCCCGTATCGGTTACCAGGGACTTACCGGAAGTATGTTGACTTCAACCGATAATATTTATGTCAAGAAGACCGTTGGCGATCAGTTCAAGATGAAGTTCGGTTACGCTTATGCTCATGCCGATTTCATGTGGAATATCTCCAATGCGTTCAGCGGATATAAAGAGACCCGTTTCTGGAACGTCATTCCTTATGTTCACACTGGTCTCCTCGCAGTCTACAAGACTAAGGGCCATCATGGTGCAGACCTGGAGTTCGCTTCAGGTGCCGGTCTCTACAATACCTTGAGACTCTGTGATCGTGTGAACCTTACCCTCGACCTGAGAGGTATCCTTACGAATGGAAGACAGCTCCAGAACAAAGGTGGTGTCGCCGGTGAACTTTCTTTGACTGTCGGCGTAGCCGTCAATCTCGGTAAGACCAACTGGAAACGTACCCCTGAAAAGGTTGCTGATGAGAGTGTGCTTGCAAAAGTTTCTGAACTTGAAATGGCTAACCAGGCTCTCGTTTCCGAGAAGAATGAACTTGCCGCTGTAAACGAGGATCTCTCTGAGGCCAATGAGGATCTGGTTGCTGCCAACGAAGAGCTCCAGCAGACCGCAGCTCTGCTTGCAGAGCAGGCAGAGGAAGAAACCACTCCTCATACTTTCTATTTCGTCATCGGTCAGACCAGACTCTCCGCTGTTGAACTCGCACGTCTCGACCTGCTCGTGACTACCGAGCTTTCTTCACTCGATGAGGATGACAAGATCGTCCTGACTGTCCGCAATGACAGCAAGACCGGTTCTGTTAAACGTAACGAATACCTCAGCCGTGAGCGTACGAAATACATCAAGAACATTCTCGTGAAGAAGTATGGTATCGATGAAAATAGATTCGAAATCGTTCCTGAGGTCGTAGATACTCAGCGTCCTGAACTTGACAGGTGTGTCGATCTCATCGTACGTTAATCAGAAACTGCAGGAACTTACTTTATTATAAAACTGTAAGTTTGAATGACTGAATATCCGGAACAGAAATTCTGTCCCGGATATTTTTTTTGCCTATTTGTCCTTGCACTGAGAAAATTCCCGGTATTCTCCCGGGGTCATGCCGACGTGCTTCTTGAAGAGGTTCGTGAAATATTCCGGGGAGCTGTAGCCCAGCTGGAAGCAGATTTCCTTGATGGCCAGCTGGGAGGAATAGAGCAGGTCTTTCGCGCTTTTCATCTTGAGCTCCTGGAAATACTGGTTCGGTGAGGTGCCGGTCTTTTTCTTGAATTCTTTCCGGAAATAGGAGTAGCTCATGTTCAGGTCGCTCGCGATCTGCAGGATGTCGATCTCGTTGGAGATGTTCTTCTTCATGATGCTGATCGCCGACTGGATCTTCTGTTCCAGTTCATCTTTCACTCCTTTGTTGAAATTGGCGGAGAGGACCAGCCCGATGATGTGCATCGCGATGCCGATCAGGTATTGCTGGGTTGCCTGCTTGTCTTTCTGAGCTTCCTCGATCGCTCGGATGAACAAGGACTCCAGTTCTTCGTTGAGGCCGATGTCGAGGATCTGGTTTTCCTGAACCAGCGGGGTCTTCGCGATCAGTTCAGCGATCGTGGGGCCTCCGAAACCGATGTAATATTCGTCCCAACCTTTCGTCTTGTCTGGCCGGTAGGAATGCCATTGGCCAGGGAAGACCATGAGCAGCTTTCCCTGGTTGACCTTCATCTCATTGTAGTGGTAGGAGGAGAAGACGCCTTCTCCCTTGCTGATGAAGATGAACTGGAACTCGTCCAGCACCCTGCCTTTCTCCGGATTGAAATAATAGCCGGAAGGATGCTCGGTGAGCGGGTAGTTCATTCCTGGTTCAATGGATTGGAAGCCTACGGTGTTCACCCACAGGCCAAAATCAGTATCTGATTCACTGACTTCCAGATATTTGAATTCAATGTTTTTCATGCTGAATCTCTCCAATTTCAAAGCTAATATAAATATATTTTCCGTGAAAGGTCTTAGAAGGATGGTTGTTTCGTATTTTTTATTATGAAGCCGGCTTTATAATGATTCACAGGGTTCAGCCAATGTTCGGTCGGTGCCGGACTTTGGTCTCCGTGAAGTGGATGATTTCGTTCAGGCCACCGACCATGAGAAGGAGATCTCCGTCTGCCCTTCATGATTTTCATGCACTTTGTGCCAATTCGTGTAAATGATGTATCATTCACGTCAAGTTCAAATGCTCTGCTAAAGTTAATTTTGTGTGTGAAAATCTAAGTATCATGAAAAATTGTTATTTCGCAGTCGATCTCGGTGCCACCAGCGGGCGGACCGTGATCGTGGATTTCGAGTCAGGAAAACTGGAGATGGAAGAAATCAACCGGTTTTCCAATCCGATTCTGGAAATAGGCGGACATTCCTACTGGGATCTTTATGCCCTGTACCATAATATACTTGAAGGATTGAAGATGGTGGCATCCCGTAAGGATATCGATGTCAGATCTATAGGAATCGATACATGGGGTGTCGATTTCGTTCTTCTGGGGAAGGACGGCGCATTCCTGCGTCAGCCATATTCCTATCGAGACCGGCAGACGGAGGGAGCTCCGGAGGCTTATTTCTCAAGGGTATCCCGTCAGAAGGTCTATGACATTACAGGAATACAGATCATGGATTTCAATTCGCTTTTCCAGTTCGATACGCTCCGGAGGAACGGAGACAGCGCCTGGGAAGCGGCAGACAAGATTCTCTTTCTTCCGGATGCCTTGGCCTATCTTCTGACCGGAAATGCCGTGACGGAATATACCATCGCGACGACGGCGCAGATCGTCAACGCTTCGACTCGGAAGCTGGATGAAGAAATCCTGCAGACGGTCGGTCTGACCGCTGATGATTTCGGCACCTTCGTCTATCCAGGTACCGTGATCGGCACCTTGACTCCGGAAGTCCGGAAAATCACGGGTCTGGGAGCGATTCCGGTCATCGCGGTAGGAGGACATGATACTGCTTCTGCCGTAGCTGCCGTTCCGGCCCGGCACGGCTCATTCGCTTATCTGAGCAGCGGCACCTGGTCCCTCATGGGCATCGAGACTGAGGAACCGGTCATCAATGTCAGCTCGGAAGCAGGAAATTTCACGAATGAAGGAGGTGTGGACGGTAAGATACGTTTCCTGAAGAATATCTGCGGCATGTGGTTGCTGGAAAGTTGCCGTCGCATCTGGGGAAAGGTTTCTTATCAGGAATTGCTGGAAGAAGCCCGGGTCTGCGATCCGTTCCGCTCTCTGGTGAATCCGGATGATCCTGCTTTCGTGAATCCGGACAATATGGTCGTCGCTATCAAAGAATTCTGTCATAAGCACGGACAGCCTGTTCCTCAGATCCGTGGACAGCTGGTACGATGTATTTTCGAGAGTCTGGCTCTGCGTTACCGAGAGGTATTGGACAGGCTTCGTCAACTATCTCCGGTACAGATCAAGGAACTCCATATCATCGGTGGAGGCAGCTGCAATGTGCTGCTCAATCAGTTCACGGCCAATGCGACCGGCATACCGGTAGTGGCTGGCCCGGCGGAGGCTACCGCCATCGGCAATGTTCTGGTACAAGCCTTGGCCGATCATCAGGCCGCTTCGCTGACGGAAATGAGGACACGGCTTGCCGATAATCTTCTGCTCGCGCGTTTCGAGCCGGAACATAGAGGCCGATGGGAAGAGGCTTATCGCCATTATCAGCAGATCACAAGATAGAAACAACAACATATCATCATGAACGAAAAATTAATCACTGAGGCCTATGATATCGCTAAGGAGCGGTATGCGGCCATTGGAACAGATGTCGATAAAGTATTGGACCAGCTGCAGGATTTCCATCTGTCTCTGCATTGCTGGCAGGCCGATGACGTGACCGGTTTCGAGGTCCAGGCTGGACAGTTGACCGGAGGCATCCAGGCTACCGGAAATTATCCCGGCAAGGCCCGCAACATCGATGAACTGCGTCAGGACATCATCGAAGCCAAATCTTTGATTCCAGGTACTCACCGTCTCAATCTTCATGAAATCTACGGAGATTTCCAGGGAAAGATCGTCGACCGTGACGAGGTGACCCCGGACTATTTCCAGAGCTGGATCGAGTGGGGAAAGGAAAACAATATGAAGCTGGATTTCAATTCCACTTCTTTCTCTCATCCGAAGAGCGGCAGTCTTTCCCTGTCCAGTCCGGATGACGGGATCCGCAATTTCTGGATCGAGCACACCGAACGTTGCCGTGCCATCGCGGAGGAAATGGGTAAGGCACAGGGAGACCCTTGCATCATGAACATCTGGATCCATGACGGCAGCAAGGACATCACCGTCAATCGCTACCGTTACCGCGAACTGCTCAAGGATTCCTTGGATAAGATTTTCGCGACGGAATATGAAAACATGAAGGACTGCATCGAGTCCAAACTCTTCGGTATCGGGCTCGAGAGCTTCACGGCCGGTTCCAACGAGTTCTATGCTTCATATGCCGCTCAGCACCATAAGATGCTGACCCTCGATACCGGACATTTCCATCCGACGGAGAGCGTAGCCGACAAGGTTTCCGCCATGCTGCTCTATGTGCCTGAACTTATGCTCCACGTGAGCCGTCCGGTCCGTTGGGATTCTGACCATGTCACCCTCATGGATGACCCTACCTTGGATCTTTTCAGCGAGATCGTGAGAGCCGGGGCCTTGGATCGTGTCCATTACGGTCTGGATTATTTCGATGCTTCCATCAACCGTATCGGTGCTTATGTGACCGGTAGCCGTGCCGCTCAGAAATGTATGCTCCGGGCTTTGCTCGAGCCGCTTGACCTGCTTCGCAGGTACGAGGCCGAGGGCCGGTTCTTCGAGCGTCTCGCTCTTCTTGAAGAAGCGAAGGCACTTCCTTGGAATGCGGTTTACGATATGTTCTGTCTGAAGAACGATGTTCCGGTCGGAACCGATTTCATCGGAGAAGTGGAGAAATACGAACGTGAGATCACCTCAAAACGATAACTTATGGAAATATTCATCGGATTGCTGATCATTGCGGCAGGTGCCTTCTGTCAATCCAGTTCCTATGTTCCTATCAACAAAGTGAAAGAATGGAGCTGGGAGACTTACTGGTTGGTGCAGGGCATCTTTGCCTGGGTCATTTTTCCTTTGCTGGGAGCCTTGCTGGCAGTGCCGGCAGGGCATTCCCTGCTTGAATTGCTGACCGCTTCCAATGCCTTCAACATCGGCATGACGGTCTTTTTCGGTATTCTCTGGGGAATCGGCGGACTGACTTTCGGCCTGTCCATGCGTTATCTTGGAGTGGCGCTCGGCCAGTCGATCTCGCTGGGTACCTGTGCCGCGCTCGGAACGGTGCTCGGCCCGGTGCTGCTGAATGTCTTCTATCCGGAAGTAGGGCATCTCCAGAAATTGACCTGGGCGGTGCTCATCGGAGTACTGGTGACCTTGGTCGGCATAGCGGTCATCGGTGTCGCCGGCAGCATGAAGGCGTCCTCATTGACCGAGGAAGAAAAGAAGACGGCAGTGAAGGATTTCAATTTCCCGAAAGGGATCGCGATAGCCTTGCTCGCCGGTCTGATGAGTGCTTGTTTCAATGTCGGCCTGGAATTTGGCGGAGACCTCCATTTCAGCGAGACCGGGGAAATGTACAGGACCCTTCCGGCGACCTTGCTGGTCACTTTGGGCGGTTTCCTGACGAATCTGATCTATTGCCTCTATCAGAATGGGAAGAACCATACCTGGAGCGATTACCGCAAGGGTAGCGTCTGGGTGAACAATCTCATTTTCTGTGCCTTGGCCGGCATATTGTGGTACAGCCAGTTCTTCGGCTTGAGTCTCGGCAAAGGATTCTTGATGGAGTCGCCGGTTCTGACTACATTTGCCTTCTGTATCCTGATGGCGCTGAACGTGGTTTTCTCCAATGTCTGGGGAATTCTGCTGAAGGAATGGAAAGGATGTTCCCGCAAGACGATCCTGGTGCTGGTCGCCGGTATCGTCATCCTGATTCTTTCTACATTCGTACCTGAACTTTTGAAATGACAATGAATATGAAATCGATATTGGATGGCCGCCCTGAACTGGCGGCTGAAATCTGGAAAGTTGCTGAAACTGCCGGTTATCTATGGCAGAAAGGATGGGCCGAACGGAACGGTGGCAACATTACCATCAACATCACGGAATTCGTGGACGGTGAAATGCGGGCGATGGCCCCGATCAGTGAAGTGAAGCCGATCGGCGCGACGCTGCCGCATCTGAAAGGATGCTGGTTCTTCTGCAAGGGAACCAACAAGAGAATGAGGGATCTGGCCCGCCGTCCGATGGAGAACGGTTCCATCATCCGCATCACGGAAGATTGCAGCGGTTATGAGATCATCGCGGATCAGCCGGTCCTTCCGACTTCCGAGCTGCCATCTCATCTGAGCGTCCACGATCATCTGATCGCATCCGGATCCGATTACAAGGCATCTCTGCATACGCATCCGATCGAACTGGTCGCTTTGACGCACAATAAGAAATTCCTGGAGAAGGACGTGGCTACCCGCATGCTGTGGAGCATGATTCCGGAGACGAAGGCTTTCTGCCCGAGGGGATTGGGCATCACTCCTTATACGCTTCCAGGTTCCGTCAAGCTGGCAGAAGCGACCATCGAGGCGTTGTCGGACTATGATGTCGTGATGTGGGAAAAGCATGGCGTGTTCGCCGTAGACCGTGATATCATGGCGGCTTTCGATCAGGTCGATGTGCTCAACAAGAGTGCGCAGATCTATATCGCCGCCAGAAACATGGGCTTCGAGCCGGACGGCATGAGCGACGAGCAGATGGCGGAGATGACCGAAGCTTTCCATTTACCTAAATAGAAGAAAAGTTGTTTTTATGAAGATATTGCTTTTGATGTTGGTCGCACTGTGCTTCTCCTTTTCTCCGGTTCAGGCCGCGGAAAAGGGGGCGCGGTGGATCGCTCCTGCGGAAATTCACAAGGCGAATACCTGGATGGTCTTCCGCAAGGATTTCAAGTTGGATGAAAAACCGGAGACTGCAGTGGCACGCATTGCTGTGGACAGCAAATACTGGCTGTGGATCAACGGGGAAATGGTGGTGCGGGAGGGCGCTCTGAAGCGCGGCCCGAACCCTCAGGATACTTATTGTGATGAAGTGGATCTTGCTCCCTACCTTGAAAAAGGAGAGAACAAGATCGCTTTGCTGGTATGGTATTTCGGAAAGGAGGGCTTCTCTCACAAGAGTTCCGGTACGGCCGGCCTTTTCTTCGACCTTCCGTTGCCGCAGGGCAGGCTGGTCAGTGACAGCAGCTGGAAGTGCCGCATCCATCCGTCCTACCAGGATACGGAGGCTCCTTATCCGAACTTCCGACTTCCGGAATCCAATATCCGTTTCGATGCCCGTCTGGATCTGGACGGCTGGCAGACGGCCGGAGAACTGGAGAAGCTGGGCTTCCGCAGAGCCCGGATCATCGCCGGAGAAGGGCAGGCGCCTTACAACAAGCTGGTAAAGCGTCCGATTCCGCAGTGGAAGGATTTCGGGGTGACGGAATTCACGAAGACCGTACTCCATGAAGGAGCGGTCGCCGATACCGTGGCGGCTTATCTGCCTTGCAATCTGCAGATGAATCCGATTCTTGAAGTGGACGATCCGGAAGGAGGAAAGCTGATTTCCATCTGGACGGACAATACCTATGCGGCAGGCGATATCAACCTGCGTGCGGAATACATCACGAAGCAGGGACAGCAGGAATATGAGTCTCTGGGATGGCTGAACGGCCATATCGTCTATTTCGTCATCCCGCATGGCGTGGAGGTGGAACGACTGGCTTACCGTCAGACCGGATATGATACGGAACTGACCGGAACCTTCCATTGCAGCGATGCCTTCGTCAACCGTTATTGGCAGAAAGCGCTGCGTACCCTCTATGTCAACATGAGAGATACTTTCTTCGATTGTCCGGAGCGGGAGCGTGCCCAGTGGTGGGGCGATGTCACCATCCTGATGGGAGAATGTTTCTATACGGCGGACGAAAGGACCCACGCGCTGATGAAGAAGGGGATCCATGAACTCATCAACTGGCAGAAGAAGGATGGAAGCCTGTTCTCGCCGGTACCTGCGGGCAATTACAGTGATGAACTGCCGGGACAGATGCTGGCGAGCATCAGCTGGTATGGCTTCTGGAACTATTACATGAATACCGGTGACCGCCAGACCATCGAGGACGTCTATCCGGGAGTACGCCGGTATCTCGGACTCTGGAAACTGGACGAGACCGGACTGACCTGCTTCCGTTCCGGTGGCTGGACCTGGGGAGACTGGGGCGACAACAAGGATGTCCGCCTGATCTTCGCCGGCTGGCATTATCTCGCGCTCAAGGGAGCGGAGCAGATGGCCTTGCTGTTAGGCAAGAAGGAAGATGCCGCAGGCTATCGTCAGACCATGGAAAGCATCAAGGTGGCCTACAACAAATGCTGGAACGGCACGGCTTACCGTCATCCGGATTACAAGGAATGTACGGATGATCGTGTGCAGGCGCTTGCCGTCATTACCGGTATCGCCGGCCCGGAGAAATATCCGCAGATCCTGAAGGTGCTGAAGACTTGTTTCCATGCCAGTCCATACATGGAGAGATATGTGACCGAGGCCTTGTTCATGATGGGAGAAGGGCCATATGCGCTCCGGAGAATGAAGGAAAGATATGCACCGATGGTCAACCATCCGTTCTATACGACCTTGTTCGAAGGTTGGGATGTCGGACCGAACGGTTTCGGCGGAGGTACGGTCAACCATGCCTGGAGCGGTGGCGGCCTCATCACCATCGCGCAGCAGGTCTGCGGCATCGTGCCGGAAACTCCAGGTTGGAAGACTTTCCGGATCAGCCCGGATGTCAATGTCATCGACCATACGGACATCAGCATTCCGACCGCCTACGGCATGATCCGTTCCGAAGTCAGGTCTGAGCCGGAACGCGTGCTGATGAAGGTGACGGTTCCTGAGGGTACGCAGGCTCGGGTCATTCTTCCGGGGGAAGGAACTGCTAAGGTTTATGTCAATGGGCACGAGCAACCGGTGCAGGACAGCTATGTGCTGGAAGCCGGAAGCTATGTCCTCGAGAAGCGCTTTGAACCTTCTTTCGCCGCCGGTAAGGGAACCTTCCTGCTGAACGGCCGTCCTTTCGTCGTCAAAGCCGCCGAACTGCATTATCCGCGAATCCCGAGAGAATATTGGGAACATCGCATCGAGATGTGCAAGGCTTTGGGAATGAACACGATCTGCATGTATGTCTTCTGGAACTATCATGAGCAGCAGGAAGGAGTATTCGATTTCGAAGGCAACAGGGATATTGCCGAGTTCTGCCGTCTGGCACAGAAACACGGCATGTACGTCATTGTCCGTCCAGGTCCTTATGTCTGTGCGGAATGGGAGATGGGCGGTCTGCCTTGGTGGCTCCTGAAGAAGGAAGATGTGCAGCTCAGAACGCAGGATCCTTATTACATGGAACATGTGAAGACCTTCCTGAAGAAAGTCGGGGAGGAACTCGCACCTTTGCAGATCAGCAAAGGTGGAAACATCATCATGGTCCAGGTGGAGAACGAATATGGCTCCTATGGGGTGGACAAGGCCTATGTTTCCGCTGTCCGTGATGCCGTGAGGGATGCCGGCTTCGACAGCGTGCCGCTTTTCCAGTGCGACTGGAGTTCCAACTTCACGCTCAATGCACTGGATGACCTGCTCTGGACGGTGAATTTCGGTACCGGAGCGGATATCGACCAGCAGTTCAGACAGTTGAGGCAGCTTCGTCCGGAGACTCCGCTCATGTGCAGCGAATACTGGAGCGGCTGGTTCGATCATTGGGGACGCAAGCATGAAACCCGTCCTGCGGAGGCGATGGTCGCCGGTATTCGTGATATGCTGGAAAGGAACATCTCCTTCAGTCTCTACATGACGCACGGAGGAACGACCTTCGGACATTGGGGAGGAGCGAACAATCCGCCGTTCTCCGCCATGTGTTCTTCTTATGACTATGATGCCCCGATCAGCGAATCCGGTCGGGTGACTCCTAAATATCATCAGCTCAGGAAACTGCTTTCCAATTACGGACAGGGTCCTGAACTTCCGGAAATCCCTGCTGCCTTGCCGGTAGTGGCTGTACCGGAAATCAACTTCACTTCAGCGGCTCCATTATTCTCGGATCTTCCGGAACCGGTCAGGTCCAAGGATATCCATCCGATGGAATATTTCGATCAGGGGTGGGGCAGCATCCTTTACCGGACGAAACTGCCGTGCAAGGTCGAGGCCGGAACCGTATTGAAGATCACGGAACTCCATGATTGGGGGCAGGTCTTTGCGGACGGTAAGCTGCTGGCTCGTCTGGATCGCCGCAAGGGAGAATCCGAGGTCGTTCTGCCGGCGTTGAGAAAAGGAACCCGCCTGGATATCCTTGTGGAAGCGATGGGACGTGTCAATTTCGACAAATCCATCCATGACCGCAAGGGAATCACGGAGAAAGTGGAACTCCTTTCGGGAGAAAAGCCGCTACGTCTGGAAAACTGGAAGGTCTACGATTTCCCGGTCGATCCGGACTTCGTGGCCGCCCGCAAGTACAGAACCGTGAAGAAGACCGTCGAGGGACCAGCCTGGTGGAAGGCCAGCTTCCAGCTCGAGAAAGTCGGGGATACTTTCCTCGATATGGGTAACTGGGGCAAAGGACTGGTCTGGGTCAATGGACATGAAATCGGCCGTTTCTGGAAGATCGGTCCGCAGCAGACGCTCTTCGTGCCGGGCTGCTGGCTGAAGGAAGGCTGCAATGAAATCCAGATTCTGGACCTGATGGGACCGGAAACTCCTTCCGTCAGAGGACTGGAGCAGCCGGTGCTGGATGCTTTGCGACTGGAGGAAACGAAGGATTGGAAGCAGCTCAGCGTGGAACTCAGCTCCGAGCGACCGGTCCATGCAGGAAGTCTCGCCGCACAGGGGGGCTGGCAGGAAGTTTGCTTCGCTACGCCTGCTGAAGGACGTTATTTCTGCCTGGAGGCGTTGTCTCTTCAGAGGCAAGGAGAGGCTGCGGCCATCGCCGAATTCGATATCTTAGGTCCGGACGGACGCCCGGTTTCCAGAGAAAACTGGAAGATCGCCTATGTGGACAGTCAGGATCTGGAGAGCGGCAATTATTCGGCCGAGAAGATCTTCGACCTGCAGGAAAGCACGTTCTGGAGTGCAGAGCCGGGAACGGACTGCCCTCATCAGCTGGTCATCGAACTGGAAAGCAACATCGCTATCACCGGTTTCCGTTATCTGCCACGGGCAGAGACCGGTTTCCCTGGCATGATCAAGGATTACAAGGTCTATGTCAGACAATATGATTTCAATTATTCCGCAAAAAAATGATGCACATGAAGAAAATGATACTCATCACCATGCTCCTGCTTGCAGGCATGGGTACAAGTCTGGCGGAAGGCAGGATTCATATTCTGCCTTTCCCTCAGCAGGTCGAGGAAGGAGATGGTGACTACTGCACCTCTTCTGAGGTGCTCAAGGTCGCAGCCGTGAAGGAATTCAAGGCAGAACTCGGACTGTTCAAGCAGCAGCTGAAGGACGATCGGCAGATCAAGGTCTCACGCACCTGCATGAAGAAGGCCGACGTCCGTGTGGTCAAGGCCGTGGTTCCATTGGCCGGCAGGGATGGATCCTATAGGATCCGGATCGATGGAGCGGGCGTCCTGGTCGAGGCATACGAGGCTTCCGGCGCTTTCTATGGGCTGCAATCATTGGCCCAGATGGTCCGTAAGGAAGAGGGTAGGCTGGTGTTCCCGCAATGTCGGATCGAGGATTGGCCGATGCTCTCCTGGCGCTCGTTCATGCTCGATGAAGGACGTTCTTTCAAGGGTATGGAAGTCGTCAAGCAGCTGATGGACGATATGGCTCGACTGAAGATGAATGTATTTCAATGGCATCTGACCGACGATCAGGGCTGGAGGATCGAGATCAGGAAATATCCACGTCTGACTGAAATCGGTTCTAAAAGGGACTCCACGCAGATCGGCTGGTACGAGTGGGATACTTACGACGGTGTTCCTCACGAGGGTTTCTATACCCGCAGGCAGATCCGCGAGATCCTGGACTATGCCGCAGCCCGTCATATCACGGTCGTTCCGGAAATCGAGATGCCGGGACACAGTGCGGCGGCAGTGGCGGCCTATCCTTGGCTCAGCGCGGCCGGCAAGGAGATCAAGGTCCCTTGCAAGTTCGGCGTGCAGTACAATGTCTTCAATCCTGCCGATCCGAAGGTGCTGGCTTTCCTGAAGGATGTGCTGGATGAGGTCATGGATCTTTTCCCGTCCCAGGTCGTGCATATCGGCGGTGATGAGGTGCGCTATGACGAGTGGAAGAATTCACCGATGGTCCAGGAGTTCATCCGTGAGCATGAGCTGGGTTCTCCGGCAGGGCTGCAGGTCTGGTTCACCAACCACATGGCCGCTTATATCGAGAGCAAAGGTCATCGGATGATGGGCTGGAACGACATCACGGGAGAACAGCTCCATGATTTCCAGACTGAAACTTCCGAGGTCAAGGTCAGTCTCTCACCGGAGGCGATCGTTCAGTTCTGGTCGGGCGATTATTCGAAGATGGCCCGTTCTGCGGAAAGAGGAAACGACATCGTAAATTCCTTCAATGAATATACCTATCTGGATTACAGCTACGAGTATGATCCGGTGCAGGCGACCTACAACTGGAAACCGATTTCCTTGAAGAAGGCTTATCTTTTCAATCCGGTGCCGGAGGATTTCCCGGAACAGCTGAAATCCAGCATCATCGGCTCCGGTTGCCAGATGTGGGGAGAATGGATCCCGACGGTCGAGAAGATGAATTATCAGGTCTATCCGAGGATCGCGGCTTATGCAGAGGCATTCTGGCTTCCTGCCGGCAAGAAGGATTACGACCGTTTCAAGGAGAATCTTCAACCTTTTCTTAAGCATTGGGAAAAGCATCCTGTACCATCACAGAAAAATTCTGACAGTTGCACCTGCAGGCAGGAGTAACTGTCAGAATCAATCTCATGATATTGATCTATCCCTTTATCTTCATCGGCTTTCCTCAGTTCCGCCGACATAGATTCCCCTGTCTTTCCAGATCTGGTAGAGCGGATACATCCTTCTGGTGAAATCCTGATAATCCTTCAATTCTTTCTTGGTCCATCCGGTTTCGGCGTAGACAGCGATGAGCGGGAACATATGGTCGAAACTTTCATCTACTGTCGTGTCGAACTCAGACCAGCACTCGACGCCGATTCCGATGATCTGCTTGCGCTGTGAGAGATCGATGCTCTCCGGCACGATGTCGATCTTGTAGGCGGTCGGCAGAATCGTGTTGAAATAGAGTCCGTCCGTATGAGAGTAGAGGGCTTTCAGACCGTTGTTGAGGATGAAGTTCAGCTCGGTCATCGGGCCGGTCCAGTACTGCATGACGCTTTCTTTACCGACCTTGATCGGAATGCTGCTGCTTTCTCCGGATTTCCCGATGGCTTCACTCCAGCACATCAGTTTCTTTCCCTTGGTTTCGAGGTAGGCTGAGATTTCATTATAGAAATGTCTTTCCAGTTCCCAGTCCTCTGAGATGCCGAGTCTGGATTTCATGTCCTGGATTCCTTTTGAATCCTTCCAATGGTCGCCGTGGATCTCGTCACCACCGCAATGGATGTATTCGCCTGGGAAAAGAGCGGCTGCTTCGTCCAGTACCTCATGGATGAATTTCATGGTTTCCGGTTTGGAGATGTCCATGATCTCGTCGAAGACACCGAGGCGGCATTCCACTTCACGCTCCTTTCCTGTCGTTCCGAGATAAGGGTAGCAGGCGATGGAAGCGGAGCAATGGGTAAGGATCTCGATTTCCGGGATGATGGTGATGTGCAGCTTCTCCGCATAGGCGATGATTTCCTTCACTTCCTCCTGGGTGTAATGTCCTTCATGAGGAACATTGTGGAATTCACTGCTGTTCCAATAGTAATCCTTGCCGGTCTTCGGTCTTTTCGAACCTTTCTCGGCAAGAAGCGGGTAGTTCTTGATCTCGAGACGCCAGCCTTGGTCTTCCGTAAGATGCCAATGGAATTTGTTGTACTTGAGTCTTGCCATCTCGTAGAGCAGTTTCTTGACCGCGTCTTTACCTTTGAAGTAGCGGCCTTCATCCAGCATGAGGGATCGCCAGGAGTGAGTAGGGTAGTCGGAAATCATGGCTATCCGTATGGATGCTCCGTCCTTTCCGGAACTGATGGCTTGCCTCAGGGTCTGGATGCCGTAGAAGATACCGATCTTGTCCGGTGCCGTGACGGTGACTTGGCTGGAAGTCATGTTGATCTTGTAACCTCCTTCAGCTTTAACCTTCATGGATGGATCCATCTGCAGGACAATGACGGCATCCTGTGTCTTTTCCTGGAGGACAGGAGTCATCTTGTGGTCGGTTTCCAGCGCTTCCTTCAGGACGCCGAGCTCTTCTTCAAGTCCGCCTTCCTGAGCGATTTTCACAGCGGCATCCAAAGTGATGCTGCCTTTACCGTAAGAGATGAATTGTGGCTTAGGTACAATTCTGAAATCCTCAGGAACGTTCTGTTTCTGAGGATCATCAGTGTTACCATCGGCAGATTTGCTGCAGCTCAGCAGAACCACGGACAAACCTGCCATGAGTAGTGTCAAATTTATTTTCTTCATTATTCTTGATTTGGGTTTACCAACCTGGATTCTGCTTGATCGCTCCGTTGGTCATGCTGATCTGTTTCAGCGGAAGCGGTGCAAGGTAGTCTCTGGATGGACGGAATCTTCTGTCTTGCTCGACGATGACGAATCCGTTTTCATCCAGCATCGGCTTGAGTGAGGCATTCTCTTCAGCATAAGGAGCGAATTTCACACCCTTGAGCGGCATTGCCATTTCTTTCTCAGCGGTCTTCCATCTGCGGAGGTCATCATATCTGCTCATTTCGAAGCAGAGCTCGATGGTACGTTCACGGCGGATTTCTTCACGCATGTCCAGTTCGTTCTCGTTCACGAAAGCATTGGTCAGCGGAGGCATTCCGGCACGCTTGCGGATTTTGTTGATGGTCATGTCCAGATCAGCATCGCTGATGCTGCCGGTCAGTTCGTAAGTAGCTTCGGCATAGATGAGCAGCACTTCAGCATAACGGATGAGATGTGCATTGAAATAAGAACCTTTGGAAGAAACGTCCGGTTGTTCGCTCAGGTATTTATATACGCGGTATCCGGTCTTGGTAGAGTGGATGCCGGTGAAGCTGACAGGACATTCTTCAAATTTTCCATTCGTGTTCAAATATACGTATTTTTTTCCAGGTACCTGAAGGATGCAGGTCATTCTAGGGTCACGGTCCTCATATTCTGAAGTAACCTTGTCGTAACCTTTGAAACAGGAATTCTGGTTGGTGATCGGGAGGCCGTTCTTATCAAGGAACATGTCCGCGAATTTCTTGGTTGCTCCACCGAGGTAGCCGGCGCTGGCCAGACGGGTGATCGGATGGGTCGTCGCATTGCCGACATCTTTGCCGTACTGTCTGTCCAGGATGGTTTCGCAAGTGTTGTCACCTGGCTCCAGGAATAATCTGCGGTAAGCGTCGGTTCCGTATTCAGAACCATACCAGATATCATATTCTCCGCCGTCGATCACTTCCTTGGCCTGTTTCTTGGCCTCTCCGATCAGGTCGAGTCCGTCAGGACGAGTGTTGTGGTTCTGAGCCCATGTACCTGCGAACAGGGCGACACGCGCCTTGAAAGCTTTTGCGGCACCGAGGGTGATCCTGCCGGTTTCTTCCTGTTTCAGTTCTTTCTTTCTGGGCAGATACTTCATGGCGGAATCAAGATCCGCGAGGATGGCGTTCTCGACTTGCGTTCTCGGTGTGCGTTCACCGAAGAGTTCAGGGGAGTTGACGTCCAGCACTTTGTTGACCAGCGGAATCGCTCCGAAGCGTTTGTACATCCTGAAGTTGACATAAGCTCTGAAGAAGAGGGCTTCACCTTTGTATCTGAGGATGGACTTGTCCGTCGTCTTCATATCCTGCGCATGCTGGAGAAGAATGTTGATCTGGCGGAGTTCAGCATATCCTTCATTCCAGACCGCATCGTTTTCGGATGGCAGCCAACGTCCGTTGCTGACATTGTTGAATCCGAAATATGAAGTGGCCAGATCAGCTTTCATATCATATTCGGCCAGATTCTCGGGACCGTGGAAAGAGTCCAGGTAGTGATAGAATTCATTGGCTGCCAGACGGTAGTCATTCGCTGTCTGCCAGAAGTCCTTGTCTGAGTATTTGTCTTCCGGCACCAGGTCCATGCTTTGGCAGGAAACCATCAGCAGACCGCAGGCCATGCCATATATCAATTTAGAAAGTTTCATGTTTCTAGAAATTTAAGTTTAAACCGAATGAATAATAACGCATGAACGGGTAACTTCCGTAGTTTCCGTTCATTTCCGGGTCATAGTTGAACGGAACGTTGTGGATTTCGAACAGGTCATTGCCGCTGAAGTAGATTCTCAGGCGTGAGATATGAATCTTTTCCGTCCATTTCTGTGGAAGGGTATAGCCCAGCTGGAGGTTCTTGAGTCTCAGGTAACCGGCGTTGATGATCAGGTTGTCTGAAGTTCTGTAGTTCCAGTTGTTCCTGTCGTCGTCATGGGTCAGGATCGGATATTTCGCCTCCGGACGGTCAACGGACCAGGTGTTGTGGTAGAAATCTTTCATCGGATAGTGCCAGTCCGGGAGGAAAGGTACCAGCGGTTCTCCGTCGAGGATGAGGGATCTCTTGCCGACACCCTGGAAGAACATGCTGAAATCGATGCCTTTCCAGTCGAAACTGAAATTGAGTCCGAAGCTGTAGTGAGGGTTGTTGTCACCCAATGCAACGAGGTCACCCTGAAATCCACGGCTCATGTCACCGGTCGGAGTGATGGCTCCGTCACCGTCCAGGTCGGCATACATCATGTCGCCGATACGAAGATTGTCCGGAACGCCTTTCAGCTTCTTGTATTCCGCCAAGGTTTCTGCATCTTTGATGATGCCCAGTGTCTTGTAACCGAAGTAAGTGCAGGTCGGATAGCCCTGGATGTGGCTGATCATGCCGGAACGGAGACCGTTGAAGCCGCCGAGGTCGGTCACTTTGTTGCGTGCATCGGAAACGTTGGCGCTGATGCTGTAGTTGAAGTCTTTGAAGGAATCTCTCCAGGAGATGGCAACTTCCCATCCATTGACCCTGAGTTCACCGTTGTTGGTAGCAGGAGCTGCGGCACCGAGGGCACTAGGGTACTCGACCGGGATGAGCATATTCTTGTTCCTCTTGTGGAAGTAGTCAGCATTGAAGTTCAATCTGTTGTTCAGGACCGCGATGTCCAGACCGACGTTGGTCACTTCCAGCTTCTCCCAGGTACGTGCGAGGGAAACCATGTTTGAAGTAGCGCTCTGGGAAACTTCCTGCTTGTCAAACGGATAAGGGTAGGCGTTGCTGATGGAGATGACCGGAATGTAGTCATATTTTCCGATCAGGCCTTGGGCGTTACCCATCTGGCCCCATGATGCTCTGATCTTGAACTGGTCGAAGATGTCGAGATCTTTCATGAATTTCTCTTCAGAAAGTCTCCAGGCAGCGGAATAGCCGCTGAAGAATCCCCATCTGTGTCCTTTCGCGAATCTTGATGTTCCGTCATAGCGGGCATTGATCTCGAGAATGTATCTTTCGTCATAGACATAGCTGGCACGACCGTATACGGAACGCATGGTCTCGGCGGAAGTCCATTGGTTGGCTTCCTGGTTCTTGCTGTCACCGAGGGCGAGGTTGAAGTTGTTGCCGCTGAAGTTGTAGCGCAGGGCGCTGAATGCATCATTGGTATATTCTTCGTGCTGTGCACCGGCCATGATCTTGAAGTCATGCTTCTTCTTGAAGACATGCTGGTATTCCGCGAAGACATTGTAGTTCTTGTACCAACCTTTAGAGAAGGCTTTCTGTGCCCAGTTCCTGTCCGTGTTGTATCTGTTCAGGGAATCGTCCCAGTTCCAGTAAGCTACTTTCTGTTTCCAGACGAAGTCATCGTTCATCTGTTTGCGCAGAATCGCCTGTCCGGTCAGTTTGAGACCCTTGATGATTTCCCAATCCAGAGAGAAGTTCATCGTGGTGGTCGCGTTGTTGTAGGTGGTGTTTCCACCTTCTTCCAGTATCTGTGCCGGGTTGCCGTAGCCTTGCCATGCGAAGAATTTTCCGGATGGGGTGTACATCGGGGCCCACGGACACTGACGCATTGCCCATGCCAGTGCAGATCCGGATTCTGTAGAGTAGTCACGGTTGTTCTCAGAATAGGAGATGTTGGAATGGAAAGCCAGGTTGTCAAGGATATTGATGTCGTTCTTGATGCGGATCGCGAATCTGCGATCGTCATCATGGCCGTATCGGAGTGGGGAATCTTCTGACTGGTAGAAGCCGGAAATGTAGTATTTGAACTTCTTGGAACCGCCATAGATGTTTAAGGAATAGTTCTGAAGGCTGGAACCTTTCCGGAGCATGGATTTCATCCAGTCATGGTTCTTGTAATGTTTGGTATAGCCGAGGTAGCCTTCGCTTCCGCTCTTGACGATGTCGCTGTTCTGACGGATCAGGTCCAGTTCTGCTTCTGAATAGACCGGATGGTCGGAACCGTCCGCACAGGCTTCACGGTCCATCTCGGCAAATTCAAGCAGGTTGACTTTCTGCATGATAGATGTCGGGGACTTGATCGCGTAATAGGCGTTGAAATCTACTTTGACTCTGCCTTCTCCTGCATTCTTGGTGGTCACGAGGATGACACCGTTGGAAGCTCTGTTACCATAGATGGCAGCCTGAGCGTCTTTCAGGACGGATACGCTTTCGATATCGTTAGGGTTCAAGGAATTGATGTTGCCTTCCGCACCGTCGATGAGTATGAGCGGGGAACCGCCGTTGACGGAGGAGATGTCACGGATGACGATCTGGTCTTCTACACCAGGTCGGCTGCCGTTTCCGGCACCTCTGTTGACGACCAGGCCAGGAAGGACGCCCTGAAGGGCGCTGGTCGGAGTCGCTGACGGTTTGGAGATGAAGGTCTCCTTGTCTGTAGTCGCCACGGAACCGGCCAGGTTAGCACGTTTCGCGGTACCGTAACCGATGACCACGACATCGTTCAGGACATTGTTGTCTGGGGTCAGGATGAAATTGATGACGGTCCTGTCACCGACTTTTTCCGTGATGGTCTTGAAGCCCAGGAAAGACACTTCGATCTGGTCCTCTTTGGCGGCTTCTATGGTATATTTTCCGTCAATGTCCGTTACTGCTCCTACCCCGGTCTTAGCCTTGATGAGTATGTTGGCACCGAGGATAGGTTCTCCGGTATTGTCTGAGACTGTACCGGTGATTTTCCGGTCTTGCGCAAAGACAGTCATCTGTGATAGGATCATGCAGATGACTACCAATACTTTTCTGATGTTATTTTTCATGTCGTTACGTTTTGTTTCTTTTTCAGTTCCAGCCAGCTCTCGGTCTGATGTGGCTGGAACACGTTTTCATGATCATTGTACTTCAGCTGTCATTTCAGTATCGCATACGCTTTTTTCAGGAAGGTGTCGAACACGATGCTGTATTCTCCGGCTGGAACCTGATCGGAGAGCTTGGTGTCGAATGCGTTGCCGTACTGAGGGAAGTTGGCGACTTCATCTTTGAGGCACCATATTTCCGGATCATTTTCACCAGGACCTTTGGCGACCAGCCAGACTCCTCCTCCGATACCGAAGGCTGCGGTGTCTCCGCCCTTGAGCTTGTAGCTGATTGCCCATCTTGCCGGAGCATTGTCAGCATCGATCCGGGACATTGCCGGGTAGTCGGCCCAGTTGAAGACGAAGTACATCTCGCCGTACCTGCTTTTCTGTTTGCCCAGATTCTTCACCTCAAGGGTACCTTCGAGCAGGTCGATCTTGAATTCGTAGTAACCGGCCTCTTTCAGGACGACAGGTTTCGGATCAGTACTTCTGATGAGGTATTTCCCGTCATTGCTGATGCCGTATTTTTCCTGCTTTCCAGCATCTTTTGAGTTGACGAACCAGATAGATTCTCCGGCTTCTGCATAATAGTTGGAGGTGAATCTATAAGCGGCTTCCGCTTTTCTTTCGACGACCATCGGCAGACCGAAGGCTACTTTGCTCATGTCGAGACCTTTCTTCTGCACGAAGAGGACGAGCTGTTTGCCGTTCGCTTTCTCGAAGGTGGTCTTCACGGAAACGGTCGGATTGTAGACGGCTTCATTGCCTTTTTCATCGATCAACGTGAATACGATTTCGTGTTTCTGGTCATCCGGGATGGTATTGAGGCGGATGTTGGTCTCGACCGTCGCTTTCTTACCTTCATCCATGCTGAGCGGTCCAAGGTCAATGGTCTGGTCGATGCCGAATGATTTCGATTTCACGATCAGGCTCTTCACCTTCGTGTTGTTGCTGTTGACAGTCAGTCTTACCGGAAGCTGTGTGTCGCCTTCTACCTCGACGAATTCCACATTGTTGTCCTTGACGACGGCATTCTTGCCGGTCAGCACGATGTTGAAGCCCATTTCCTGAATGATGGAAAGTCTTGTAGGCTCTTCCGTCACTTTGATGGTTACGCTCTGCTGACCCATCTTTTCAGCGAAGTCGAAGACTTTGACCGTCACTTCACCGGTCGTGCCGCGCTGGATCTCTGCCGGGATGATGATGGATTCTGTCAGATTGTACTCGGTGATGTAGTTCTGGGTACTGAACGGAATCTTCTTGGAGAATTCCCAATCAGCGCTTTCGATGAGGATATACTGTATGCCCAGGTCATCGGTTACCTTGGCGGTCAGGTTCAATCCTTCACCAGGAAGACCTTCCAGATTCGTTGAGGTAATCTCGACGACCGGATCGGCCATGTCTTTTTTCAGCTCCTCTTTCTTGCAAGAAACGAATGCTGCAGCCATCAGCAGGACAGCTGGAATCAATCTTGAAAAAAATCTAGGTTTCATAGTGTTATAAAATGGATGTTTAATGTTATCTTATGGCTACAAAATTAGAGGATATATATTTATTGCCTAATAACAAAATGATACTTCTACTTTTCTATTTGATACAATTTCAGGCTTTTCATGGAGAGCCCTGTTCCGGTTCCTGAAAAGAGCGAGGCGCTCCGGAGATCGGAGCACCTCGCTCATGGATAAGTGTCTTTCGGATCAGTTCAAGGAGAATTCGGTAGCCATCGCCGCATGGTCGGATGGGAATCTGACCGGATGCTGGTCGATCATTCCTGATTTGACTGCTTGGATGCTTGTGCCTTTATAGTAGATGAAGTCGATCCTGTACTGAAGATCTGTCTTCGAGAACGGCGACCAGGTCAGACATGGATTCTTGACCGGATCCGGGTAGAGTTCTCTGTAGGAGTCCTTGAATCCCTTTTCCTGCATCATGATGCTGGTCGGCCAAGGGAAGACATAGCCGTAGTACATGTCCTTGGCAGCTTCTGTCCAGTCCAGGTGGGAGCCGGAATTGAAGTCTCCGCAGATGATCATCGGAGTTTCCTTGTCATTCTGCATGAACTCAGCGCTCTTGAGGATGTCCTGAAGTTCGGTCGCACGCGTTGTCCATTCGTCCTTGACGATCTGATCGATCGGCTGTTTCTCCACTCTGACCTGCTGGTCGGTAAGCGGAGTCCAGTTGAGCCAGAGATTGATGAAATTGATCTTCTGGGACTTGCTCAGACGGATGGTCGCCGCACTGCATTTGAAGGAATCATAGATGTCGTGGATCGCTTCGAAAGGATAACGGCTGATGATGGAAAGGTTGGTACCTTCGACGGTCTCGCCGCAGTTGAGGTATAGACAGTATCCCAGAGCATCGGCGATTTCTTCGCCGGAACCATAGGTCTCGATGAGTCCGACAATGTCCGGATCTGCTTCCCGGATGACATCGACGACTCTCTGTACACCGACTTCCTCGCCGAATTCACGGCCTCCATGCCAGATGTTGAAGTCCATGATCTTGACTCCATTGACCTTCTTCTGCAGTTCGGTATTTTCTACTTTCTTCTTGGAGAGGGATGTATAGAGTTTCTCGATCTCGCTGTTCTTCATGACGCGGTCGGTGAAGAAGAACTCGTCGATCAGACCGTTGAAGCAGTTCTGGCTGGAACTGTCGAAGCCACCGATGCGCAGGCCTTTCCCGTTGCTGAGATCTTTGATGCCGTCTGTGGTGTAGATGGAGACCAGAAGGCCGTCATAGTACATCCTGATTTCGCCTTTCACATCGAAGGAGACGGCCAGGAAATGCCATTCGTTGTCATTGATCGGCTGTCGCTGTGCGGTCGGCTGATATTCCAGACGTTTATGTGAGCCGTTCTTGAACAGCAGCTGCCAGGAACCGTTCGGCTGAGTGGTGATGGCCATGCCGGCATCGCTGTCTTTCGTCATGTTGGACAGGATCGCTTTCGTACCCAGCACTTCCGCATCGGTCTTGACCCAGATACCGGTCGTGAAGGATCTGGAGAAGTCTGCCGGTTCGATCATGTCAGCCATGATGCTTCTGCGGTTGTGGCCGGAAGCGCTCAGGTCCAGTGCAGAACCGTCGATGCCCGTGCCCAGGGTATATTCATCGGTCAGGAACTGGTTCTCGTCGAAAGAGATGTGACTCTCTCTTCCTGCATGGATGCTGCGTAAAGCCCAGGTCGCGGCGAGACTCTGGTCCGGGTTTTCGAAAATCCGGATGTAGTAGGTCTTTCCGGCGCCCATCTTCAAGGCCATGTTTTTCGGTACGGTGACCGGAACTGTTTCGGATCTGCCTTTGTGACTGACCTTGACACTGACTTCCAGATTATTCTTGGATACGAGGTCCGGAAGGATGTAGCAGATGTTTTTCTCCATGGTAGGGGTATAGCTGGTCTTGGTGATAGCGGCAATTTTGCCGTTTCCGACCTGAGGACCGTCAGCCGTGTAGGAGGTATTGTCTGCCAGAGACCAGAATGTCGCGCTGCAGGCTTGTTTCAGGTCAATGGATTTGATTTCCATCCCTTTTAGATTGCTCTCTGCCTTGACCCTTGTTGCCAATGGGACCAGTCCGATCCTGACGGTGGATTTATTCGCTTTCAGGGCAAGGAGACCTTGGTCATTACCTTTGCTGATCATCACGGCTTTCGCATTCTGGAGCGGAAGCTCCGGTTCATAGAGGCCAAGGTCCCAGTAGGAACCGCCTTTCTCCAGGGCAGGAAGCGTCGTTCCGTTTTCTGCGACCAGGAAAAGCAGTCGGTAGGTCTTGCCTTGTTCGAGTTGCATCTCGACCGTGGTCGTACCCTGGGCCAGAGTACCTTCTTCCGTGAATTCGAGCTGATACTGGTCGTTGAAACCGTAGGCTTTCCAGGAGCGTTCAGCGGCGGCTGTACGAGTCAGTACGAAATCTTTGTCTGGGGTGGACAGCTGGAAGCGGACGGTACGGCTTCCTGTGCTCTCCGTCTCTACCGGTTCCATCTTGCTGGAGCAGGAGAGAAGGAGTGATGCCAGACACATCAATAGGATTGAAATATTCTTTTTCATGATCTGTTCCTTAATTTAAATTGTCAATTCCACCCTGTCTGTGCTCTCTTGCAGCGGTAAGGGATGCCGTAACCTTTGGAGATGCTCCACTGGTCCATGAATGTCGTTCCGGAATAAGTGAGCTTCGTCTCGTCGATGTCCATCCAGGAAACATGAGGCCAGGTTCCGAAGCAGACAAGGTCCTTTCCGTTCGGGCCGGCACCTTCTGTCCTGGCGTAGCCACCGAAGATCCTGATGTCTGTCGCTTCGGTGATGTTGCCGAAGAGCTGGAAGGTATAGACACCTTGTTCGATGCGTTTATGGAGATGCCCTCCGGCCCATTCCAGCAGACCTTTAGCGTCCGTATCCGTGAATGGTGTCCAGCCTTCCGGACAAGGGTTGGCAGCGACATCATTGATGAATTCATCTTTCTGATCGATGCCGAAGGCGTCGTTTCCGGCATAGTAGGCCTTTTCGTTACGGTCTCTCTTCAGGTAGGAGGTCTGTCCGGCATTGATCGGACTGAAGTAGTCCGGTGACCAGGAAAGACAAGGAAGCGGGGTTCCTGGATAAGGGTCCAGGAAACCGATGGTGAGGATCTCCTTGTCATCGGTGCAGCCTTCCGGATAAGTGATGGCGAAACGCGTGATATATTTGCTGTCGAAATTGTTGTCGCCGATCGTATAGACGATATCGTGACGGTAGATGTTCTCACCGACCTTGTCGGTCGTGCTTTTCACTTTCAGCCAGAACGGGAACTTGCTGTCCGCCGTCATCACGATGTCTTCCGGACTGTTGTCGATGACGGTCTTGGTGACTTTGTATGGCCAGTTGCCGAAAGGAACCTTCACATAGGTACCTTTGATCTGTGTGCATTCGATGATCTCTGCCTGGTCGGTCTGGGTGGTGATGCAGTTCCCCGCAGGCGCCCAGTCTGACGGTGTGCCGTCTGTCCAATCCTTCTCGGTCAGTTCGAAACCGCCTTCCTGTCCAGGTGCTTTGTTCACTTTCAATTCATAGATGAAATTCGCTCTGACGGGCATGTCTTCCGTCAGCGTCAGCCGGACTTCCGGTCCGACTTCGTTCTTGCCGGCAAGTCTGGTCGTTGCCCAGATGACCGTCTTCTCCGTCTGTTCCGTCTCTGATGTCAGTATGGTCGGGTAGAGATAGAAACCCTTGCCATCGACCAGTTCATCGGCGGAAATCTCCAGCATCTCCTGGCTGACATCACCGGTCGTGCCATCGGCCTTGGCGATGAAGCAGGTCGTCATGCCGTTCTTGACATAGATCTTGTCAATCTCGAGACCGGATTCCTCCGGATCGTTCAGAATATCGATCCGCGCGATCTTTCGGGAAAGGTCAGCTTCCGCGGTCGGAGTACTGGAGATTTCAGTGAGGCTGATCCAAGGATTTCCATCTGCGGAAAGTGAGGACATGATGTCCGGAGTCGCAGCTGCGCTTTTCGTGTCAGGAGTCTTGGCGGCAAGCAGGTCTTGCATGCTGTCGCCCAGATTGAGTTTCGGAAGTCGGGAAGCATCTGTCGCTCTGATGATGATGAATTTCTTCGGACCGGTGTACCTGCCGGTGACGAGAGAATAGGTCAGAGTCTTCCCGTCCAGTCCCATAGCACTGTAGTCAGTGGTATAGGTTCTTTCATAAGTGTCGTCATTGCTGAACTGATAGAAGGCGAATCTATCGGATTCAGTACCGTTTTCGCCGCCTTTGGTAGCGACCTGCATCTCAGGTACGTCCATGCGGAAATTGATGGTCGCTATCTTTCCTGCAGACTGCCCGTCGTCCAGGTTCTCTGTACATCCGGCAAACAGCAGAGGTAGGATTCCCATCAGCGTTACGCATGATTTTAAGATTGAATTGTGCATAATTATGTTTTTTGGTTTTGTTGGATACAAAGTTAGATTTTTCTTTCCTGCCGGATGTTGCGTAAAATGATATTAACATATTACAAATTGGCTTTACTTTATTATCTTTGCACACGGTGCGGAGGTCCGCACTCTAAGTAATTTATTCGAAATCTCAGGAAACTTATGGGCAGATTACCCGCAGAATGGGAAAGACAGAGCGGTGTGCAGCTGACCTGGCCGCACGCAGATACCGCCTGGTATGAATTGGAAAAAGTCCACGATTGCTATGTCAACGTGGCCGCGGCGATCCTTCGCTACGAAGAGCTGATGATCGTCACGAGAGACATCGAGGAATGTAAGGCCGAAATCGCGGCTGCCTGTGCCCGTACCGGGGTGCAGCTGGAAGTGGAGCGCATCCGTTTCCAGGAATGTCCGCTCAACGACACCTGGGCCCGCGACCACTCCGGCATCGCCGTCTATGGCGAGGAAGGGGAGAAGTACCTCTATGATTTCGTCTTCAACGGCTGGGGACTCAAGTTCGGCGCAGACCTGGACAACCAGATCACGAAGAACATCTTCACCGACGGCGCCTTCGATCATGACGTCGCCCTCGTCGACATGCGTCCTTACGTCCTGGAAGGCGGCAGCATCGACTCCGACGGAGAAGGCACCATGCTCACGACGACGGAATGTCTGTGCTCATTGAACCGGAATGAATACCTCTCTCAGGAAGAGATCGAGGAGGAACTCAAAGGGGCTTTCGGTCTCGACCGCATCCTCTGGCTGGACCACGGGGCCATCATCGGCGACGACACGGACAGCCATGTGGATACCTTGGCCCGCTTCTGTGATCCGGAAACCATCGCCTATGTGCAGTGCGAGGATCCGGAGGACGAGCATTATGAGGAGCTCCATGCGATGGAAGAGCAGCTCAAGACCTTCCGCACGAAGGAAGGAAAGCCTTACCGTCTGGTACCGCTTCCGCTGCCGGATGCCCTCTATCTGGAAGATTACCGTCTGCCGGCATCCTATGCCAATTTCCTGATCGTCAATGGAGCCGTGCTGCTGCCGGGTTCTGATTCGCCGAAGGACGAGATCGCCCGCGAACGCTTGCAGGGAGTTTTCCCGGACCGCAAGGTGGAAGTCATCGACTGCCGTGCCCTGCTCTCCGGTCATGGTTCTCTCCACTGCATCACCATGCAGTACCCTGAGGGCTATCTCCGTTAGAACTCAGGTCAATGATGACGTGCCGTCGGGCTTCTTCAGCCTCCGGCCAATGGAATTGAAAAGCTAAAAATAAAGATAAAATGAGAAAACTGAAGATCGGTATGGTGCAGCAGTCCTGCGGAAACGACATCGCTGCCAACATTGAGAAACTCAAAAGCAACATCAGGAAATGTGCGGAGCAGGGAGCAGAGCTCGTCGTGCTCCAGGAACTGCACAATTCCGTTTATTTCTGCCAGACAGAAGATGCTTCCATCTGCGACCTGGCGGAACCGATTCCGGGACCATCCACGGAAACTTACGGCGCGCTCGCGAAAGAGCTCGGCATTGTCCTCGTGCTCTCCCTCTTCGAGCGCAGAACTCCGGGTATCTACCACAACACGGCTGTCGTGCTGGAGAAGGACGGTACCATTGCCGGAAAATACCGCAAGATGCACATTCCGGACGATCCGTGCTACTATGAGAAATTCTACTTCACTCCAGGCGATCTCGGTTTCCATCCGATCCATACTTCCGTCGGAGAACTTGGCGTTCTTGTCTGCTGGGACCAATGGTATCCGGAAGCAGCTCGCTGCATGGCGCTCAACGGGGCTGAACTCCTGATCTATCCGACGGCCATCGGCGGTGTCTACACGGATCCTGTCGAGGAGCAGAAAGTGCAGAGCGATGCTTGGCAGCTGGTTCAGAGAGGTCATTCCGTGGCCAATGGACTTCCGGTCATCACTGTCAACCGTACCGGTCAGGAAGATGATCCGTCCGGTCATTCCGAGGGCATCCGTTTCTGGGGTCGATCCTTCGCGACCGGTCCTCAGGGTGAACTGCTGACGGAATTCGGCAAGGATGAGGAAGGTGTCAGAGTCGTTGAGGTCGATCTCGACCGTACGGAATATGTCCGTCGCGGCTGGCCGTTCTTCCGTGACCGTCGTATCGATGCCTACGGAGAGGATATTTTGAAAAGATATGGAAAATAATTGCATGAAGCCTTCCCTCGGGGAGGCTTCTGCCCAATAATGTGGATATGGCAGAAATAGGAACAACATTCACCCCGTCGGGAAAGAAAGCGGTTCTCTGCGGAAGCGGAGAACTGGGCAAGGAAGTCGCGATCGAACTTCAGCGCTACGGTGTCGAGGTCATTGCCTTCGATAAATATGAAAATGCACCGGCCATGCACATCGCGCATGACCATCGTGTCTTCTCCATGCTGGACGGCGAAACCTTGAAGAAGGAAATCCGCGAGATCCGGCCAGATTATATCATTCCTGAAATCGAAGCCATCGCTACCGATGCCTTGGCGGAACTGGAAAAGGAAGGTTTCAATGTCATCCCGACCGCTCATGCGACCCAGCTGACCATGAACCGTGAAGGCATCCGGAGATTGGCCGCTGAAACGCTCGGCCTGCCGACTTCTCCCTATATCTTCGCCGATTCTCAGGCTGAGTTCGAAGCTGGAGTGCGCAAGATCGGTTTCCCTTGCATCGTCAAGCCGGTCATGAGTTCTTCAGGCCATGGCCAATGCGTCATGCGCTCTGAGGCGGACATTGAAAAGGCTTGGCACATCTCCCAGGAAGGAGGTCGTGCCGGCAGCGGACGGGTCATCGTGGAAGGTTTCGTGGATTTCGACTATGAGATCACCCAGCTGACGGTCCGTCATTGCGCCGGAACCACTTTTCTCCAGCCGGTCGGCCATCATCAGGTCAATGGAGACTATCGTGAATCCTGGCAGCCGCAGCAGATGCCGCAGGCGGCCATCGAGAAAGCACAGTACATCGCACGGGCGATCACGGATGCGCTCGGCGGCTACGGTATCTTCGGTGTGGAACTTTTCGTGAAAGGGGAGGAGGTCATCTTCAATGAAGTCTCTCCGCGTCCTCATGATACGGGAATGGTGACCATGGCATCCCAGGACCTGTCGGAATTTGCCCTGCACGCCAGAGCCGTTCTCGGTCTTCCGGTTCCGGAAGTCCGTTTCTATGGTCCGGCGGCCTCCAAGGCCATCGTCATCGAAGGCGATACGACGGAATACGAATTCGGTAACCTGGAGCATGTACTCGAAGAGCCGGGCGTACAGGTCCGCTTCTTCGGCAAGCCTGAAGTGCACGGCCACCGCCGCGTCGGTGTCCTTCTCGCTACCGGTGAAACCGTCCGCGAGGCCCTCGACAAGGTCGAGCGTGCCTGCAGCAAGCTCAAGATCACGATCCGGTAATTCATATCGGCGGTAAACATAAAGAAAGCGGCCCTTCCGGTCGCTTTTCCTTTCGTATATGGTCTTTTCCTGTTTCTCGATTTCCTTCCGGTACTGCCGATCTATCTTCCGTCGAACTTGCTCAGTTGCAGCAGGTGGTAGTCCACGGCGATCTTGTCGATGATCGAGCAGACCAGTTCATAGGTCTGGCTGTCCTTGCGGTAATCGGCCGGGGTCATGAAATTCACTCGGTCCTGCCGGAGCAGCTTCCGGGCGTTGACCTTCTTGCGCGGAATGTCCGGATCATAGACTGCGATGGAGTGTCCTCCGAACATCTTCACCAGTTTCATGCACGGTACGTCGGTCTCACCATCTCCGAAATACAGCATGTGCGAGAACGGTACTCGCTTCTTCTCTTCCATCTGGCTGGCATTGACCAGCTTGTTGTCCTGGATGCTCAGGATGCCTTTGTTGATCTTGAAGAGGAACTGGGTCTTTCCGGTGTAGTCCACGGCGACTCCTGGCCATTCCGCTTCTCCGTCTTCATTATAAAGGAAGGAGCAGGCGAAGATTTTCTTGAATTCCTTGGCGATCGGGGTGCCTTCGATCATCTCCATCAGTCCGGAAGAGTTGATGTAGTGCTCGATGACCACCCCCTTCGACTTTCCGTACTCATTGACCTGACTGAACCATTCCTTCACGCCCTCGAAAAGTTCGATGTCCTGGCCGAAGCGCATGAAGTCCTCTCGCCTGAGCTTGATTCCGGCATTCTTCGCTTCATCGAACATCTGTTTCATGTAGCTGAGGATGCCGCTCGCATCCTGGCCATGGGCGATGGCGTCGCTGGCCTTCCAGAATTCCGAAGGACTCTTGCCGATGGCCTGGATGAAACCGAATTCCTGCATGTTTCCTGGAGACAAGGTCCCGTCGAAGTCATAGATAAGTGCTGCGATTGGTTTTTTTCTCATGTCAAATTCCTCCTGTCTTTCACAAATATACGAAAAATGGTGCAGAATGCCGTTATTTTCTTAAATTTGTATAAAACCTTCATTTTCTCAGATTTCTGGATCTGCGGGTTTGCATATAGAGAACACATAACATTGAAACGATATGAAGCATTATCTGACAAGATTGGAAGAATCAGTCCGTGACAATTGGGACAGACTCTGCCTCTGTAATTTCAAGGGAGAAGAATTCACTTTCGGCCAATTCGCGACACAGGTCGCTAGACTCCATGTATTTTTTGAGGCAGCCGGTATCAGGAAGGGAGACAAGATCGCGGTCTGCGCGAAGAACTCGGCACGTTGGGGCCTGGCTTTCTTTGCCGCCGACACCTATGAGGCGGTCGTCGTCCCGATTCTCTGTGATTTCCATCCGGACAGTGTCAATCATCTTGTCGACCATTCGGAGGCCGTACTCCTTTTCACGGACAATGATCTCTGGAAGAAATACGATGCATCCAGGATGCCTTTGCTGAAGGCCGTGATCTCCACTACCGATTTCTCGCTGCTCTACAGCGCGGATGAAGAGGTGCGTAAGGCGATGGAACAGACCGACGAACTTTTCGAAGCCAGGTATCCGGAAGGATTTTCTGCGAAGGATGTCCATTATCCGACCCATACGGCGCAGGAACTGGCCATCATCAACTATACTTCAGGTACCACTTCGGATCCGAAAGGCGTGATGATCCGCTATGAGTGCATCACTTCGAATGTCCAGTATGCGATCGACAACGTGCATTGCGAGCCGGGCTATACCATGGTTTCCATGCTCCCTATGGCGCACATGTACGGCATGATGTTCGAGTTCATCTATCCGATGTGCTGCGGGGCGACCGTCTATTATCTGGGCAAGACTCCTACGCCGACTTTGCTGCTGGCGGCGATGGCGCAGGTGAAACCTTATCTGGTCGTCACCGTTCCGCTGGTCATGGAGAAGATCTTCAAGACAAAGATCCAGCCGGTGCTGAACAAGCCGGCTGTGAAGGTCCTGACCCGTATTCCTGGAATCAACCAGCTGGTGTTCAAGAAGATCCGTACGGCGATCAATCAGGCTTTCGGTGGAAATATCTTCGAATACATCATGGGTGGAGCTGCACTCAATCCGGATGTGGAGAAATGGTTCCGCAAGATCAAGCTTCCTTATACGGTCGGCTACGGCATGACGGAAGCCGCACCGCTGATGGCCTACAGTGACTGGAGGACCTTCGTTCCGAAGTCCTGCGGTCGTGTCATCGATCGTGCAGAGGTGCGTATCGATTCCGAAGACCCTCAGCATGTGGTCGGTGAAATCCAGGCCAGGGGAATGAACCTCATGAGCGGTTATTTCAAGAATGAAGAAGCGACGAAGGCTGCCTTTACGGAAGATGGCTGGATGAATACCGGTGACCTTGGCATCATTGACGCGGAAGGAAACATTTTCATCAAAGGACGCAGCAAGAACCTCATCCTTTCTTCCAACGGACAGAACATCTATCCGGAGGAGATCGAAGCCTTGCTGAACAATCAGTCTTATGTCGTGGAGTCTGTCGTCGTGGACCGCAAGCCGGCACTGGTCGCTCTGGTCTATCCGGATGCGGACAAACTCAAGGCTGACGGGATTCAGGGAGAGGCCGTGATGACCAAGATGGATGAAATCGTGCAGCTGGTAAACCGGAATCTTCCGCTCTACAGTAAATTGGCCAAGATTGAACTGGTCGAGGAACCTTTCATCAAGACCCCTAAGATGTCCATCAAACGTTATCTGTACAAATAGGAACTTATAATCTGATATTTCAGCAGACCGGACCGCTTTGCAGTCCGGTCTGCTGTCTTTGTTTCGGGATATCTTTTAAGCATCTGTCATTCATAGATATTAAAGCCTGTTATATTGGTATTTTTTACCAAAAAATATTGCAGTATATATCAAAAAGACTAATTTTGTTCATTTTGTGACAATCATTTATTTAAAGAAATTGAAAATGAATCAGATCAAACAGATGAAGAAAGCCGGTTCCTATGTCTCTCCGGAGGCGGTGGAGATCGGACTTGGATGCGAAGGCATCCTCTGCAACAGCAGATTTGAAAACAATACCCATGAGGGGTATTATGGTGACAATTATTTACCCGGGAGTTTCACTTGGGACTGATGAAGGAGGTACTGTTATGAAAATGAAGGCTATATCATTGGGGATCGCAGCACTTTTCTTCGCTGCTTCATGTACGGAAATCGAACGGAACGACACGGAACTTCAACAATCGGAGTCCAGATATGTCATCTATGCCAATGTCCCGTCTACCAAGACTGCTCTTGATGCAGCTGACGGCAATGTCACTTGGGTGAAAGGCGATGTCATCGCCGTCGCACAGCGTGGTGTCGCTACAGCGCCGGGGGCTATGGCGCATTTTACAAACATGTCCGAGAATGGACCGGCAGCGGCCTTCGAAGGTGTCCGTCTGCCTTCCCACAACGACATCGTCGCTGTCTATCCTGCTTCTGCTTTTCAGGAAGAGGCGGCAGCCGGCAGTGTCGTGAATATACCGACGGTTCAGTATGCCGCGGCGGGAGCACTTCCAGTGTCTGCGGAAGGTGCGGTCATCGCTCCGTCCTATGCCTACTGCGCCGCTGAAAACGAGCAAGGTCAGATCGTCATGAACTTCAAGAATGTCGGGGGACT
>JAHHQP010000008.1 GCA_020026355.1 Bacteroidales bacterium
CCGCTGAAAACGAGCAAGGTCAGATCGTCATGAACTTCAAGAATGTCGGGGGACTTCTCGGTTTCGAACTTCCGGCTTATCTGGAGAATGTTTCAGAGATTGTCCTCGAGTCTGCATCTGCAGCACTCACCGGTGCTTTCACTCTCTCCGGAGTCGAAGGGGAGCGCGGTACGCTTGCTGCAACCGGAACGGTTTCAAAGACGGTGACCCTCAGACCTGCTCCGGCAGAGAAGGTCTTCAAGACCGGCGTCAAATATTACGCGGCGATCGCTCCGGTCAATGCGGAGGGAGTGACCATCACGCTCAAGACCATTGTCGGTGGTTCTTTCATCAGGACTTCCGTAAAATTCCCGTTGAATGTTCCGGTGTCCGAAAGACGCACGCTTCAGCTGGAGCAGGTGGTGGCCAATGTAAAGGTCGGAGACTGCTTCCTCGCGGATGGTACCTGGGCTGATGCTTCCAAGGAAGTCAACGGAATGGTCGGCGAGAAAGAGGTGCTCGGCTATGTGTTCTCTACCAACAATAATACAAAAACTGACTTTAAGGAGGGGGAGTTCAATTCTTATCTTTCATCTACTTTGAACGATGTTTTCCATGGATATGTGATTTCAAAAGTCCAGAACCATGAGTTGAAATGGGCTGAGGAAAATGGACAAGATTTAGGTTGTTATCCTCAGAAAGATAATATTTATTTGAACAATCATCTGGATTATGTTCCGTTTTGGGTATTTCAGGATGATCGAGTAGGCATATTGGGTAAAAGCTGGCCAACTGGTAATAAAAGTAGATGCAAGGGTTTTGCAAATACACGCTATTGGTCAAAGAAACAACCGAAATTGACTCTGCTCTCAAAGTTGGCGTCATTGCCATCTGTTCCTGCCAATACAAGTGGATGGTATATTCCTTCAATTGGTGATTTCGATACGTTGTTTAAATCTTCGACTGTCGTTAAGTTGCAAGGAGCATACTGGACAACTTCAATTTCCAAGAAGAATGTCAATGCTAACCATTTTTCTGTTGCATACAAATCAGATGGAACTCTTGAAGAGTTTGCTCAGAGAACATCGGTAAAAAAAGTCCTTTACATGCTCGCCTTCTGATCTCCTTTGAGATGAGCATAAATATAAAACGAACTGTCCATGTGGCAGTTCGTTTTCGTTTTCATTTCACCGGGTTTCCGGCGTTCTCTATCGTTTTTCAGGACAGTCGCGTTTTTCGCTGCTGTCGTCTTGCAGCCGTCATTTCGCCAGTTTGCGGAATTCCGTCGGGTGCATGCCCGTATTCCGTTTGAAGAAGCGGTAGAAGATTGTCTGGTTGCTGAAATGCAGCTGGTCCGTGATCTCCTTGATGCTCAGGTTCGTGTACCGCAGCATGTTCTTCGCCTCCATGATCACGAACTTGTCGATGCTTTCCGTCGGCGTCCTGCCGGAAACTTCCTTGATGACCCTCGCCAGATGTTTCGGCGAAATGCAGAGTTTGTCCGCATAGAACGTCACGCTCCGTTCCTGTACATGATATTTCGTCACCAGCGCTACGAAGTTGTTGTAGATCTTCAACGAATTTCTGCTGCCTTCCAATGGCTGGCTCTCCTGCACGTCCATCCGCTCCAGCCATGCTCCGGCAATCTCATAGAAGATGGATGCGGTCAATGAGGCCAGGCTGTTCGTCATGAATCTTCTTGCCGCCGTCAAGGTCTCCACCACGATCTTGTAATATTCTTTCGTGAAGTTGATTTCTTTCTTCGTCAGCTGGATCGTCGGAACGTAGATCGGTGAGAGACCCTTCGAGAAGAGTTCGCTCGTGTTGATGTTCAAGCGTGAGATCCAGTCTTTCGACAATGCGATGGCTATGAAGTGGATTTTTTCTTCATAGCCATCTTCTACACTGAGCTTCAGGATGTTCTTCGGCAGAGAAACCGTAAAGGAATTCTGCTGGAGTTCATATTCCCTCATGTCAATGGACAGGTGCATGTGGCCGCTCTCGCAGAAGATTGCCAGATAACCGTCGAAACGGAAAGGGTAGAGCATCCGCTTTTCCGGATCGGCCCTGGAAGTGACTTCGGCCACAAAGAAATCATTTGCCAGACTCATGACGCTCTGTTCTGGAAAGATGGATTTGAGCGTTTCTATGTTGATGTTGATCATGCTTGAATACGATAATTGTCAATGTCTTATTTCATTTACAATATTTATGCCTTTAAATATTCTTGATAAAATTTACAGCGAAATTGCAATAATTTTATAAATTTGTAAGATACACCTTGAAAATTGACAAAAGAATATAATATGGGAAAAATTATTTTGACGGGAGACCGACCGACCGGCCGGCTTCATCTCGGCCACTATGTCGGCTCACTCCGCAGAAGAGTGGAACTTCAGAATTCAGGAGAATACGATAAGATATTCATCATGATTGCAGATGGTCAGGCCTTGACCGACAATGCCGACAATCCAGAGAAAATCCGCCAGAACATCATAGAAGTCGCATTGGATTATCTGTCCGCAGGTCTGGATCCGGAGAAATCCACGATTTTCATCCAGTCCCAGATTCCTGAGCTCTGTGAATTGACTTTCTATTATATGAATCTGGTCACGGTTGCCCGTCTCCAGAGGAACCCGACCGTCAAGTCCGAAATCCAGATGCGCGGTTTCTCCGAAGCGGGAGAGGACGAAAACTCCAACAAGAAAGGTATGCCGGCCGGATTCTTTACCTATCCGATCAGTCAGGCTTCCGACATCACCGCTTTCCGTGCCACTACGGTTCCTGCCGGTGAAGACCAGCAGCCGATGGTCGAGCAGACCCGTGAGATTGTCCACAAGTTCAACGCCATCTATGGAGAGACTCTCGTCACTCCGGAAATCCTCTTGCCGGAAAATTCAGTCTGCGGACGTCTCCCAGGTACTGATGGCAAGGCCAAGATGAGCAAGTCGCTCGGCAACTGCATCTATCTTTCCGATACTCCGAAGGAAGTGAAGAAGAAAGTGAACAGCATGTTCACGGACCCTGGACATCTCCAGATCGAGGATCCTGGCAAGGTGGAGGGCAATGTCGTCTTCACTTACCTCGAAGCTTTCTCGAAACCGGAGCATTTCGGACTCTTCCTTCCCGAGTACAAGAACCTGGACGAAATGAAAGCGCATTACCGCCGCGGAGGTCTCGGTGACGGTACCTGCAAGAAATTCCTGTACAACGTCCTCGAGGCGACTCTCCAGCCGATCCGTGAGCGCCGTCATGAGTACGAGCAGCGTATTCCTGAAGTGTATGAGATTCTGAAGAAAGGTAGTGAGGCTGCAAGGCTGGTAGCTGCCCAGACGCTCCATGACGTGAAGGAGGCGATGAAGATCAATTATTTCGATGATCCTGAACTGATCGCCGAGCATACGAAGAAGTTCATGAACAGGTAGTTCGGAATGGATAGAAAAAATATTAGCCGGAATCGCAAGTGATTCCGGCTTTTTCTTGCTGCCCTTAACGGGAAAGGGGGCGGATATTTATCTTTCGTATTCTACTCTAGCCCTGACATCTGCAAGTGTTTCTACATATTTTATCACGTTGTCCCTCATGGTGTCAGCTTTGTAAGCTGCAAGAGCATCCCAATCTTTGAAATCAGCGACCATGATCGCATCATAGGCTGTCGCTGAAGCATTTCTGTTCACTCCGACTTCAAGACCTTCAAGTCCCGGGATAAGTCCCATGAGGGACTCATAACGCTCTTTGACATCTTCTGCTACTTCCTTTGGAGTTTTGCCATCTGATGGCCTGAACTTCCACATTACACAATATCTTACCATAATATTAAAGTGTTAGTGATTACTAAAATTATGCGACTACTAATTTAGAGAAATTAGTTTATATTTGCAATAGATTTCAGAGACGAAACTTAACGTTGAAATGGAAATGAATCTTACCTTGACAACCCTCCTTGACTATATAGGAACCTTTGCTTTCGCCATCAGCGGTGTCCGTCTGGCGGCGGCGAAGAACTTTGATCTTTTCGGTGCCTATGTCGTTGGTTTCGTGACTGCGGTAGGTGGCGGTACCTTGAGGGATATGATGCTGGGCGTACGCCCATTCTGGACGACCAACGAAGCCTATCTGATCATTACGGCCATCGCCCTGCTTTTCGTCATCATTTTCAGGAAGCATGTCGTGAAACTGGACAATACCTTCTATTTCTTCGACGCCATCGGGCTCGGTGTCTTCACGGTGGTCGGTCTGGAAAGAAGTCTGATGGCGGACCAGTCCATGTGGGTCAGCATCATCATGGGCTGCATCACGGGTGCGGCCGGCGGCATGCTCCGTGATATCTTCATCAATGAGGTTCCGCTCATTTTCAGAAAAGATATCTATGCGGTGGCATGTGTCATCGGCGGGCTGGTCTATTATTGCTGTACGTTGCTGGATGCTCCTCAGGCACTTCCAGCCATTCTTGCTGCAGTCACGGTCATCGTCGTGAGGTTGCTTGCCCTGAAATACGGTATCAGCCTCCCTTCTCTGAAGGGGGAAAACGAGGATGTTGAACCGTGGCGGCCGCGCAGGCGGGATAAACGCGGCAGATAAGGATCAGAACTTGATTCTTCGAAATACATCGGGGAGTTTGGAGCTGAATTCAAACTCCTCATTTTCGTAGGGGTGGATCAGGACGATGCGACGGGCATGCAGAGCCAGACGGCCCAGGGGATTGGTCTTCGCGCCGTAGCGGCGGTCACCTGCGACCGGACAGCCCATTCCTTCGCACTGTACGCGGATCTGGTTCTTCCGTCCGGTCTCGAGTTCACATTCCAGCATGGTGTAGTCCTGGTTCTGTTTCATGGTGCGGTAACGTGTGATGGCGAGCTTGCCTCCATTGTCTTTCGGACTGGACCAGACTCTCAGGGAAATGGGATCCTGGAAAAGGTAGGTCTTGAGGGTGCCTTCCGGCTGGGCAGGATGCCCTTCTACGATGGCTGTGTAGCAGCGGGAAAGCAGGAGCTCGTTCCAATGCTCCTGAAGGATCTCCTTGGTCCGGATGTCCTTGGCGAAGATCAGAAGGCCGGAAGTGTCTCGGTCCAGACGATGGACGATGAACAATCCCTGTTCCTGACGTCCGTAACGTCCGCGTCTCCTGTCCTGCGGCCGGCGTCCTTCAACATAGGCTCTTGTCAGGGAATAGGCGGTCACTTCTCCTTCCGCACCGGTGGACATGGTCAGCAGGCCGGACGGCTTGTCGATCACGATGATCCATTCATCTTCGTAGATGATGTCCAGAGGGGGAGTATTCCGGTCGTTACGTGTCTTCATGGCTGCATTAGTTGGTTTCAGTCTGCAAATCTATAAATAATTGTGTAAATTTGCAGGTTATGGCAGAAATGAAACAGATCTGGGATCCGCTTCGCAGGAAGGAGGTGGCCCTCACTCCGGAAGAAAGGGTGAGGCAGGGATTCATCGCTTTCATGCTCCGCCGGATGGAGATACCCGCCCATATGATGAAAAGTGAAGTCGGGTTCAGGTTGGGACAGAAGCAGTTCCGGGCCGATATCCTGGTATTTGACCGGAGTGCCCGTCCGCTGGCTGTCGTGGAGTGCAAGCGTCCGGAAGTGGAATTGGGGCCGGAGGTGCTGCAGCAGGCCGTGCGTTACAATATGGTGCTGGATGTGAAATACATCATCATCACCAACGGAACGCATACCTTCATGTTCCGCAAGAAAGGAGCGACGGCGGCGGAAGGTTATGCTCCGCTTGCAGAAGTGCCGGTCTATGCGGAAATGCTCCGGTAAAGTTGAAATTCAGTATTTATGGCAGATACAATCATAAACGGTTATTTGGACCACCGTATCTTCAGCATCGTTTCAGAGGTGGCTGAGGAACTCGGGGTCAGAGCCTTCGTCATCGGAGGTTATGTGAGAGACTGTTTCCTGGGTCGTCCGAGCAAGGATATCGACATCGTGGTCGAGGGCAGCGGCATCCGGTTGGCGGAAGCAGTCGGAGAGAAGGTGCACAGTCATGTGTCCGTGTTCAAGAATTTCGGTACGGCCATGCTCAAGTTCAATGGGGTCGAGATCGAGTTCGTCGGAGCCCGGAGAGAGTCATACCGCAGAGATTCCCGTAAGCCGATCGTCGAGGACGGAACTATCGAGGATGATCAGCTGAGAAGAGATTTCACCATCAATGCGATGGCCTTCAGTCTCCAGAAAGAAGATTTCGGTGCCTTGGTCGATCCGTTCGGCGGCATCAAGGATCTGGCGGCCGGCATCATCCGTACTCCGCTGGATCCGGACACGACCTACAGCGATGATCCGCTCCGCATGGTGAGGGCCATCCGTTTCGCGACCAAGCTCTCTACGCCGGAACTGGAGTTCAGGATCGTTCCGGAATCGCTGGAAAGCATCGCGCGTAACAAGGAGAGGATGGCGATCCTGTCCAAGGAAAGAATTGTGGACGAGCTCAACAAGATTCTGGTCTGCCCGAAACCTTCCATCGCTTTCCGTCTGATGGACGAGACCGGTCTGCTGGAGTATATCCTGCCGCAGCTCGGTCATCTGAAAGGCGTCGAGTCGATCGAGGGAAGAAGTCATAAGGAGAATTTCTCCCATACGCTTGAAGTCGTGGACAATGTCGCCCGCTATGAGGAAGAGGCGATTGCGGAAGGCCGCTTGAAGGACTATATCTTCGAGGACGGCGTCGAGACGGCGGAGGTCAGGACACAGCCGAATGTGTGGCTCCGTTGGGCCGCGCTGCTTCATGATATCGGCAAGCCGGTCACGAAGAAGTATGACCCGAATCTGGGCTGGACCTTCCATGGCCATGAAGTCGTGGGCGCCAAGATGGTTCCGAGGATCTTCAAGTCCCTGAAGATGCCGCTCAACGAGAAGATGAAATATGTCCGTAAGCTGGTGAGCCTGCATCTGCGTCCGATCGCGCTGGTCACGGAGGAAGCGACCGATTCTGCAGTCCGTCGACTGCTGTTCGATGCTGGAAACGATATCGACGACCTGATGCTGCTCTGTCGGGCTGACATTACCTCGAAGAACCTGCGTCGTGTGGAGAAGCTCAAGGCGAATTTCGACCTGGTGATCCGGAAACTGGTGGAAGTTGAAGAGAAGGATGCCGTGCGCAATTTCAAGAATCCGATCACGGGTGAATATGTGATGGAAGTGTATGGCATAGAGCCTTGCAATACGATCGGCGTGCTCAAGGATCATGTGAAGAATGCGATCCTGGACGGACAGATCGAGAATACTTTCGAAGCGGCCGATGCTCTCATGAGAGCCAAGGCGGAGGAACTCGGCCTGCATCCTGTCAGATGACGGAAGTCTCATGAAGGAAATCAGTGAATATCTGGATCATGTCCTGACCGTGCGCCGCTACAGCGTGCGGACCAGGGACATTTACCGGGAGGTTCTGGAGGAGTGGTCGTCCTGGGTGACCGGTCGCGGCCTGGTGGAAGGCGAGTGCACGGTGGAGGCTCTTGCGCCGAACATCATCCGCACCTATGAAGTCCATCTGCTGGAGGAACGGAAACTGGTTCCACGGACCGTCAATCTCCACCTTTCCGTGCTGAGCGGTTTCTGCCGCTATCTGGTCAGGCGGGGACTGATGGAATCGAATCCGGTCGCTCTGGTCACACGACCGAAGGAAGCTCGTCGTCTTCCGGAATTCTACCGGAAGGAATCGATGGACCTTTATTTCAATGAGACCGCCTATTATGCCGGCGAGGAGGCCTTGGAGATGTTCCGGACGGCTTGGGAGGGAGCGGCCGGTTCTCAGGCGCATGCCGCGGATCTTTATGATCGCAGGTTGAGACGGGCGGTGATCCTGACCTTATATGCGCTTGGAATCCGTCGGTCTGAGCTCATTGGCCTGGAAATTGCTGATCTGGACTTCAGGCGCAGGGTCGCCCTTATCCGCGGTAAAGGTGATAAAATGCGCGAAATTCCGCTTACGGATATATTTTGTAAGGAAATTTCATTATATTTACATGCAGTTGAGGTGCTGTTGCAGCGTAACAGGTCTTTGAAAGAAACGGTCTTTGTGACCAGGAAGGGTTTCCCGCTGTATCCTGAGTTCGTTGACAATGCCGTCAAGACGGAATTGGGTGGGGTCAAGGGCATTTCCGGACGTCTGTCCGCCCATGTCCTCCGGCACTCGCTTGCGACTGAACTCTTGTCGGCAGGCACGGGCTTGAATTCGATCAAGGAACTGCTGGGGCATTCTTCATTGGCCGCGACCCAGGTCTATACGCACAATACCATCAGTCAGCTTAAAACAATTTATCAATCTGCCCATCCCAGGGCCAAAAGTGGAGGTAAATATGGAGATTAGAGTACAATCCATCAAGTTTGATGCAGACCAGAAATTGCTGGACTTCGTAGAGAAAAAGGTTTCGAAACTCGCAAAGTTCTATGACGCGATTCTTAATGTAGAGGTTACATTGTCACTGCTCCAGGAACACGCAAACAAGAATGTGAAGATTCAAGTAGGGATCGCTGGAGGCGGAGATCTCATCGTCGAGAGAAATGCGAAGACCTTCGAGGATGCCTTGGTCGATTGTGTGGATATCCTCAAGGAAAAGATCGTCAAGGTAAAAGAAAAGAGACAGGAATAGGAACATGAATTGAAAATTCATGTAATGTCAGTGGCCGGAATTTGTCCGGCCACATTTTTTTTCTAAATTTGTGTGATTATGGCGAAAGGATATCTACAGACAGATTCATTGTGCAGGGAACTGGTTTCCGATGCACGGGACAGACATTTCAAGCCGGTCTATCTGCTGATGGGGGAGGAACCTTATTATGTGGATATGGTCTGCGATGCCGTCATCCGCTATGCGCTGGATGAATCGGAGCGTGATTTCAACGAGCTGATCTGCTACGGCGCCGATGTGGATGCGGAGACGGTCGTCTCGAATGCCCGGAGATATCCGATGTTCGCGGAACGGCAGCTGGTGGTCGTGAAGGAGGCGCAGATGATGCGTGATCTGGAGGAACTGGCCGTCTATTGTACGGAGCCTCTGGATTCCACGGTACTGGTCATTGCCATGCATGGTGCGAAGGCCGATAAACGGAAAGCCTTGTATAAGGCGGTTTCCAAGATCGGGGCTGTCGTGGATTCCGAACCGTTGCGGGATTACGAGATGCCGGACTGGATCATGGATCATTACCGGTCCCTCGGACTGGAGTTGCATCCGGACGGTGCGAACCTGCTGGCCGAGCATGCGGGCACTGATCTGAACAAGATCGTGATCGAGACCCAGAAGATGCTGAAGAACATACCGGAAGGGCAGGTCAGGATCACGGCCGAGGATATCGGAAAGAATGTCGGAATCAGCCGCCAGTTCAGCATTTTCGAACTGACGAAGGAACTTTCCGCGAAGAATGCGCCGAAAGCGCTCAATATCGCCGCACATATCGGAGCGGCCGCGAAATTCGCCATGCCGATGGCGACAGGTGCCCTTTTCAATCATTTCAATCGAATTCTCAAGTACGAAGCCTTGCTGCTTTCTGATTCTTCGCCGTCACAGGCGACGAAGATCAAGGTGCTGGGCGTGAATCCTTATTTCATCCGGGAGTACGATCAGGCGGTTCGGAACTATCCGTTGAAGAAATGTATGGCGGTCATCGCCTTGATCCGGGATTACGACTACAAGGGAAAAGGTGGGGAAGCGGGAGAAGCGACTCCTGCGGAACTGCTGGTGGAACTGGTCGCCAGAATCGTGGATATTTAGAAAACAACAGTAAATCAAGAAGATCATGGGACTTATTGAATGCAGAAACGTCTCGAAGAGTTTCGGTGAGAAGGTTGCCTTGGACAATGTCTCCATTGACATTCCCAAGGGGAAGATTTTCGGCCTTCTGGGCCCGAACGGAGCCGGAAAGACGACGATGATCAGGATCATCAACAGGATCACGATTCCGAATGCGGGAGAAATCCTGTTCGATGGACATCGGATCACGCAGGAGGATGTGGCACGGATCGGCTATCTGCCGGAGGAGCGTGGACTCTACCGGAAGATGAAGGTCGGGGATCAGGCAATGTACCTGGCCCAGCTCAAGGGGATGACGGCCAAGGAGGCTGCCGCTGCCTTGAAGGAGTGGTTCGTCCGTTTCGGAATCGAGAACTGGTGGAACAAGAAGGTGGAAGAGCTTTCCAAGGGTATGGCGCAGAAGCTCCAGTTCATCACGACGGTGGTGCATAAGCCGTCTCTGCTCATCCTGGATGAACCGTTCTCCGGTTTTGACCCGGTCAACGCTCAGGTGATCCGCGAGGAAATCCTCCGTCTGAAGGACGAAGGAGCGACCATCATCCTTTCCACCCATAACATGGAATCCGTAGAGGAACTTTGCGACAACATTGCCTTGATCAACAAGTCTCATCTGGTGATTGCCGGAGGTGTGGATGAGATCCGTCGTAAATACGGTCACAACAATGTCGAGCTGATCTACAGTTCCGCAGAGGCGCTGGTTCCTGCGGAGGGCGTCTTCTCCATCCTCAGCGACGGGGTGAACGGAGAGCGTCACGAGGCCGTGCTGGCCATCGCACCGGGAGCGGATGCGAATGCCGTTCTGTCTGCGGTCATCGCGCAGGGCGCAGCCGTGAATTCATTCAAGGAACTGATTCCGAGAATGAACGATATATTCATCAAATTGGTTACAGAGGGGGAATAGCTTATGAATCTGCATACTATCAACGTCATCATATCTAGAGAATATATGACCCGAGTCAAGAAGAAATCCTTCTTGCTCATCACTTTCCTCGGTCCGATCTTCTTTGCGGCCATCTGTGTCCTTCCGTCCTTGATCATGTTCCTGGCGGAAGAGGATCAGAGCAAGATCGCCGTCATCGATGAGACGCATCAGATCGTGCAGCGCCTGGAAAACACTTCTACGCTCGAGTTCCAGGATTTCAGCGAGGCTGACCTGGATTCGCTGAAAGCGGAACTGGGAGAAGCCGGTCTGCAGGCGGTCCTGCATATCCAGACGCCGGAGGCCTGCAAGGGACGTACAGATACTTTGGCCTTGGGAAACGTTTCCGTCTATTCTGAGAAGCCGATCAGTGTGGACACGAAGGCAGCCATCAAGGGGGGCATCGATGAGATCATCGAGGAATACAACATCGGGAAATCCGGTGTAGAGAATCTCGGAACGATCATGAAGTCGGTCAAGAGCAACGTTCCGATCTCCACTTTCACCTTGGGAGCGGACGGCAAGGCCGAAATTTCCTCTTCTGAAGTGTCCATGATGATTTCTCTCGTCCTGTCCATGATCATCTACATGTTCATCGCGATGTTCTCTGGCATGGTCATGCAGAGCGTGATCGAAGAGAAGTCCAGCCGTGTCGTGGAAGTGCTCGTCTCATCCGTGAAGGCGACGGAGCTGATGTTCGGCAAGATCATCGGTGTGGCCTGTGTGGCCTTGACCCAGTTCTTCCTGTGGGTGGCCTTGACCCTTGTACTGGTCGTCGGCATATCTTCTTTCGTCGGCTTCGATTCACTGATGGCCAGCGCCACCATGCAGACGGAGCAGATGACTCAGATGACGGCCGCGATGGGTGTGGATGCCGATACGGCAGCCATGAGTGTCATGAACATGCCGGAACTTCCTTCCGGAAATCAGGAAATGGTGGCTGTGGTATCTGCTCTGCAGAATTTCCCTTATCTGAAGACCATTCTCGCTTTCGTGGTGTACTTCATCTTAGGTTATCTGCTGTATGCTTCCTTCTTTGCGGCCATCGGTTCCGCAGTAGAGAACGAGGCCGATACGCAGCAGCTGCAGATTCCGGTGACGATTCCGTTGCTGATCGCCTTCTTCATCGCGTTCTATGCGTTCAAGGCACCGGATAGCGCTGTCGTGTTCTGGGGGTCCATCATTCCGTTCACTTCGCCGATCGTGATGCTGGCACGTATCCCGTTCGGGGTTCCGGGCTGGGAGATCGCCCTTTCGATCGCCCTGCTCCTCGTCACCTTCGTGCTCTGCGCCTGGGGCTCTGCGAAGATCTACAAGATCGGGATCCTGATGTTCGGCAAGAAGACGACTTTCAAGGAACTGTGGAAATGGTTGAAAATGAAATGATTTCAGGAAAATGAAAATAAGAAGAACAGTAATTGCGGCGGTGCTGGTCCTGCTGACCATGAGTCTTGCTGCGCAGAATGTGGAGTCCAGCTGGAAAAAGACGGTCATGGACGGTTCCCGTACCGGATGCGTCGCTCCGAACAAGGAGAATGTGAAGGAAGCTTTAGGCTACATCAAGGGTGGACGTTACCATGCTCCTTCCGGCAGGGTCTATGGAAAGAATACGGCGACCTACAGAGCTGCCAAGGCCGTGATTGCCGCACAGCCGGCAATGGCCAGGGTAAAGGATGTCATCGGCCATGCTTCGATGACGATGGAAAAGGATTATCCGGAAAGTGCGCTTTCCAACTGGTTCATCGATATCGTCATGGCTTCCGTAGAGGAGCTGTCCGGCAAGAAGGTGGATATCGGAGTCGGCAACTTCGGCGGAATCCGTTCCTATATTCCAGAAGGAGATATCATTCTGGATGATATGCTGTCCATGTTCCCGTTCCGTAATCAGATCGTCTATGTCCGTCATAAAGGCAGTACGATCCGCCAATGGCTCGAGTGGATGGCCGCAACTCGCTTCCAGGTGCTCGGAGGCGTGGAAGTCGTTGCGGAGGATGGAAAACTGGTGTCCGCGAAGATCGGCGGAGAACCGCTTCAGGATGACAAGGAATACGGCATGGCGACCATCTCCTTCCTGCTGCATGGCGGAGACGACCTCCGTATGGCGGATGGAGCGCTGGAAGTGCAGCCTTTCGAGGTGAACATCATTGATGTCATTCTCAAGCATGTTTATGCGGAAACCGCTGCAGGACGTCCGATCTGCTATCATGAGGACGGTCGTGTGGTGATCAGATAATCAAACCGGAAAGTCATGAAAAGAATTCTATATGTATTTATCGCGCTGGTGCTGGCGCTTCCTGTTTCAGCCCAGAAAAGATTGACCATCATTCATCTGAACGATACGCACAGTCACATCGATCCGCAGCGTTCCGGAGTGAAGAAGGGACAGGGCGGTGTCATCGAACAGGCTGCCTTCATCGACAGTGTCAGGACGGCGGACGGCCGCAGGAACGTTCTGCTGCTCCATGCCGGAGATTTCGGGCAGGGCACTTCTTATTTCACGGAACTGAACGGCAATATCGAGATCGAAGTCCTCAATGCTTTCCGTCCGGATGCCGTCTGTCTGGGAAATCATGAGTTCGACAACGGTGTCGTCGAACTGGCCAGGAGACTTTCTGATCTGGACGCTCCTGTGCTTTGTGCCAATTATTCTTTCGAGGGAACTCCTCTGGAGGGTCTGGTGGAACCTTATGCCATCGTCCGTAAGGCCGGTTACAAGATCGGCATCATCGGATTGCTGACCGATGTGACCAAGGTGGTGGATCAGTCGGTCGCCGCGAACATGAAGTATCTGGATCCGGTGGTGGTCGCCGAAGAGTATGCGGCCTATCTGAAGACGGTCAAGAAATGTGATCTGGTCATCGCTTTGACCCATATCGGTCATGACGAGAGTACGGGACCGGACAATGATCTTGCACTGGCCCGCAAGTCGCACAGCATCGATATCGTGGTCGGAGGTCATTCTCATACTTTCCTGGAGGATCAGACCTTGGTCGGCAATGCAGACGGGGTGAAGGTTCCTGTCGTGCAGGATGGTTGCTGGGGATTGGAGATGGGACTGATGTACGTCACGAAATAGTTGCCGTGACGGCATGTCGATAGAAAAGAGGGTTCAGTTCTGAACTGAACCCTCTTTTCTATCGTTTGTGTCTTTCTCTAAAGGATGTTGAGTGACTGTTCCTTGATCTTTTCCAGTTCGTCCTTCATCTTGACCACGAGTTTCTGGATTTCGTTGTGGTTCGCTTTGGAACCGGTAGTGTTGATCTCACGTCCCATTTCCTGAGCGATGAAGCCTAATTTCTTGCCCGGGAACGGATCGTTCTCGATGGTTTCCAGGAAATAGCGGCAGTGCTGGCGGAGACGGACTTTTTCTTCATTGATGTCGAGTTTCTCGATGTAGAAGATCATTTCCTGCTCGAGACGGCTCTGGTCCGGCTCCAGCTGAAGTTCGGCGAAACGGTTGAGGATCTTCTCGCGGATGGCTTCCGTGCGCTCTTTCTCGTATTTCTCGACTTCTGCGGAATAGGACTGGATTCTGGCAACCTTGTCGGTCACGTCCTTGTAGAGGACAGCACCTTCCTGGGCTCGGAAACGGTTGATGTCTTCGAGGGCTTCATCGAAGCATCGGTCGACCAGCGTCCAGTTCTCTTCGTTGATGATTTCCTGCTTCTTGGTCTCGAACACGTCCGGGAGACGGAGAATGGCCGGGAGAAGATGGTCTGCATCAGCGGTGCCGTAAGGGGCGCTGGCGATCTTCTTATTGATTTCTTCCAGCTGTTTCCAGTAAGAAAGTACGATATCTTTGTTTATCTGTTTCGCGGCTTCTTCCGCCTTGGCTTCAAAAGTAAGGAACACGTCGATGTTTCCTCGCTGGAGGGCATTCGCGATCTTCTGTCTTATCGCAAGTTCCTTGTCTTTCGGAAGAAGGGAGGATTTGATGGCTATGTCGGCGGTCTTGCCGTTGAGTGATCTTATTTCCACGGTGAGTTTTCCTGCTTCGAGGACGGCCTCTGCCTTGCCGTATCCAGTCATTGATTTGATCATTTTCCTGTAATTTGGGTTTTTGATAGCACAAAAATACTAATTAATCTTTATATTTGTAAGTTTATTGGACAATATCAATAGATTATAAAAATCAACATAGATATGGAAGAACTGAACAAAGAGGTCGAAGAGACCCGCAACCTTAATTTCCTTGAGGAAATCATCGAGAAAGATCTGGCTGAAGGCAAGTGTGATCACATCCAGACCCGTTTCCCACCTGAACCGAACGGCTATCTTCACATCGGGCATGCGAAGAGCATCTGCATCAATTTCGGTCTTGCGAAGAAATATGGCGGAAAGACGAATCTTCGCTTCGATGATACCAACCCTGTCAAGGAGGATACCGAATATGTCGATTCCATCAAGGAAGACATTCATTGGCTCGGTTTCGATTGGGATCAGGAAAGGTATGCTTCCGACTATTTCGATCAGCTCTATGAATGGGCTGAGGAAATGATCAGGAAAGGTCTGGCTTATGTCGATGATCAGACTCAGGAGGAAATCCGTGCAGGTCGTGGTACCGTTCAGACTCCAGGTGTCGAAAGCCCGTACAGGAACCGTTCTGTAGAGGAGAATCTGAAGCTCTTCCGCGAAATGAGGGACGGAAAATATGCTGACGGCGAGAAAGTGCTCCGTGCGAAGATCGACATGGCGCATCCGAACATGCTGTTCCGTGACCCGCTCATGTATCGTATCGTGCATGCACATCACCACAGAACCGGTGACAAGTGGTGCATCTATCCGATGTATGACTTCGCCCATGGCCAGAGTGACAGCATCGAACACATCACCCATTCCATCTGTACGCTCGAGTTCGATGTCCACAGACCGCTCTACGACTGGTTCATCGAGAAGCTGGGCATCTTCCCGTCCCATCAGTACGAGTTCGCGAGATTGAACCTCACCTATACCGTGATGTCCAAGCGTAAATTGCTGGAACTGGTGAAGAACCATTATGTCAGCGGCTGGGATGACCCTCGTATGCCGACTATCTGCGGTATCCGCCGTAGGGGTTACACACCGGAATCCATCCGTATGTTCGCCGAGAAGGTGGGTGTGGCCAAGAGAGAGCAGCTCATTGACCTTCAGCTGATGGAGTGGTGCGTCCGTCAGGACCTTAATGAACGTTCCAACCGTTATATGGTCGTGCAGGATCCGGTCAAGGTGACCATCACCAACTGGGAGCCGGGAAAGGTAGAATGGTTCGACGCTCCGTTGAATCCGGCAGATCCGGAAGGTCCTTCCCGCAAAGTGCCTTTCTCCGGAGAAGTCTATATCGACCGCAACGACTTCATGGAGGAGCCGCCTAAGAAATATTTCCGTCTCAAACCGGACGGTGAGGTGCGTCTGAAATATACCTACATCGTCAAGTGTGAGGAAGTGGTGAAAGATGCCGAGGGCAACATCATCGAGATCAGATGTACTTATGATCCGACTTCAAGACCGGGTGCAGGAGAATGGCGGAAAGTCAAAGGTACGATCCACTGGGTTTCTGCCGCTCATGCGAGGGAACTGGAACTCCGTATCTACGATAAGCTCTTCACCGAGGCGCAGATGGGTAATATCCCGGAAGGTGTCGATTACAAGAAATATCTGAATCCGGACTCTCTGGTCATCAGCAAGGGCTGGGCAGAGCCGGCTCTTCTCGAGGATCAATCCGGCATCGCCGTACAGTTCGAGCGTGTCGGTTATTTCTTCAAGGATCCGGATTCCACTCCTGATCATTTCGTATTCAACAAGACGACCGCATTGAAAGATTCTTTCAAGTTCTAGAAATGAATGTTGTAGGGAAAAATAAAGCGAAGCCATCAATGAAGACGAAGATCTGGTGGGCGCTTTCGTCCATCACCTGCATCCTCGTCTTGTCGAGTGTCATCTCCATCATCGAGTACGATAGGGTCAGTTCTTCCGTTTCGGCCCTGATCAATGAAGATGTGTCAGCGCTCAGACAGATCAAGCGGCTGGAGAATAAGGCGGAACAGTATAATCTCAATGTGCTGGAAGCCATCAAGCTCAATGATTCTGCGGTGCTGGAAGTCCCTCATGAAAGCGACAGTTGCGCTGCTGCCATACAGTCTTATGTGCAGCAGCTTTCTCCGGTCGCAGAGGTGGATTCTGTCCTGATCGCCTTCAATGCCTGCACGGGTGCCTACCATGATCTGGCCTATACCGGCATCAGGAAAACGGGAAGTCTGGAGAAATGGTATAAGACGGACTTCCGCCCTCACTTCGATGAGTTCCAGCATCAGGTCAAGGTGGTTGACGTGCAGCTGTATGAACGCTTGAACATCCATTCGGCCAGTTTCCAGGATGCTTTCTACAGGAGCATCGTTCCGGGAATGGTCGCATTGGCTTCCGGTCTTGTCCTGGTCTTCCTGCTGGGCTATTTCTTCCTGTCCTACTATGTCCATCCGATCTATAAGATGCTGAACGCATTGGAGGCTTACTCCAAGCTCGGCCGCATGTACAACTGCAAGTTTGAAGGTGATGATCAGCTGGCTGAACTCAATGCTGAGGTCGCGGATCTTGTAGAGGAAAACTTTACTTTGAAGAAAAGACTCAAATCCTGTCAGGTCAGCCTTAAGGAAGAAGCGGAGAAGCGGAGCTGATCATGGGAGGCAGCGATTATCTATATTCACGGTTCAAGGCGCTCTTGCCTTTCGAGGTGACAGCGTGTCAGGACCGGATGCTCCGGACCATCGGGGAGTTCATCTTTTCCGATGATGATATCCTTGTCGTGAACGGTTATGCCGGTACCGGCAAGACGACTGCCCTGGCGGCCGTCATTTCCGTGATGACGGAGCTGAAGAACAAATGTGTCCTCCTTGCTCCGACCGGCCGTTCGGCCAAGGTTCTTTCTTCTTATGCCGGTCAGCCGGCCCAGACCATCCACAAACATATCTACCGGCAGAAATCAGTCGGAGGAGACGGCTTCGGGCAATTCAGCCTGAGTCCCAATAAAGACAAGAATACCCTTTACATCGTCGATGAGGTCAGTCTCATCGGCATCGATACGGGTACTCAGCAGTCGAGTTCCTTCTTCGGTTCCGGCAACCTGCTGGAAGATCTGGTCAGCTATGTGCGTTCGGGGGTGGACTGCAAGCTCATCCTGGCTGGAGATGCCGCCCAGCTCCCGCCGATCGGACTGGATTGCTCTCCGGCGCTGTCCAAGGACTACATCGCGATGCTGGGAGGCTCGATCTTCGTCGAACTGACCACGGTCGTCCGTCAGCAGCAGGAATCAGGCATCCTGCACAACGCCACCATTCTCCGTCAGCTCATTTCGGAACTGGATTACGGTCCGGGAGTCCTTCCGCTGGATGAACTCTTCCTTGATGTCGAGGGCTTCTCCGACATCGAAAGGATCAACGGGGGAGAGCTGATCGAGAAGATTTCCGATGCCTATGGCGAATACGGGGAGGACGAGACCATCATTCTCTGCCGTTCGAACAAAAGGGCCATCCGTTATAATGCCGGCATCCGTTCGACGGTTCAGTTCAAGGAGGACCGCCTTGTACGGGACGACAAGCTGATGATCGTGAAGAACTGCTATCAGTTCCTCGAAGAGGTCGAAGGCTTGGACTACATTGCCAACGGTGACATTGCCAAATTGCTCAGGATCAGTCATTTCGAGGATCGTTACGGGCTGCATTTCGCTGATGCCCGGCTTTCTCTTCCAGATTATGGGGATCAGGAGATCACCGCCAAGGTCATTCTCGATACGCTCGAGTCGGAGAGCGCTTCATTGACCTATGAACAGTCGAACCAGCTCTATAACGGGGTCAACGACGACTATGCCTACATCACGACCAAGAAGAAAAGGTATGAGAAGGTGCGTGAGGATAAGTATTACAATGCCCTTCAGCTCAAGTATGCCAACGCGATCACCGGGCACAAGTCTCAGGGAGGTCAATGGGATTGTGTCTTCATCGACAATCCGTTCTGGCAGCCGGAACTGAACCTCGATGATCTCAAATGGCTGTACACCGCCATCACGCGTGGGGTAAGGAAAGTCTATCTGGTGAATTTCCGGGACGAGTGCTTCTGAGCCCGTCTCATTGCCTCCGCCCTTACCACGCCATATTACATAGAAAACCGGATCAAAATTACTTTTGACCCGGCCTCCCTTTATCTCTGTTCTGGAAGATTCAGCGTCTTCTCATGCCACCGCGACGCATCATCTGCTGCATGTTCGCGCCCATGACGGTCTTCATCATCTTGCGGGTGCCTTCGAACTGCTTGATGAGCTTGTTCACTTCAGCGACGGAAGTTCCTGAACCGTCGGCGATTCTCTTCCTGCGGCTGCCGTTGATGATCTCCGGATGCTCACGCTCTGCCGGAGTCATAGCCAGGATGATGGCCTCCACGCCTTTGAAGGAATCGTTGTCGATGTCCACATCCTTGATGGCTTTACCTACACCAGGAATCATGGAAGCGAGGTCCTTGATGTTTCCCATCTTCTTTACCTGCTGGATCTGATTGTAGAAATCCATGAAGGTGAACTGGTCCTTGGCCAGCTTCTTCTTGAGTTCGCGGGCCTGTTTCTCGTCGAACTGCTCCTGCGCCTTCTCGACGAGGGAAACGACGTCACCCATGCCGAGGATACGGTCTGCGATACGGTTCGGGTGGAAGACATCGAGTGCTTCCATCTTTTCACCGGAGCTGACGAACTTGATCGGTTTTCCGACGACGGCACGGATGGTCAGCGCGGCACCGCCACGGGTATCACCGTCCATCTTCGTCAATACGACACCGTCATAATCGATGCGGTCGTTGAAGGCTTTTGCGGTCTCCACGGCATCCTGTCCGGTCATGGCATCGACGACGAACAAGGTTTCGGTCGGATTCACCGCGTCCTTCAAGGCCGAAATCTCATCCATGAGCTGCTGGTCCACAGTCAGACGACCGGCGGTATCGACGATCACGACGGAATAGCCTTCTGCCTTGGCTTTCTGGATAGCTGCCTTGGCGATCTTGATCGGATCCTTCTCGCCTTCTTCCGTATAGACCGGCACCTGGATCTGCTCACCGAGTACCTGCAGCTGGTTGATAGCGGCAGGACGGAAGGTATCGCAGGCAGCCAGGAGCACCTTCATGCCTCTCTTGCTCTTGATGTTGAGGGCCAGCTTTCCGGAGAACGTGGTCTTACCGGAACCGTTCAGACCGGCGACGAGCACGACGGCCGGATTGCCCTTGATATTGATCTCGCTGAATTCACTTCCCATGAGGGCTGCCAGCTCATCGTGGACGATCTTGACGATCATCTGCTGCGGCTTGACGGCAGTGAGCACGTTCTGGCCGATCGCTTTCTTCTTCACGTCGTCGCAGAAGGTCTTGGCGATCTTGTAGCTGACATCGGCGTCGAGCAGGGCTCTGCGGATGTCTTTCAGCGCTTCGGAAATGTTGATCTCTGTAATCTTGCCTTCACCTTTGAGTATCTTGAACGATCTCTCCAGTCTTTCACTCAAATTTTCAAACATAACTATAGATTTTCAAAATAATCTTTTTTCAGTACGGCCTTCTCCAGTTCGTCGGAATAGACGGTCTGGGCCCAGTCCTTCATGTTGTAGCGGCTGGCCATAACCTGACCGTAGGCTCCCGCGCTGCGGATGGCCATGAGGTCTCCGCGTACGCTCAGCGGCAGGAATCTGCCGGCTCCCCAGACGTCACTGGATTCGCAGACCGGGCCTACGATGTCATAGGCCTGGTTCTCCGGAAAATACGGGCGTTCCTTGGCGGAGAGGTTCTCGATCTTGTGGTAGGCACCGTAGAGGGCCGGACGGATGAGGTCGTTCATGCCGGCATCCAGAATGAGGAAGTTCTTGGTCTCTCCTCTCTTGACGAAAAGCACTTTCGTCAGCAAGGTGCCGCATTGGGCGACCAGGCATCTTCCCGGCTCGATGTGCACGGTCTGTCCGGGCTTCCGGCGGATGTTCTCACTGATGGTCCGGAACCATTCCTCGAACGGCGGGATGTCATTGTCGTCAGGATTCTCGTAGTCCACGCCCAGACCTCCTCCGAGGTCGATGTCATTGACCTGAAGTCCTCTGCGCTCGAATTCCTCCACGATCTCATTGACCCTCTGACATTCCAGCTTGAAGACATCCTTCACGCGGGTGATCTGGGAGCCGATGTGGAAATGGAGACCGGTGCAGCGGATGTTCCGGCACTTGTGCAGCAGGTCGATCAGGGAATCGAACTCATGGTTCGAGATGCCGAACTTGTTCTCGTACAGTCCCGTCGTGACATAGCGGTGGGTATGGGCGTCGATGTTCGGGTTGATGCGGACGGATATGTTGATCGTCTTCCCGTAGGTTCTGCCCATCTCGTTGAGAACGTAGATTTCCTGGAGTGACTCGCAGTTGAAGGTGCCGATGCCGATTTCCATGGATTCGAAGATCTCGTCGTCGGTCTTGCCGACACCGGCATAGACGATCTTTGACGGATCGAAGCCGCAGGAAACGGCATGCTTGACTTCATTGCCGCTGACACAGTCGGCGCCGATTCCTTTAGAACTGATATAGCTGAGAATCCTCCGGTCGACATTCGCTTTGATGGCATAGTGTACCATGATGTCGTACCTTGCGGAAAGCTCGGCCATCAGGTCCACACTCCTGTACAGGAGATTCATGTCATAATAGTAGAACGGAGTCTTGATCTTCTCCAACTGCTCTATCTGGCTGATATCAAACATATTAACTGCAATATAATCGGTTCATGGGCGGCTTCCGGTCAAAATTGAAGCCGAACGATTGCAAAAATACGGAAAAATTCGTTAATTTCGCAGGTCGTATGTGACAACTACTGTTAAAACGATATAAAACTTTAGAAAAAATGGAAAAAGGACCTATTTCTAATTTCATTACCCATCATTATCGTCATTTCAACTCTGCAGCTCTTGTCGATGCTGCAAAGGCTTATGATGAGCACATGAAGAAAGGTGGCAAGATGATGCTTGCCATGGCAGGTGCGATGAGTACCGCAGAACTTGGTTTGTCTCTGGCTGAGATGATCCGTCAGGACAAGATCCAGATCGTTTCCTGTTCAGCTAACAACCTGGAGGAGGATATCATGAACCTCGTGGCTCACAACCACTACTATCGTGTTCCTCATTATAGAGACCTGACTCCGCAGGAGGAGAAGGATCTGCTCAACAATCACATGAACCGTGTGACCGATACCTGTATTCCTGAGGAAGAGGCATTCCGCCGTCTTGAGGACCACCTCCTCGAGATCTGGAAGGAAATGAAGGCTAAGGGCGAGCGTCTCTTCGCTTACGAGGTCATCTACCGTCTGCTCCGCAGCGGTGTTCTCGAGCAGTACTACGAGATCGATCCTAAGGACAGCTGGGTACTTGCAGCTTGCGAGAAGAACATTCCTATCGTCGTTCCGGCATGGGAAGACTGTACTACAGCCAATATCTTCACCGCTCACTGCATCAGAGGCGAGTTCGATCCGCTCATGATCAAGACCGGTGTCGAGACCATGATGTTCCTGACCGACTGGTACAAGAAGAATTCCGGCGGACAGGGTGTCGGCTTCTTCCAGATCGGTGGCGGTACAGCAGGTGACTTCCCGATCTGCGTCGTTCCTATGATGGAGCAGGATCTCGGTTGGGAAGGTACTCCGCTCTGGGCATACTTCTGCCAGATTTCAGACTGTACGACTTCCTACGGTTCCTATTCAGGTGCCGTTCCGAACGAGAAGATCACCTGGGGTAAACTTGATATCGACACTCCACGTTTCATCGTCGAGTCCGATGCGACTATCGTAGCTCCGCTCATCTTCTCTTACGTGCTGGGCTGGTAATCCCTTCAGGATAGAAAAGAGGGACGGCAACGGGTTCATTTCCGCTGCCGTCCTTTTTTTTGTCCGGTATCAGAATCTGTCTTTCAGTGTATCGTTTTCAGAGTCTCGTCCCGTCTGATGGCCTCAGTGCATCTCGCGGTGCTGTGAGTGCCGGTAGGCCCGGATGCTGGCTTCCAGCCGGGGATGTTCCTGTGCCGGAAGAGCCCAGTCCAGGAAGCGTTCGCGGATGTAGTCCGTCGCCTGATCGGAAGGATGGGTCATGTCCTCACTGTAGAAGCGGTAGTCGCGCAGTTCATCCATCATGATCTCGTAGGCCGGGAAATAGGCGGTCGCTCCCGGCAGTTCACCGTTTTCCACGAGTCGGTCGATGGACAGGAGTAAGGTGCTCTTGCTCAGCTGATTGCCGTGTGCGCCATCCTTGAAGTGCCGGATCGGGCTGACGGTGAAGACGATTTTCCGATTTCCTGCCAGTTCCTTGATCCGGGTCAATGAGGCCGTGGTTTCTTCCAGGCTGAGCCGGAATCGGGAGAATTCCCGGGCATCCCGCTTGAGACAGTTGGAAACGATCTTTCCGCTCGCTTCATGCCGATAGCACCAGGCAGTGCCGAGCGTGATGATGAGGTATGTGCTGGACAGGAAGAAGTCATGGGCCTGAGCCAGGGCGTCATTGGCATGAGTCAGAAATCCTTCTTCGTCCGGACGGGCGAAGGAGGTATGGTGACTGAAAGAACAGGTGAGACCGGATCCGCTGCCCATTCGGACGCAGTCTTCGTGGGTGAAGAGCCTGCCTTCAGCCAGTCGTTCGAGGCTGTTCAGAAGGGAGATCGGGTTGTAGAGGGTACCGAAGGGATTGACGCAGGTGCTGAAGCCGTAATCTGCGAGTCGACGACCGATGCTGTCGGTAAAGCAGCTGCCCAACAGAAGGATGCGGTCCTCGTAGGAAAGGGGAGCCGGGCATTTTTCGTCAAGCACTGGGGTCTGAAGTCTGATCATGTCTTGTAAGTCTCTATGGATGCAAAAGTACTGAAAATAGATCGGGGCAACAAGTATTTTTAGTACCTTTGACTTCATGCAGAAACGAATTTTACGTAGATGTGCCGCAGTGATTCTTCTGGCGGTGCTTTTCGTGTCTTCTGTCCGGGCGGATGGAGGACAGGAGGGGCGTGAAGATTCCCGTATACGCTTCGCCTATGATCTGGATTTCGAGATGAAGTTCGACAACAGAGAGTTTGATCCTGGCCGCTTTTCTTCGTCGATGACGATCTTCGGGGTGCGGTTGACTCCGGAGGTGGGGCTCGAGGTGGCACAGCGCAACGGCTATCGTCACCGGCTCATGGCCGGTGTCGATGTCATGAAGGATTTCGGCGCGTCCTGCAGGCTCAAGGATTTCTTTCAAGAACATGTCCTGTACTATTCTTTCGGGATGAAGCTGGGAAAGACGGATTTTTCCCTTCATGCCGGCATTTTCCCGAAAAGAGTGTCTGATGGCAGGTACGACAAGGCTTTCTGCTCGGATTCCCTTCGCTTCTATGACACGAATTTCGAGGGACTCCTGCTACAGTTCAGACGTCCGAAGAGCTATTATGAACTTGGGGCGGACTGGTTGGGAAAGATAGGTGCGGACAGTCGGGAGAGGTTCGTGGTCTTCTCTTCGGGTCGTTCAGAGGTCGTGAAATCATTGACCTTAGCCTATAGCGGCTACATGTATCACTATGCTTGCTCGGGAGTGGCATCCGGGGTGGTGGACAACATTCTTCTTCATCCTTCGTTGACCTTCGATGCGGCGGCCTTTCTTCCGCTCCAGCGCTTCTCGTTGACGGTAGGTTGGCTTCAGGCCTTCCAGCAGGACCGTAAGTTCGTGGGCAAATATGTCTTTCCGGGAGGCGGAAAACTGGATCTCGAGCTGCGGAACTGGAATTTCGGCGTGAAGAACAGCCTGTATTACGGAAAGGATCTCATGCCTTATTACAATATGCGCGATGAGTCCGGTGCCAAATACGGCAGCAGCCTTTATTTCGGTGACCCGTTCTACCGGGTGCGGACGGATGGATCAGGAAGTCCGGCTTTCTACGATTGTCTGGAAGTCTACTATCGTCCTCAGATCGGACGATATCTGCAGATCGATGTGAGCGCGATCTTTCATTTCAATGGCGGTGGAGGTTTCCGGCAAGGTTATTCCGGCTGTCAGCAGATAGTCGGCTTTCGCTTCAATCTTCATGAATTGTTGAAACGTAAAAAATAAGTTGTATGAAAAAAATCTTTTTGTTCTTGATTTCCGCTGTCCTGCTGGCAGGATGTGCAGGAAACAAGTGCCCGGATGGCACCTATACTTTGCAGTTGTTCTCGACGAACGATGTGCACGGGCGCTATTTCGACTCGCTTTATGTCTCAGACCAGACCAAGGGATCCTTGCTTGCTGTGAATCATTATGTAGACAGCGTGCGCCAGGCGGTCGGTGCGGAGAACGTGATCCTGGTCGATGCGGGAGACTGCCTCCAGGGAGACAACGCGTCTTATTATTTCAATTTCGTCGATGATACGACCAGGCACGTCTATGCGCGCATGGTGGAATATATGGGTTATGATGCCATCGCGGTCGGGAACCATGACATCGAGACGGGACATCCGGTATATGACCGTATGGTGCGTGACATGAAGGTGCCTTTCCTGGCTGCCAATGCGGTACGCACGAACAACGGACAGCCTTATTTCAAAGAGTATGTAACGGTCCGCAAGCATGGACTCAAGGTTGCGATCCTCGGTTTCACGAATCCGAACATGAAGGCTTGGCTGGCTCCGCACATCTATGAAGGAATGGAATTCAAGTCTCTTCTTCCTTGTGTCCAGGAAACGGTGGATCGTGTGAAGAAACAGGAGAAACCGGATATTACGGTCGTGCTGGTTCATTCCGGCACTGGAGAGGGAGACGGCAAGCAGTTTGAAAACCAGGGATTGGACCTGTTCAATACCTTGGAGGGAGTTGATTTCCTGATCTGTTCCCATGATCATAGTCCTTATGTCGCCAAGAAGGACGATATGGTTCTGATCAATTCCGGCAGTCACTGCCGCAACATCGGTCATGGTATCTTGACCTTGGAGGTGAAGGATGGAAAGGTCGTTTCCAAGAGCATCGGTGCGGAGAACGTGCCTTTGAACAAGGATCTGGTGGATACGGTCATGCGGGAGCATTTCCGTGCGGACTATGAGGCGGTGAAGGCTTTCACGGTCGAGAAGATCGGAACCTTGACGACGGAACTGCGAACCCGCGATTCTTACAAGGGAATGTGCGATTATATGAACCTCATCCATACCGTGTCGCTTTCTGCAGCTCCTGCACAGATCTCCATGGCGGCTCCATTGACCTTCGACGGGATGGTAAAGTCCGGCACTTTGCTGTACAATGACCTTTTCACGCTCTATCCTTACGAGAACCAGCTTTTCGTCGTGAAGATGAGCGGCAAGGAGGTGAAGGACTATATGGAATATGCTTATGACGGATGGATCAATACGGTATCTTCCGCAGCGGACCATGTCCTGAAGATCAGACATCAGCCGGATTACCGGACCGGAGTGATGGGCTGGTCCTTCGAGAGCCGTCCGTACAACTTCGACAGTGTCGGTGGACTGATCTATACGGTCGATGTGACAAAGCCGGCAGGGGAGCGCGTGCAGATCGCTTCTCTCGCTGACGGTTCCGTTTTCTCCGAGGAAGCTGAATACAATGTGGCCATGACTTCCTACCGTGCCAGCGGTGGCGGCAAGATCATGACGGAGGGTGCAGGTATCGATACGGCAACCATCGGTGACCGTGTGGTAGCTTACCATAAGGAAATCCGTGATCTGCTTTATGATTTCATCATGGAGCACAAGACCTTGACTCCGGACGTCATGGGTGATCCTGCTGTGATCGGTCACTGGTCTTTCGTCCCGGAAGCTATCGCGGCTCCGGCACTGGAAAGGGATATGGAACAGGTCTTCTCCAGGTAGAAGAGCAGTCTTCGTAAGAAAATCAGCCGGCCCTCGCAAGAGGACCGGCTGATTTTCTTTAAGGAAGTGCGGAACACTTCCTCGGGTTCAGGTCTGTCATTTCTTTATGGAATCCAGGAAGTCGATGAAATCCTGGACATTGAGGTTGTAGCTGTACGGTGCGGTCAGCTGCTTGCCGTTCTTATCCAGCAGGATGTAAGCCGGTTGTGAACTGACTTCGAAACGTGTCCTTGCAATGTAGGCATTCGCACGCCCGATGTGCTTGAAGACGTCTCCGCTTTCTGCGGTGAGCCAATCTTCTTTTTCCATCTTGGTCTTGTCATCGACATAGAGCGCTGTGATGATGAAGTCGTTTCTCAGCCTTTCGAGGACGCGAGGATCGCTCCAGACTCTGGACTCCATTTCCCTGCAGTTCACGCAGCCGTGGCCGGTGATGTCCAGGAAGATCGGCTTGTCTTGTTCCTGAGCAGCTCGGATGCCTTCCTCGAGGGTGAAACAGCCTATAAGGTTATGCGGAAGGTGCAGGTCATATTTCTTTCCGAAGCTGGAGATTTCGGCGGCTGCCGGAAGTTTCTCCATGATGACCGGCTGCTCTGCTCCCAGGATGAAATCCTGGGTCGTGATCGGCGGAAGATAGCCGGAAAGTGCTTTCAGCGGAGCTCCCCACATGCCTGGAATCATATAGATGACGAAGGCGAAATCGATGATGGCCAGGAAGAGTCTCTTCACGTTGATCTTCTCCACCGGTTCATCATGTGCGAAGCGGAGTTTCCCGAGCAGGTAGAAACCGAGGAGAGTGAAGATGACGATCCACAGCGCAAGATAGACTTCCCGGTCGAGGAGTCCCCAGTGATAGGTCTGGTCAGCCATGCTGAGGAATTTCAGACCGAGCGCAAGCTCGATGAAGCCGAGGACGACTTTCACGGAGTTCAACCATCCGCCACCGCTTTTCTTCATGTTCTTCAGCAGGGAAGGGAAAAAGGCCAGCAAGGTGAAAGGTAGGGCGAAGGCGATGGAGAAGGCCAGCATGGTCACCATCGGTGTCCAGAATTCACCTTCCGTGGATTTGATCAGGACTGTTCCGACGATAGGGCCGGTGCAGGAGAATGAAACCAGCACGAGGGTCAGCGCCATGAAGAAGATGCCCATCAGACCGCCTTTGTCAGCTCCTTTGTCACTCTTGTTGACGATGGATTGCGGAAGCTTGATCTCGAAGGCTCCGAAGAAGGAGGCCGCAAAGACCATGAACACGATGAAGAAGATGAGGTTCGGCAACCAGTGGGTAGAAAGCCAGCTGAAGATGTCGCTTGTCACTGCATCTCCACCGATGAGGTTCGTGATCAGGATGATCAGCGAGATCGGGACGGTGTAGAGCAGGACGATGAAGAGTCCGTACATGGAAGCCTTGAATCTTCCGGCCGCTTTCGTCGAGGAACCTTTCATGAAGAAAGATACGGTCATCGGTACCATCGGGAAGACACATGGAGTCAGCAGCATGGCAAATCCCCAGAGAATGGCTTCCAGTACGAGCGCCCAGGTGCTGGAGGCGCTTTCCTTTTTCTTTTCGGTCACAGCAGGAACTGCAGCTGCCGTGCCTTTTGCCGGTTCTGCCGGTATCAGGGCTATGGCCGGCAGGGAAGCTGGAACATAGCTGGCCTCGAAGGCCCATTCCTGTGGCATGCCGCAGGAGGTCTCGTCACAAGGCTGCCATTCGATGGTCGCCTTGATCTTTACGGGACTGCCGGTGATCTTGAGTTTCTGTCCGAGTTTCAGTTCTCCGAAGAAGGATCGGATTCCTTTATGGAGAACGGATTCGCTCATTTCGAAAATTTCCCCGTCCAGTTCGCATCCGGTCAGTTCTTCGAACCGTATGCTGCTCGGATTATCAGGGTTGTCGATACCGTAGATATGGTATCCGTCCGGAATGTCTGCAGTGACTGTGAAGAGGGCGGATCCTGTTTCCTGATTCTCAAAGGCATAGGTCCATTCCACGCTCTGCTGCGCCTTGCCGAAAAAGCCTTGCGCAAAACTTGCGGTGCTGGCGAGGGCCAGCACCGCAAGAATTAAGATTGTTCTGATTGTTTTCATTACTTGGCAAATGCAACTGATCTTGTTTCTCTGATTACTGTTATCTTGACCTGGCCAGGATAGACCATTTCTTCCTGAATCTTCTTGGCGATGTCGGCTGATAACTGTTCTGCATCCTGGTCGCTTACCTGATCGGCTCCGACGATCACGCGGAGTTCACGGCCGGCCTGGATCGCATAGGTCTTCGTCACGCCGTTGTAGGACTGTGCGATGTTTTCCATATCTTTCAGGCGTTTGATGTAGGATTCGATCACCTCTCTTCTTGCTCCAGGTCTCGCTCCTGAAATCGCATCACCTACCATGACGATCGGGGAGATGATCGAGGTCATCTCGATCTCTTCATGATGAGCACCGATAGCGTTGCAGACTTCCGGTTTCTCTTTGTATTTCTCCGCAAGTTTCATTCCGAGGATAGCATGCGGAAGTTCAGGGTCTTCGTCGGATACTTTTCCGATATCGTGGAGAAGACCGGCTCTTTTGGCCAGCTTGGCGTTCAGACCCAGCTCGGAAGCCATGGTCGCGCAGATGTTGGCCACTTCCCTGGAGTGCTGGAGAAGGTTCTGTCCGTAGGAAGAACGGTATTTCATTCTACCGATCAGTTTCACCAGCTCGATGTGGAGTCCGTGGATACCGAGGTCGATGCAGGTCCTCTTTCCGGTCTCCATGATTTCGTCTTCCAGCTGTTTCTGGACTTTGGCTACGACTTCTTCGATACGTGCCGGGTGGATTCGTCCGTCCACGACCAGTTGGTGGAGGGCCAGTCTCGCTACCTCTCTTCTGACCGGGTCAAAGGCGGAAAGCAGAATGGCTTCCGGAGTATCGTCCACGACGATCTCGACTCCTGTCGCGGCTTCAAGAGCGCGGATGTTCCGGCCTTCACGTCCGATGATACGACCTTTGATCTCGTCATTGTCGATATGGAAGACGGTCACGGCGTTCTCGATGGCCGTTTCGGAAGCTGTACGCTGGATGGTGTTGATGACGATCCTTTTCGCTTCCTTGCTGGCGGTCAGACGGGCTTCGTCCATGACATCATTGATATAGGACTGGGCCTGTGTCCTGGCTTCATCTTTCATGTTTTCAATGAGCTGGTTCTTCGCTTCCGCTGCGGTCATTCCGGCGATGTTCTCGATCTGGTGGATCGCATCCTCGCGGAGCTTGTCGTATTCTTCGGCCTTCCTGTTCGCGATCTCTACCTGATTCTTCAGGTTGTTGCGGATAGCCTCATTCTCCTTGATCTTGCGGCTGAGGTCATTGTTCTGCTGGTTCAAGGTATTCTCCTTCTGCTTCAGCCTGTTCTCGGTCTCGCGGATCTTGGAATTCTTCTCGTTGATGTACTGTTCGTGTTCGGTCTTCAGCTGGAGGAACTTCTCTTTGGCCTGGAAGATCTTTTCTTTCTTGATGCTTTCGGCTTCGATTTCAGCTTTTTCAATGATCTCCTCCTTCCTGCCCTTGAGCATGGATTTGTGGATGGCTATATAAACGCCGGTTGCAGCGCCTGCGCTGAGGATGGCGACTAGTGCATAAATCAGTATTTCCATAATTCGTATATATGTTGTTTTAATGTTTCCTGTTCTTGTTCTGCTTTTTCTGCAAAAGAAAAAGCCAGTCCTGCTGCGAAAGCACGACTGGCCGGTCAAAGTATAAAAAGCCGTTAGCTCGTTTGACAGAAAATCTTATATGATATAAGATTTGGGTACCGGATCAGTTCTGAAATCCTCCGTCCCGCAAAGCGGAATCCCCATTCGGGTCACATAGGTCCGTCATCCCTGTCCGAGAAGCACCCGGTTACTTTCAATAGTGTTGATTTCAGCAAAAAAGTAACTAACGGCTGTTTTTATCAGTTTTTTTCAGATAAGCCTCAATCTCATGGTCCAGTTCCCGGGTCTCGCGTTGGGCCTTCATGAGCTCTCTCCTCAGCGAGATGTTGCCCATTTCCATATTCAATGCCACGAATGCCAGAATGTCCGATGCCCCTCTGCCGGGGTAGCGCGTGATGTATTCATCGAATATCCTGTTCACTTCCGCCGCCGCCTTCCGGATCATCTCTTCCTTGTCCGGGGAGTCGGCTTTGATGGAATAGGTACGTCCCGCGATCTTTATGGTGATTTTCTGTTCCATCCTATCCCTCCAGAAGAGCGATGCACCGGTCGATTTCCGCGATCAGTTCATCGATCTGCTTTTTGGCCTGAGCTCTGTCGGCAGCCGTTCCTCTGAACGCGCCGGTCAGCTTGAGGTTATCAATAATTTGTCTTGACTCTTCAATCTGCTTTCTGTAGGCCTCATTCTGTGCTCTGCATTCTTCCAGCTCTTGTGCCATCCTTTCTCTTTCAGCCTTCTCGGTCTCGTAAAGGGAAATCAGTTTCTGCGTTCTGGACTTAATGTTCTCAAGCATAGCAAAATTACCTACTGCAATGCAAATTTATGTAAAAACAATGATAAATCAAATAAAATGCGGCACAATAATCTTCGGGTAAAGTTATGGCTCAATTGTTGGAAATTTAGTATATTTGGAAAATTTAAACATTAGTGAAGCGATGGGAAAGATTTTATTGAAAGATATCACTTTGAATGACAGGCAGGTGGATATCCTGATCGAGGGCAACCGGATTTCTTCGGTACGTGAAGCCTCGGCCGGTCATGCAGAGCCGGGTCCGGATGTTGAAATTATCGACGGACACCACAAGACCGTGCTTCCTGGTTTCATCAACATGCACACGCATGCCGGCATGTCCGTGATGCGAGGCATCGGTGAGGACATGGTCTTCCAGGATTGGATCAACAAGATCTGGGAGGTGGAAAAGAACATTGACGGAGAATTCGTCTATCAGGCGACTCGTCTGGCTTGTCTGGAAATGATCAAGACCGGCACGACAACCTTCAATGATCAGTACTGGTATGATCTCGATGCCTGGCGTGCCGTATCCGAGCTCGGTCTGCGCTGTGCGCTGAGCTATGTCATCCTGGATCAGAGGCATCCGGAAGAAAGCGAGCGGCAGAAGGAGGAATGTCTCCAGTATTATGAAGCTGCAAGGCAGTGGGGGGACCGGACGCAGTTCGTCATGTCCATCCATGCCATCTATTCTGTCAGTGAGGAGATGGTCCTCTGGGCTACGGCCTTTGCCCGGGAACACGGGCTGAAGCTTCATATCCATGTTTCCGAGACCCGTCAGGAAGTGGAGGACTGCAAGCTGGCCCATGGGGGAATGACTCCTATAGAATATCTGGACAGCCTCGGCGTGCTGGCGGACAATGTCATCGCTGCACATACGCTCTGGCTTTCTCCTCATGATATCGAGATTCTCGGACAGCGCGGGGTCACTTGCGTGCATAACATCAACTCGAACCTCAAGCTGACTTCCGGCTATCAGTTCAAATACAATGAACTCAAGGCAGCTGGCGCGAATGTCTGTCTGGGAACGGACGGCTGTGCCTCGTCCAACAATCTGGACATGCTCGAAGCGATGAAGACTGCGGCCATGGTCCAGAAGGCTTGGAGACAGGATCCGGTAGCCATGCCGTTGAATGAACTCATGGACATTGCAACGATCAACGGCGCGAAGGCACTCGGAATCGATGCGGGGCGTGTCGAGGAAGGTGCCTTGGCAGATCTCATCCTGGTAGATACGGACAATTACAATTTCATTTCCGCGGGATCCTTCCTGGCGAACTTCATCTATTCCGCTCACAGCGACTGCATCGATTCAGTCATCTGTGACGGCAGATTCCTGATGAGGAACCGGGTAGTACCAGGTGAGGAAGCCATTCTTGAAGGAGCCCGGAAAGTAGTTTCAAACATCAAATAAACCACATTATTATGGATCAGAGAATTGAAAGAATAAAGACGGCGGCTGCCTATATCTCAGAGAAGATCGGTGGACGCAGACCGGTGGTGGGCATCGTTCTGGGCAGTGGCCTGGGCAAGCTCGGTGAGCAGATCGCCGACCCTACCGTCATCCCTTACAAGGAGATTCCGGGCTTCCCGGTCTCTACAGCGGTCGGTCACAAAGGGAATTTCATCGCCGGTATGCTCGGTGGTAAGTTCGTCGTGGCCATGCAGGGACGTTTTCATTATTATGAAGGCTATCCGATGGATCTGGTGACCTTGCCGATCCGGGTGATGAAGGTCCTGGGCATCCAGTATCTCTTCGTGTCCAATGCGGCCGGTGGCGTGAACTTCGACTATCGGATCGGTGATCTCATGATCATCCGTGATCATATCAACCATCTTCCGAATCCGCTGATCGGCCCGAATCTCGAGGAGTTCGGCCCACGTTTCCCGGACATGACCCGTCCGTATGATCTCAGTCTTATCAGAAAGGTGGAGGAAATCGCTGCCGAGAAGGGGATCGCCCTCCGCAAGGGCGTCTATTTCGCCGGAACCGGCCCTTCTTACGAGACTCCGGCCGAGTACAAGTATTTCCGTATGATCGGTGCGGACGCTGTCGGCATGTCGACCATCCCTGAGGTGATCGTGGCCCGTCATTCTTCTATCCCGGTGTTCGGTATGTCCGTGATCACCAACGAGGCCCATGACGATTATGCCGATGATTATGTCAATGATGGCGATGATGTCGTGAAGGCCGCCGATGCCGCCGCGGACAAGATGACCCTTCTCTTCTCAGAACTCATCCGCAGTCTGTAGGCTGCTGTCTCTCAGGCCAATGGAAAAGCCCCGCTTCCGGGTTACGGAGGCGGGGCTTTCTATCTTGTTCAGAACATCAGTCCAGTTCGTCAAGGAAGGTCCTGCATTTCGCGTCGGAAGGCATTTCCCAGCCGCCGCGAGGGGAGAGGCTGATCTTTCCGGTCTGCGGTCCGTCCGGAAGGCAGGAACGCTTGAACTGCTGACTGAAGAATCTCCAGATGAAGGTCCTGAGCCACTTACGGATCACTTCCGTCTCGTACAGGGATGAGAAGGCACGGTCAGCCAGGAAAAGAATCTTGGCCGGAGAATAGCCGTAATGTACGAAGTTGTAGAGGAAAAAGTCGTGCAGCTCGTAAGGACCGACCAGATCTTCCGTCACTTGGGCAATGTCACCGTTCTCGTCGGCCGGGAGCAGTTCCGGGCTGATCGGAGTATCGATGATGTCCATCAGGATGTCTTTCACCTTTCTTCCGGAAGCCGCTGCCTCCAGGAATTCATGATCGGCGATCCAGCCGACCAGGTGCATGACGAGGGTCTTCGGTACGCTGGCGTTGACACCGTACATGGACATGTGGTCTCCGTTGTAGGTCGCCCAGCCGAGGGCCAGTTCGGACAGGTCTCCGGTACCGATGACGATACCTTTGCACTCGTTGGAGATGTCCATGAGAATCTGGGTCCTTTCACGAGCCTGTGCATTCTCGTAGGTTACATCGCGGTTGCTGATATCATGCCCGATATCCTGGAAATGCTGTTCGCAGGCGGCTTTGATCGGAATTTCGCGGATCGTGATCCCCAGGGCTTCCATCAGGTCGGAAGCATTGTCTTTCGTGCGGTGGGTCGTGCCGAAGCCCGGCATGGTCACGCCGATGATACGGTCACGGCTCCAGCCGAGGCGGTCGAAGGCCATGGCGGTCACCAGGATGGCCAGAGTACTGTCCAGACCGCCGGAAACGCCGATGACGGCCGAATCGCAGTTGATGTGCGAAAGTCGGGAAACCAGGCCCATGACCTGGATGGTCACCGTCTCCTCCAGGCTGGCGGAGCGCTCTTCGTCACTTCCTTTCGGGAGGAAGGGGATGGAATCGATGTCTCGGTATAAAGTCGAGTAGAAGTCGGAATGGGTCTCCGTGCAGACCTCGGTCTCTTCGACGGTCCAGTCCGTCAGGTCCAGTGCCTGCTGGAATTCCGGGCTGCTCATCCGGGCGTTGCAGAGCTTTTCCAGGTCAATGTCAGCGATGGTGATCGTGGACTCCATCTGGAATCGATTCCCTTCCGCCAGCAGCCGGCCGTCTTCATAGATGAGGCAGTCGCCGGAAAAGACATGGTCTCCGGTGGATTCTCCGAATCCAGGTCCGGCATAGATGCAGGCGGCTTTCAGACGGGAGGACTGATGGGCCAATGAAACTTTCAGGGTCTCGTAGGCTCCGGAAAAGGTCGGCGCTCCGGACAGGTCGGCGATGATGTCCGCTCCGCCGAGAATGCTGGCTGAAATCGAGGAGTCCGGTTCATCGGCGGCCAATCCGAAATCAATGGCCACTTTCGCTTCTCCGATCTTGAAGTATTGAGGGTAACGGTCTTTCTTGCTGGCAGAGCCCCAGATCTCTCCGCCACTGATGACATAGGCGCAGCTGTCCGGTCGGCAACCTTCGGCTGCAGGACCACCTACGATGGCCGTGATGTCCGTTTCCGCGGTCTTCGCGGCAATCTCTTCCAGGGCGGCACGGGTCTGTTCCCTGATGCTCCTGCGGTGGAGAAGATCTCCGCAGGTCGTGCCCAGGAGGGACATCTCCGGGAAAACGATGAGGGACACTTCGTTTTCTGCGGCTTCTTCGATCAGCCGGCAGATTTCAGCGGTATTGGCAGCCAGGTCAGCCAGCTTGATTCTTGGGGAAGCGGCAGCGGCTCTGATGAATCCGAAATCATTCATGATGCTTGCGTTCATATAAAAGAAGCACCGACAGTTCGGCTGCCGGCGCTTTCAGGATCCGATAGATTAAAGCTGGTCGAAATCGACATCCGAGAATTCCTTGTTTTCCGGATGCTCTGCATCCTTCAGGCAATTCTTCCTGATGTAGCCGATCACCTCTTCCAGCCCTTCGGTGAATTTCTCGAAATCTTCCTTGTAAAGGAAAATCTTGTGTTTGTCGTAAGCGAAATGTCCGTCGTTCCCGACTTTCCTCTTGCTTTCTGTAATTGTCAGATAATAGTCATTCCCCTTCGTCGCCTTGACGTCGAAGAAATAGGTACGCTTTCCAGCCCTGACCGGTTTGGAGAAAATATCTTCGCCTTGTCTTTCTTGGGCACCTGCTCCTTCGTAATCCTCACTGTACATAGCGTTTATTTTTTAAGTAAATCTTCACAAAGTTAGGGATTTTTCTGAAAATGCGTGTATCTTTGTATAAAATTTTCAGAATAGTTATGCTAAATCGTAGAATCTTAAGGATAAAGGCTTTTAAAGTGCTGTATAGCAATATGTTGGCTGGAAACAGCTCACTTGTTGAAGCCCAGGTCCAGCTGGAACAGTCCTGTGAGGCGGTCAGGGATCTGTACATCTATATGATGGGAATCATTTCTCCGTTGACCAGACTGGCCCGTGAAAGAATCGAAATCGCCAAGACGAAGTTCAATCCGACGGAGGAAGAAAAACACCCGAACATGAAGTTCGCGGACAATGCCTTGGCCAGAATCATGGATGAAGATCCGGATTTCCAGAAACTCTTCGAAAAGAAGAAATTCTCCTGGGAACAGTATGACCTTTTCTTGAAGAAGGTGCTGAACTCCGTCTTCACCAGGAAATACTATGTGGATTACATGGCTGCTCCGGAGTCTTCTCTCAAGGCGGACTGCAGATTGTTCGTGAAGATCTTCGAAGAGGAATTCGTGGACAGCGAGGAGCTGGCGCAGATTCTCGAGGATATGTCTATCTGGTGGAACGATGACCTCGCCTACGCCTTGACCTGGTGCTGCCACAGCGTGGAAGCCATCGGCAAAGGTGCTCGCTGGGAACTTCCTGCACTTTATCAGAGCGACATGAAGAGCGGGCTGGACGTCGAGAGCGACAAACTGTTCGTGACTCGCCTGCTTCAGGCTGCCTACACCAAGTATCCTGAGCTTTCCGCGCTCGTCTATGAAAATGTCGAGGGTTGGGACAAGGACCGGCTATTCCTGCCGGATGTCGCGCTCATCGTCATGGGACTGGCTGAGGCTGAGGCTTTCCCGACTATTCCGCTGAAGGTTTCCATCAATGAATATGTCGAGATTTCCAAATATTATGGCACGCAGAAGAGCCGTTCTTTCGTGAACGGTCTGCTGGATAAGCTCATGCAGCGGCTTGAGGCTGATGGCAAGATCCGCAAGGAAGGCAAGGGCTTGCTCTAAGATTTGGAAAAGGACGGATAATTTTATATTTTAGTGAAATTTTAAAACGAAAACGATTATGAATACATTTATTTTGATGGCTCAGGCAGATGCTGCAACCCAGGGAACCGGGACGGAAATGGCTCTGATTTCCGATAATGCCATGACGACTACGACAACGGAACTCGCAGCCGGTCCTCAGCCGGCAGCACAGCCTGCTGCACAGCCGGTAGGTGGTGGCTGGTCCATGTGGGTCATGCTGATCCTGATCTTCGTGGTGATGTGGTTCTTCATGATCCGCCCGCAGCGCAAGCAGCAGAAAGAACTCCAGAAGTTCCGTGACGGCCTCAAGAAAGGAGATAAGGTCGTGACTTACGGCGGTATCTACGGCACGGTCGCAGAGATCGACGACAAGACAGTCCTCATGAAGGTGGACGGCGACACGAAACTCAGAGTTGACAAGAATTCATTGGTCAAGGATTATTCTGCAGTCGTGCAGCAGTAATTTCCGGAAATGAGAGACTGGTATCATAAGATACGCACGAAATTGGATATCAATGGGAGAGATTGGGGAGCTTTTCTGCTATCTCTCCTGTTGGCTTTTACCGTGTGGCTGATCCATAATCTCTCATTGACCTACAGTACTTATCTCAGCGTGCCGGTCATTGCCCGTTGCGAGATCATAGGACATGCCGACAGGTCCACTGAACCGGCTCGGGTCGTGGCGAGATGCCGTACGACAGGCTATGAGGCACTTCTGCACAAGCTGTTCGAATCGCGGCAGCCGAAGACGATCGTTTTCGATGAGGACGATCTCCGGCAGAAGGGGGGAGAGATCTATTATCTTTCCAGGGATCGGATGTCCGATTATGCCAATGCCATCTACGGCGAGCAGACGAAGATCGAGTTCTTCATGACCGATACGCTTTTCTTCCGTTTCCCGTCGGAGACCTACAAGAAGGTGCCGGTCATTCCGGTCAGTACGCTGAACATGAGTTCTCAGTACATTCCTCTGGGCAAGATCAAGCTGGAACCGGATTCCGTTCTCATCTACGGCAGTCCGAATCATCTGGAGAATGTCGGAAGGGTGTACACGGAACATATCGAGCTGGCTAACATCTCATCCAGCGTGCAGGGGTTGGCGAACATCGAGCAGATCGAAGGGATCCGGATGTCGCAGACCGTCGTGCATTTCTATATGGATGTGACGCGTTTCGTGGAAATCAGCGCCAAGGTGAAGGTCGAGACCCGGAATGTGCCGCTGGATCAGAAACTGGTCAGCAATCCGGCTTATGTCGATGTCCGTTTCGTCTGCACCTTTCCGCCGATGTCGGAACCACAGGACAGCGTCAGCCTGTATGTGGATTATGTAGATGATTTTCTGGCTTCCCGGGACGGCAGGTGCGCCGTGCATGCTTCCAGGCTTCCGGCAGGAGTCATCAAGGTTCTCATCAATGATCCGGTCGTGACATGCACTTCCTATCAGAAATAAAGATCATTCTGCTGTGCGGAGGGATCGGCAGCGGTAAATCCACGGCAGCGGCTATGTTGTGGTCTTCCGGAATTCCGGTCTATGATGCGGATTCGAAGGCGAAAGCACTTTATGACCAGGACAACGGCCTGGTCGAAGCATTGGAGCGACGTCTCGGGACAAGGCTCCGGAATGAGGACGGGAAGTTCGACAAGTCATCGCTTGCGGCCCGTCTGTTCAGGGCAGAGGGAACGGCGGATATCGCTGCGACGGAAGCTTTGCTCTTTCCTTGTCTGATGGAGGATTTCCGTCATTTCATCAGTGAGGAGGCGGAAAAGTCCGCCGGAAAACTCAGATACGTCGCGATGGAGTCGGCGACGGTATTGGAGAAGGCATATTTCAAGGACTTCGGCGATTACAGGATTGTGGTCGATGCTCCTTATGAACTCCGTCTCTTACGTGCATGCCGCAGGGACGGTGCTTCTCGTCAGTCGGTCGAGGCCAGGATGGCTCAGCAGCCGCTGATGAACAGGATTTCGGCGGGAGAGCCGGTATCAGGCTTGGATGCGGTCATCCTGAACGACTCTACTGAAGCTGAACTGGCCAAGAGGCTGGAGTCGGCTTTGCACCAGTTGGGAATCATAACAGAAAAATGACAATAAAATAAAAATATCATGAAAACAGATTTGAGCAGAATTCTCGCAATTTCAGGCCAGAGCGGCTTGTTCCAGTATGTTTCACAGTCCCGTAACGGCATTATCGCAGAGTCGCTGGTCACCGGCAAGAGAACCGGTTTCGGTATCAGCAGCAAGATGACGACCTTGGCTGATATTTCCATCTACACGGAGGATGATGAGAAGAAACTCCAGGAGGTCTTCGAAGGAATGCACGCCGTGCTCGGTGAAGAAGATGCTCCTTCATCAAAGTCAGCTCCAGAAGAACTCAAGGCATTCTTCGAGAAAGCGCTTCCATCCTATGATCATGACCGTTTCTATGTGTCTCATATGAAGAAGGTCGTAGAATGGTACAATTGTCTCAAGAACCATGCTTCCCTGGATTTCGTGAATCCGGAAGAGGAGAATGCCTCAGAAGAAGCAGCTGAATAAATGACCGGTTCCATGACGATGAAGGAGAAGATGACAGGAAATCCGGAGACGTTGCAGGTCATCACGATGGGCTGCTCGAAGAATAAGGTGGATACAGAGCACATTCTGGCTCAGTTGGAAGGACGGTACGAAATCCTGCCTGAAGACTGGGCCGGTAAGGTGGACAATCTTCTGATCAACACGTGCGGTTTCATCGGTGATGCGAAGGAAGAGTCGATCCAGGCCATTCTTGCGCAGGTGGCCCGGAAATCGGAAGGGGAAGTCGGGAAGATCCTGGTCTTCGGCTGTCTTTCTCAACGCTATATGTCCGACCTGCCAGGGCTTATTCCGGAAGTGGATGCCTGGTATGGTGCCCGTGACTTCAATCCGCTGCTGCGCGCGCTCGGTGTGAAAGACCGCAGCATCACGGCTTCCCAGCGCCGTCTGAGTACTCCGTCTCATTATGCTTATCTGAAGATTTCAGAGGGCTGTGACCGGAGGTGCTCCTACTGTGCCATTCCTTATATCCGCGGAGCGCACAGGAGCGTGCCGATCGAGGAACTGGTGGCGGAAGCGGAGGCTCTGGCTGCAAAGGGAGTCAAGGAACTCATCGTCATTGCCCAGGATACGACCTTCTATGGACTGGACCTCTACCGCCGCCGTGCGCTGGCAGAGCTTCTCCAGAAACTTTCCGAGGTCGAGGGCATCGAATGGATCCGTATCCATTACTCCTATCCTGCAGATTTTCCGGAGGATGTGCTGGACCAGATGGCCCACAATCCAAAAGTCTGCAAGTATATGGACATTCCGCTCCAGCACATCGCTGATGTCGTGCTGGACAATATGCACCGCCATGTCAATGGGGCGTGGACCCGTGAACTGATCCGCAAGATGCGTGAGAAAGTGCCGGGTGTCGCGATCCGTACGACCATGATCGTCGGCCATCCGGGAGAGGGTGAAGAGGAATTCCAGGAATTGCTGGACTTCGTGAAGGAAGCCCGCTTCGAAAGGTTAGGTGCCTTCACCTATTCTGAAGAAGAAGGAACCTGGGGAGCCAAGCACCTCGAAGACAATGTTCCGCAGGAGGTCAAGAACGACCGTCTGGATCGCTTGATGACGCTCCAGGGCCAGATTTCGCTGGAATGCAACCTGGCCAGGGTCGGTTCGGAAATCCGGGTGATCGTCGATGATTTCTCTGACGGCGTCTTTGTCTGCAGAAGCGAATTCGACAGTCCGGAAGTGGATGGCGAGGTTCTTGTAAGATATGAACCTGAATTGTTCTGTAATGCGGATCCTTATTCCTTTGTCGGCGATTTCCTGAAAGTGAGAGTTACCGGTGCGGATGAATACGACCTCATTGCGGAAGTCATTGAAATCTGATGGATATGAAAAAGATATGCTTACCTCTGATCATTGCGGCTGCCCTGGCTTCCGTCCTTTCGTGCGGCCCGTCTTCCTATATGCTGGCAGTGGATATGCGAAAGGCCTCAGATAGCGGCCTGGACCTCTTGGGTAAGGATGTCGCGGTGATGTATCTTGACCGGGGGGATACGACAACCTTGAATTCCCGGTTCACGAAAGCCTTTGCGGAAGGACTCTCTCTTTCCGTATCGGATGCGAATAACGGATCTGAAAATGTCTTCGTCTACCGGCTTCCGTACGAGGAGGGGACAGATTATGCTTGCAAGGATAGTCTGGTCTCTCTGCTCATGACGGTGAATTCCGATGCGATCTTCCTGCTGGATCCGGTTGAGTTGCCGTTGGCCGTCTGCCGGGGGCGTTCCGGGGCCTGTCGGGTCTCGCTCCATGTCTATGATGCGATGAACCGTCGGGACCAGGTCTTCCTGTTTTCTTCTACTGCCCAGCTCAATGATGGGGTGAGCGGCAGTGATGTCCGGAGAAAGGCGCTCAAGGCCGGAAGAGATTTCGCGGCGAACTTTCATCCGAATTGGGAACGGGAGCATTTCACCATTCTCTATTACGAGCAGAATGAATGGATTGAGGCCGCGAACTGTGCGGACCGCCTTGATTGGCAGGAAGCCATGAAACATTGGCTCAAGTGTCTGGATACCAGGAATCTTCTACGTCGTTCTTCAGCTGCGTACAATATGGCGACCGCCTGTTTCATGCTCGGCGATTTCGATCTGGCCCTCGAATGGCTGGATTCCTCTGACAAGGATTGCAAGCTTTCGATCAGCGATCCGCTTCGCCAGCGGATCCGGAAAGCCCTGCAGACCCGTTAGACCTGTCTGCAGGATTCGTCAGTCCTGCTTCCCTTCTGCAAAGAGGCGGATGATGTTCAGGATGACTTTGCTGGCCTTCTCCATGCTCTCGTAAGGAATGTATTCCATCTTTCCATGGAAATTATGCCCGCCTGCAAAGATGTTCGGGCAGGGAAGTCCCATGTAGGACAGGTTCGCTCCGTCCGTCCCGCCACGGATCGGCTGGACCAGCGGGATAATTCCTTCCATTTCCATTGCCTTCATGGCCATCTTGACAATGTGCAGATGTGGCTCGACCATCTTCTTCATGTTATAGTACTGGTCATTCAGGTCCAGTTCGATGGTTCCCTTGCCGTATTTTCTGTTGATATCCTCGGCTGCGTTCTGCATCAGCCGCTTTTTCTCTTCGAATTTCTGCAGGTCATGATCACGGATGATATAGGACATTTCAGCTTTTTCCACGGTGCCGCTGAAATCCGTCAGGTGGAAGAAACCTTCGTAGCCTGAAGTATATTCCGGCCGTTCTCTTTCCGGCAGGAACTGCTGGAATTCCATACCGATGAGGAGGGCGTTCTTCATCTTTCCCTTGGCCTCTCCCGGATGGATGTTCTGTCCCTGAATATGAATCTCTGCTCCTGCGGCGTTGAAATTCTCGTATTCCAGCTCGCCGATCCGTCCACCGTCCATGGTATAGGCATAGTCCGCTCCGAATTTCCTGACATCGAAGCAGATGACTCCTCTTCCGATCTCTTCGTCAGGCGTGAAGCCGATGCAGATCTTGCCGTGCGGGATTTCAGGATGTTCGCAGAGGTATTGTACGGCGTGCATGATTTCAGCGATTCCTGCCTTGTCGTCCGCTCCCAGAAGCGTCGTTCCGTCAGTCGTGATGAGGGTCTGTCCCCGGTAGGCCGTCAGTTCCGGAAAATCTTCCGGTCTGAGCTGCAGTCCTTCCACTCCTTTCAGGTCAATGGGGCCTCCGTCGTAGTCCGGTATGATCTGAGGTCGGACTCCGGAACCGGAAGCGTCGGGCGAAGTGTCCGCATGCGCGATGAAGCCGATGGACGGTACCTTTCCCGCTCCTTCATTCAGGTTCGAGGGCAGGCTTCCCATCACATATCCGTAAGGGTCAATGGTAGCATCAATGCCCATTTCCTGCAGCTCCTGACAAAGCAGTCGAAGCAGGTCCAGCTCTTTTGCAGAGCTGGGTCGAGACCCGGAATCCGGGTCGGACTGAGTGTCGATGGAGACATATCTCAGAAATCTGTCGATCAATTTTTCCATAACTGCAAATATAAGAAAAAAGACAGGGAAACGATCTGTTCCCCTGTCTTGCAATGAAGGTAAAGCCGTAAGCCGGTTTCTGTTTTTGAATCTGTCATTTATCTACGCAACCTACCCCCTGACATCGGACGGGCAGTCCTCATCTGTCAGTATATTTGGTCTTGCAGGCCCTGGTGCCGTACCCGGCAGATGTCGCCACCCGCCGTCGTGAGCTCTTGCCTCGCGTTTTCACCCTTGCCCTTTCGGGCGGTTTTTCTCTGCTACGGCCGACATGAGATCACTCCCATCTGTGCTTTCCACAGCAAGGTGCCCTTTCCTGTCCGGACTTTCCTCTGGATTCTCCAGCGACAGATCGCCTTACCTTATCTTTTTCGGTTCTGCGGGCGCAAAGATAAGAAAAATTATTTCTTATAGCCCAATTTACGCTCCATCTTCTCGTTCTCGCGGTTGATCTTCTGGACCTGAGCCTCCAGTTTCGGAGTGATGTCCACGCATTTCTTGTGGCACTGCATGGAGCGGGAATACATGCGGCCGATGCAGAAGTTGCTGTGCTCACATTCGCTGCAATGCTTCTTGTCGGCTTTCATCTTGTTCACGAAATCCGTATCTTCCAGGACAGCACGTCCCATCTGCAGCAGCGGGAAGCCTTTCTCCATGACTTCGTCGGCACCGGCACGGTCCACGACTCCTCCGACATAGACGAACGGAAAGTCTGGGATGGCCGCCTTGAATTTCAGGGCATCTTCCAGGAAGAAGAGACGTCTGAACGGAACGGTCGGAGCTACAGCCTTTCCGGCCATCAGGACGCCGAGCTTCAGCCACCATTGCTTCCATGGGAAGTAGTGGACCATCGGCTTGATCGGGAACTGGCCTCTCATGACATACATCGGCGCCTTGCTCACGAAACCTCCGGAGAGGACGATGGCATCTGCACCGAGACGTTTGAGCTCTTTTGCAACTTCAATAAGTTCAGGGACTTCCTGTCCACCCTTGAAGCCATCACGGGTGTTCATCTTGACGAAGATGGCTACTTTTCCTTTGCCGGCGGCAACGACTTTCTCCATGCACATGCGCATGAACCTCATCCTGTTTTCCAGGCTGCCGCCGAACTCATCCTTGCGATGGTTCGTGTAAGGGGAAAGGAACTGGGAGATGAGGTAGCCGTGTCCGGCGTGGATCTCCACGGCGTCGAAACCGGCCTTGATGCAGAGTTCGACCGCTTTCCCGTAATCTTCTGCAACCTGCTGGATCTCCGCTTTGTTCATCTTATGCACGAAGGTCGGGGAGTAGAGGTTGAAGCCACGGCTCGCTCCGTAAGGGAGACAGCCGCAGATGCTCTTATGAGACATGTTGCCGCAATGGCCAAGCTGGATGGAGACTTTCGCGCCTTCCGCATGAACGGCGTCCGTCAGTTCTTTCAGTTCCGGAACGATTTCTTCACGCATGAGCAGCTGGTTCTCGAAAGAGAGTCCGCTCGGGGAGACGGCCGCATAGGCAACTGTAGTCATGCCGATGCCGCCACGTGCGACGGCGACATGATAATCAAACAATTCTTTTGAAGGTCTGTGTCCCGGACACATCGCTTCGAAGGCCGCGGAACGGATAGTCCTGTTCCTGAGTTCGACCGGACCGATTCTGAACGGTGAAAATAAAGTGTCTTCCATAATTTTACCAGATAAAAGGAATGATGTGTTTCTTATGGAGCTTCCTGTATTCATCGCCGAACTCTTTCTCGTATTTTTCGGTCAGTGATTTCGCGCGAGGCCCCAGGTTTGCGAAGGTCCATACGGCAAAGAGCAGGCCAGCAGGAGACCAGGTGAGGATGGCATAACCGACCCACTCGGTGAATTCTCCGAAATAATTGGCGGAAGTTACCCATTTGTAGAAACCTTTCTTAGGAATATAGTGTCTGGTATCTCCGGGTTTGCGGAGGTGCCGGATAACATGGTCTGACTGGAGGTTGATACCCATTCCCGTGAAGAAGATGAGCGTACCGATGATGAACTGCGGGCTGTAGAACCAGCTGTCATCATACATGCCGGCCGGTGCTTCGCGGAAGAGCCAGCCGCAGATGAGGTAGGCGTTCACTACATTGAAGGTCATGCCCATGAGCATGATGGCGATCGGCATCCTGCTCTTTCCGCGCATCAGCAGCGGGAAGATGAAGGAACGCTGGAAATAGTGCAGCAGGAAGAACCCGATCATGACAAGAAGCACCGTCCTTCCGTTCCCGGTATCGACACCGCTTCCTGCGAAATCCAGCGTGTAGTAGAGCGCGAAGAGGAAGGCCGGGCTTTCCATGAGAATCCAGGCGACCTTGTTGTTGATCTGCGGTCCCCAGTGGGTATCGGACAGGTATCCGTAGCCGGCTTTCAGGAAAAACAATGCGATGAAGACGAAGACGGCGATGACCGCCATGGAAATAAGAATGGTATAGTAGGTGTTCATGTATGTGCTTGATATATGGCGGACAAAGGTAATAAAGATTTTTTTAAATAAAATTTTATACCTAATTTTGTACCCCTGTTAGCGATAAAAATTCTACAAAAATCATGAATACAAAGTACATTTTCGTTTCAGGTGGAGTTGCCTCATCTTTAGGCAAAGGTATCATTTCCGCATCATTGGCGAAACTCCTGCAGGCCCGTGGCCTCAGGGTCACCATCCAGAAGTTCGACCCTTACATCAACATTGACCCAGGCACACTCAACCCTTATGAGCATGGAGAGTGTTTCGTGACGGATGATGGTGCAGAGACAGATCTCGACCTCGGCCATTACGAGCGTTTCCTCGGTGTCCATACTTCCAAGGCGAACAATGTAACGACAGGTAAGATCTACAATACGGTGATCAGCAAGGAGCGTGAAGGCGCGTATCTCGGACGAACGGTCCAGATTGTTCCTCACATCACTGACGAGATCAAACGGCGTATGCTGCTGCTCGGCAAATCCGGCAATTATGATATCGTGATCACGGAGATCGGCGGTACGGTCGGAGACATGGAGTCTCAGCCGTTCGTGGAAGCGGTCCGTCAGCTCCAGTGGGAACTTCCTGACGAGGATCTCATCTCCATCCATCTGACCCTGGTCCCTTACCTCAATGCAGCGAAGGAACTGAAGACGAAGCCGACCCAGCACTCCGTGCAGATGCTCCAGCAGAGCGGTGTCCATCCGGACATCATCGTCTGCCGTACCGAGCATGAACTGACTCCGGAACTGAGAAGGAAGGTCGCTCTCTTCTGCAACGTGAAGCCGGGTCATGTCATCCAGTCCATCGACGCGCCTTCCATCTATCAGGTGCCTTTGAACATGGCGGCAGAGCATCTGGATGAACTGGTGCTCCAGCACTTCAAGATGGAGGGACTTCCGGAACCGGACCTCCGTGACTGGAATGCTTTCCTGAAGAAGCTGATGAATCCGAAATCGACCGTAGATGTCGCTCTTGTCGGAAAATATGTAGAATTGCAGGACGCTTACAAGTCTATCCTCGAGTCCTTTGTCCATGCTGGAGCCGCCAACGAGTGCAAGGTGAAGGTTCACTCCTTCCAGAGTGAGAACATCACGGCGGAGAACGTAGCGGCTACATTGGCCGGTATGGACGGTATCCTCGTCGCTCCGGGTTTCGGAGAACGCGGTATAGAGGGCAAGATCGAGGCGGTCAGGTATGCCCGTGAGAACAATGTTCCGTTCTTCGGAATCTGTCTGGGCATGCAGATGTGCGTGGTGGAATTCGCCCGTGATGTCCTCGGCTACAAAGATGCGGCTTCCCGTGAGGCCAACCCTTCCACGAGTCATCCGGTCATTGACCTGATGGAAGATCAGAAGAGCACGACCATCAAGGGAGGAACCATGCGTCTCGGCGCTTACGAGTGCCGTCTGGAAAAGAATTCATTGGCTTATAAGATCTATGGCCAGGAAATCATCTCCGAAAGGCACAGACACAGATATGAATTCAATGATGAGTACCTTGAGCAGATCGAGGCTGCCGGCATGAAGGCAACCGGAAAGAATCCGGATACAGGTCTGGTGGAGATCGTCGAACTTCCATCGCATCCGTTCTTCATCGGTGTGCAGTTCCATCCTGAACTCAAGAGTACGCCGGAACATCCTCAGCCGATCTTCGTCGCTTTCGTGAAGGCTGCCAAGGAAAGACGTGCTGAGCTGGCCCGGAAACAGAGCAAATGATGATGAGAAGATTCTTGATGATGGCTGTCGCTATCCTTGCTCTTTCCGCCTGTGGCGGTAGGGGCAAGGTGGCTAAGCCGGAAACCCGATATGGTGTGGAGGTGGTCCGCTGCCTTCCGCATGACGTGAAGGCCTATACCCAGGGCCTGTTCTTCCATGGAGGACGTCTTTTCGAGACGACCGGCCAGTACGGAGAATCGACGTTGAGGGTCTATCCCGAGCCGGGCAGCAGGAAGCCGGACAGGGAGATTTCCTTCGATAGGAAATATTTTCTGGAAGGTTCCGTCGTCTTCAAGGACAAGATATACATACTGACCTGGAGGGAGGGCGTGGTTTTCGTCTATGACGCTGCGACGTTCAAGTTCCAGAAAAGCATACCTTATACCCGCCAGGGTTGGGGACTGACGACTGACGGAGAACAGCTGATCGCTACCGACGGCTCGTCGAACCTTTATTTCCTTGACGAGGAACTGTGTCTCCTCCAGAAGAAGACGGTCCGCCGGAATGGGCGTCCGGTTCCGTATCTCAACGAACTGGAGTATATCGACGGTAAGATCTGGGCCAATGTCTATACCAGTGATGAGATCATCATCATTGACCCGAAGACTGCTCAGGTAGAGGCGTCGGTCGATTGTACCGGTCTTCTGGGAGAAATGTACCGGACTCCGGAAACGGATGTGCTGAACGGTATCGCACGGAATCCGTCTGACGGGAAAATTTATCTGACCGGCAAGAACTGGCCTTTCCTTTTCGAGGTGAAGCTGGTGAGCCGCGCTCGGAACTAAGATAACATTGCAGGGGTGCATCGTAACAGATGCTGAGATCATACCCGTTGAACCTGATGCAGCTAATACTGCCGTAGGGACGCATTCATCTCATGTACTTTTTACGTACCCCCTTGCATCATGTATATACATTATGCGAGGTTTTTTATTTTCAGCAGCGCTTCTGGCGCTGATCCCGTTCTCCGCAGCAGCTGCGGGGAATGATGAGGCTGGCAAGACAGCCGGCAAGAAAGAGAAGCTGGACAGCGTGGTCGTTTCCGCTTCCCGTGCAACATCCAAGACACCGGTGACCTATACGATGGTCGGTAAGGAAGAAATGAGGAAGACCAATCCGTTGAATTCCGTGCCGATGATGCTGAATCTCCAGCCATCTGTCGTAGCGGTGAATGAGGGGGGTACCGGTATCGGCCCATCCAAGATGACGGTCAGAGGAAGCAAGGGTTCCCAGATCAATGTCACTTTCAATGGTATCACGCTCAATGATGCCGTCTCTCAGGAAGTCTTCTGGGTCAATATCCCTTCTCTCAACAATATCCTGAGTTCCGTACAGCTTCAGAGAGGACTCGGAACGACGGCCAATGGTGCCGGTGCTTTCGGTGCCAGCGTGAACATGGGTACCTCCAGCGTTTCCATCGAGCCTTATGCGGCCTTCGATATCAGCGGGGGTTCATTCAGCACCTTCACGGCTTCCGCAGCAGCCGGTTCCGGTCTCCTGCCGGGCGGCTTCTATGTCGATGCGGCTTATTCACGCAACTATACGGACGGCTATATCCGTAACGGCAAGGTCCGTTCCCAGTCTGCTTTCGCGACCCTGGGCTGGCTTTCCGGCAGCAACTCCTTGAAACTGACCTACCTCATGGGTGACCAGCACAGCGGTATCACCTGGAACGGTATCACCTTGGAACAGTATGAGAAAGACCCGACCTACAACTCTACGGGTGCTTTCGAGGACAAGTACGGCAACACCCATTACTACGATAACGATACGGACAACTACACGCAGCATCATCTGCAGTTGAACTATACCCATCAGTTCAACCGTAACGTGTTCTGGACCACCACTTTCAATTTCACGAAAGGTGACGGTTACTACGAGAACTGGAAAGGTGGCAAGAAATTCAAGAAATATGGTTTCCGCAGCGATTTCGACTTCGATGTCGACGGTAACGGTGAAATCGGAGAAGGTGAGCATTTCGGTCGTAGCGACAAAGCGGATTTCCTCGTTCAGAAAGCGATGGACAACTGCTACTATGTCTTGAATTCCGAGGTGAAATGGAACAACGACAAGGTCAATTTCGTCGGTGGCGTCAACCTTTCCAGCTATAGGGGAAGCCATTTCGGTAATCTGCTTTTCGTCGATGCGCTCGGTGAGAACTATGACTATGACGGCCATTGGTGGTACCGCAACAACGACATCAAGAACGAGCTCAATGTGTTTGCCAGAACTGAATACACTCCATTATCCTGGATGACCGCTTATCTGGATCTCCAGTATCGTGGTGTCACTTACAAGATGTGGGGTATCGATGATGAAGATGATATGGACATGAACTCTTTCAATGTCTGGAATTTCTTCAATCCTAGAGCCGGTATTTCCTTCCATTGGAATCCGTACAATAAGGCTTATATCTCTGCGGCTCTCGGCAACCGTGAGGCAGCGAGGGATGACCTGAAGGAAGTGATCGGGACGAACAATACGCTGCTCGCTGCCGGAAAGGAACCGAATGCGAAGATCGATCCGGAGAAAATGGTGGATGTCGAGTTCGGCTATGAGTTCAGAAACGATAAGGTAGCGGCTTCCGCCAACTTCTACTTCATGGAATATATGGATATGCTGCTGGAGACCGGTAAACTGTCCGATACAGGTAGAGCCTTGAAAGAGAATACCGGCCGCGCTTGGCGTCGTGGTATCGAGCTGGCTGCCGCATGGCAGGCTGCTCCTTGGTTCAAGGTAGATGGAAACTTCACTTACAGTGTGAACCAGATCAAGGACTACTCTTATTATGTCACGACCTACGATGACTTCGCGAACTGGGAAGGAGAAAGTGTAGAACTGAAACATGTCGGCAAGACGACCATGCTGATGTCTCCATCTTTCATTTCCATGCTCCAGCTTTCCTTCACACCGTTCAAGACGATCGCGAACAATTCCCTGAAGACCACGACCTTGGCCATCAACGGTAAGTATGTCGGTAAGCAGTATCTGGACAATACCCATACCGAGAGTCTGACCGTTCCGGGTTATGTGGTGGCGAATCTTTCCTTGACCCATGAGTTCGACCTCAAGCACGGAAAGCTCGGACTTGGCGCTTATGTCAACAACTTCATCAACCAGAAGTATTATGCGGACGGTTGGGTATGGCATGTGTTCGACAAGAAGACCGGTCAGGATTTTGCCGGTGATCTCGGTATCTTCCCGCAGGCTCCGGCCAACTTCATGCTGAAAGTCAGCTACAGGTTCTGAGCCGTAGCGGACCGGATAGAAAAATTCCCCCGGAAGTCTTATAGAACTTCCGGGGGAATTTATTTTGTGTGTTGTCCGTCTTATCTGCAGTCAGCGGCAATCGCTTCTGCAAGTTCACGGAGGTCACATTTCTCTTTCGACCAACCCTGGCTGAAGGATTTTCCTTCGCCGATGAGGGTCCAGCCGTTCTTTTCAGCCATGGCGTTGAGCAGTTTCACGCTGGCTCCGGCCCAGGTGAAGGAACCGAAGGCGAAGAATTTCCTGTTCTTCAGCAGTCTGGCTCCTAAGCCGTACATGAAGGAATAGACCGGAGGGTAGATGTCATTGTTGTAGGTCGGAGAACCGGCCACGATGTGGGTATAGCGGAAAGCATCCCTGTAGGCGAAAGAAGGATCTTCTGCGGACAGGTTGTGCAGTCGGTATTCCACGCCGAGTCTTTCCAGTTCTGCAGCCAGGTCCAGTGCGGCCTTTTCCGTATTGCCGTACATGGAGCCGTAAGCGATGCAGACGCCTTTCCTTACCGGCTCGTATCTGCTGAGCTGGTCGTAGAGAGCGACCGTCTTTCCGATCTCCTGCTCCCAGACCGGACCGTGCGTGCTGCAGATCCTTTCGATCTCCAGACCGGCGGCTTTCTTGAGCGCCATCTGTACCTGAGCACCGTATTTTCCGACAATGCTGGCATAATAACGGGTCATTTCCAGTTCAATGCGGTCGAATCCGTCGACCGTCTGTCCGTCACAGGCCATGAAGGCACCGAAGGCATCTCCTGTGAAGAAGGTCTTCTCTTCGGCAAGCCAGGTCATCATGGTTTCCGGCCAATGGACCATCGGGGTCATGTAGAAAGTCAGGTTGCAGTTTCCGAGGGAAACGCTTTCGTTTTCCTTCACGGTCTGAATGTTGTCGGTAATGCCATGATAGCCGGCAATCATACCTGCAGCTTTCTGACTGCAGAGAATCGTCACGTCCGGATAAAGGTTCCGGATCTCGGACAGCAGGGCGGAATGATCCGGTTCCATATGGTTCACGACAACATAGTCGATGGCCCGTGAACCGATCTCTTCACGGATCGCTTCCAGGAAGAGGTCCTTGTATTCTGCACCCGCCGTATCGATGAGGGCGATCTTCTCGTCAACTACCAGATAGGAATTGTAGCTGACGCCATAAGGCAATGCCCACAAGCCCTCGAATCTCTCGGTCTTATGGTCATTGATGGATATATGTCTGATCCTGTCGCTGATCTTCATCGGATTACTCCTCAACTTCAAAATCTTCTTTACCTACTCCGCAAAGTGGGCAGGTCCAATCTTCAGGAAGATCCTCAAAGGCCGTTCCTGGCTCGATGCCGCTGTCCGGGTCACCGATTTCCGGGTCATAGACATAACCGCAAGTGATGCACACGTATTTTTTCATATCAATTCTGTTTTAAAATGTTTCTAAATTATTCTCTTGACAAAAATAATGTAAAACTCTGGAATTTCCACCAGGTCGGGGTTGTTTTCTGCACCAAATGAAAAGTCCCGCATCGCTGCGGGACTTTCCGATCAGTTAGTAGTGTAGTGTATTCCCAGAAGGAATTGTTCAATTGTGGTCAGTTTGTTTCATCTTTCCTGCAAATATAGTCCTTTTCTTTGCAAAGCAAAGGAAATCAGCGGGAATTATTTTTCCAGTAGGTGCGGACGCAGTCTCTTCGTCCTTTCCAGCGCCTGCTCGTCCTGCCATTCCCGAATCAGTTTCGGATTGCCGCTGAGGAGAACGTCCGGCACTTTCCATCCGTTGAATTCTGCAGGACGGGTATAGATCGGCGGGGAAAGCAGATCATCCTGGAAGCAGTCGCTCAGGGCCGAGGTCTCGTCGGTCAGCGCTCCCGGAATCAGCCGGATGATGGAGTCGGCGAGAATCGCGGCCGGAATCTCTCCACCGCTGAGCACGTAGTCTCCGACGGAGATTTCGCGAGTCACGAGGTGCTCGCGGATCCGGTGGTCGATTCCTTTGTAATGTCCGCAGAGGATAATGAGGTTTCCTTTCAACGAAAGTTCATTGGCGATGCCCTGGTCCAGGATCTCTCCGTCCGGAGACATGTAGATGATTTCATCGTAGGTTCGTTCGCTGCGGAGTTCTTCGATCATCTTGTAGACCGGTTCTATCATCAGGACCATGCCTGCGTCTCCGCCGTAACTGTAGTCATCGACCTGCTGGCGGGGTCCTTTCCCGTACTTGCGGGGGTTGTGGAGATGGATCTCTACCAATCCTTTCTTGATGGCACGACCCACTATCGAGTGGCTGAGCGGACTCTCGAGAAGTTCCGGAACCACTGTGATGATGTCAATTCTCATACGTTCTTTTTATTGTTTACAGAAAATCACGGATTTGCAAAAATAGCAAAATGCTGACAGTTTTACTAAAATTTTGGTATATTTGCAACTTATATAAATCTAAAAACACATTGATTATGAGTGTAGACATCAATCCTGATGCTTTGACGACATCAGATGTAGCTGAAGCAACTGAACCTGCAGCAAACTGGTCAGAGAAGAGTCTTGTGGAACTGGTGCAAGCTTTTGAGGAGCTTCTGAAGAACGAGGACCGTCTGAAGATGTACAAGGAAGCCGAGGCCATCAAGGCTGCTTTCTATAAGAAACTTATCAAGGAAAAGGCTGAAGCCGGTTATGTTTCCACAGAGGTGGAAGACGCGACGGAGGAGGCTGCTGCAGAGACTCTGGTGACGGAGGAGAGGGAAGATCCATTCTCCCGGATCGAGGAGGGATTCAAGGAAATCTACGCTTCATACAAGAAAGAACGGGCTGAATACAATAGACAGCAGGAACAGGAACGTGAGCAGAACCTGGCATTGAAAGAGGCGGTCATCGCTGACCTGAAGCTCCTTGTCGAGAAACAGGAGGATGTGAACGCTACATTTCCGGAGTTCCGTGAGATCCAGAACCGGTGGAGAGTCATCGGTCCGGTACCTGCGACCAATTTCAGGAATCTGAATGAAACCTATCAGCTTTATGTCGAGCAGTTCTATGATAAGGTGAAGATTAACCGTGAGCTTAGAGACCTGGATTTCAAGAAGAACCTTGAGGCCAAGGAAAATTTCTGCGTCCAGGCAGAACAGCTGGCGGAACGTCCGAATATCGTCGAGGCCTTCAAGGAACTACAGAAACTCCATGACCAGTGGAAGGAATATGGTCCGGTCGCTAAGGAATTCCGGGAGCCGATCTGGGAACGTTTCAAGGCCGCTACTGCTGTCATCAACAGGAAGTATCAGGCCTATTTCGAGGAAATGAAGGAACATCAGACGGAAAATCTGGAGAAAAAGACGAAACTCTGTGAACAGGTTGAGGAAATCGCAGCCCGTGAAGTGCCTGGTTCCAACGAGTGGAATGCTTTCTCCAAGGAAATAGAGGATATCCAGAAAGTCTGGAAGACCATCGGTTTCGCTTCCAAGAAAGAGAACCAGAAGATCTATGATCGTTTCCGTGCAGCCTGCGATGCATTCTACAGCCGCAAACGTGAGTTCTACAGCAGCTACAAGGATAGCATGAACGAGAATCTGGAGAAGAAGATCGCTCTTTGCGAGCAGGCAGAGGCGCTCAAGACCAGTACGGACTGGAAGAAGACGACGGATGAATTCATCGCGCTTCAGAAACAGTGGAAGGAAATCGGTGCGGTTCCGCGCAAGAAGTCCGAGGCACTTTGGAAACGTTTCCGCAGCGCTTGCGACGAGTTCTTCAACGAGAGGGACAAGCAGGCCAAGCCGGAGAATGATTTCTATGGAAACCTCCGTGCTAAGAAGAAGCTGGTCGAGGAGATCAAGGCTTATGTACTGACCGGAGATGAGGCTAAGGATAAGGAGGCGATGCACGCCTTCATGAACAGATGGCAGGAAATCGGTTTCGTGCCGTTCAAGGAGAAGGACAACATCATGGATGCTTACAGATCTGCGCTTCGTGAGAAGTTCCCGCATGATGCTTCCCGAAAGGGTGGACGTAATGTCAGAGGTCCGAGAACGGAGAAAGAACGCCTGATCCAGAAATATACGCAGCTCCAGCAGGATATCGTCACCTATGAGAACAATGTCGGTTTCTTCGAGATGTCCAGGAATGCGGCTCCGCTGATCAGCCAGCTGCAGGAGAAGATTGTGAAAGCTAAGGAAGAACTCGAGGTGCTTGCCGGGCAGATCCGGAGCCTTGAAGAAGAATAAGTGTAACGAAACAATAAGTAACAACAAAAGAAACAGATGAACAAGAATACGATTATCGGCTTCATATTGATTGGAGTGATCATGTTCGGCTTCAGTTGGTATCAGTCGAAACAGTATAAGGAACAGCAGATCGAGCAGCAGAAGGCAAGGATCGAGCAGATGATGGAGCAGTCCGCTGCCGACTACGCCGAGACGGTCGCTGATGAGAAAAAAGAACAGAAGGAGCAGGTGCCGGCTCATGTCGTGAAGACATTGCCATTCGGCCTTGAAGCCGCAGTGCCTGCACGGAAAGGAGTGACTTTCCATACCATTTCCAACGGTAGGCTCGAACTGGAGTTCTCGACTTTGGGTGCGCAGCCGAGCACCGTGACCGTGAAGGATCATAAGAACTACGGTGGCGCTCCTCTCCGCATCTTCCATCCGGACAGTACCGGAAGGGTAGGCAGCCGCATGAACTATTCCTTGTTGATCAGGACCGGACAGTATCTCAATACAGCAGATTACGTCTTTGATTATATTGCGGAGGAATCCGATTCTTCGAAGATCGTGATGCGACTTCCATTCGAGGACGGAAGTTATATCCAGCAGGTCTATTCCTTGGAGGAAGACAGCTACATGGTAGACAATGAGATGACTTTTGTCGGCATGGATGAAATCCTGACCCATACCGCCTCATCCTTCAAGCTTGACTGGGATGTCGTCATTCCGCGCATGGAGAAGGGATATAAGAACGAACTGCGTTACTCCAAACTCTGCTATCAGCCGTCTGGAGAAGATGGAATCGAGGAAATGGCGCAGGGACGTGACGAGGAAGAGCAGATCACGACCAAGACCAAATGGTTCGCTTTCCAGCAGCAGTTCTTCTCCGCAATCATGACCGCGGACGATGATTTCAATTCCGCTGCTTTCAAGGCTTCCTTCTATGATGAAAATGATCCGAGCCACAACCTGATGAAGTGTTCAGCTTCCATGGGCATCAATATGGCTCAGGATGGCAGCTACAAGAATCAGTTCTATTTCGGTCCGAACGATTTCAAGACCATGAAGCAGTATGGCCGGAATTACGAGAAGATGATTCCGATCGGCGGATGGCTTGTAGGTTGGATCAGCCGTTGGGTGATCATTCCGGTATTCGACTTCCTGGGTGGCTTCATTCATAATTATGGTATCGTCATCCTGCTGCTGACCTTGCTGATCAAACTGGTCGTTTCTCCATTGACCATCAAATCATACATGTCTTCAGCGAAGATGTCCGCGCTCAAGCCGGAAATCGAGAAACTGAACGAGAAATATCCGAAACAGGAGGATGCGATGAAGAAGCAGACCGCCATGATGGATCTCTACCGGAGAGCGGGAATCAGTCCGATGGGCGGATGTCTCCCGATGCTGCTCCAGTTCCCGATCCTGTGGGCAATGTTCCGATTCTTCCCGGCTTCCATCGAGCTTCGTCAGCAAGGCTTCCTATGGGCTGATGACTTGAGTGCCTACGATTCCATCCTGGATTTCGGCTTCAACATCCCGCTGTACGGTGACCATGTTTCCTTGTTCGCTCTGCTCATGGCTTTGTCCATGTTCCTCTATTCGAAGATGACTTCCAGCCAGATGTCCGACGATCCGAGCATGGCAGGTATGAAGTTCATGAGCGTATGGATGATGCCGATCATGATGCTTTTCATCTGTAACAATCTCTCCAGTGGTCTGAGTTACTACTACCTGCTCTCTAACCTGATCACGATGCTTCAGACCTGGGTGATCCGCAGGTTCTTCGTGAACGAGAAGAAGATCCAGGCTCAGCTCGCCGCCGCTCCTGCGAAGAAGAAAGCCAAATCGAAATGGCAGCTGCGTCTTGAAGAAGCTCAGCGCATGCAGGAGCAGATGATGAAGGAAAAGAATAAGAAGAACCATAGATAAATGCTCGAGGAAACCATCAGAGCTTTGAAAAGTGAACTGCCACCAGACGTCGAGTTGGTGGCAGTTTCCAAATTCCATCCTGCCGAAGCCATCGGTGAGGCTTATCGTGCTGGTCAACGGCTTTTCGCGGAGAGCCGTCCGCAGGAACTTCTGCAGAAAGTGCAGTCACTGTCCGCTTCCTGTCCGGACATTCGCTGGCATTTCATCGGTCATCTCCAGACGAACAAGCTCAAGCTGGTGCTCCCTCATGTGGAACTGGTGCAGTCTGTCGATTCGCTCCGTCTGCTGCAGGCCATTCAGGCTTGGGCCAATGGGCATGACCGCAAGGTCAGGGTCCTGCTTGAACTGCATGTCGCCGCAGAGGAGACCAAGCAGGGATTCAGTGCGGCGGAACTGTTCGCTGCGCTGGAGCAGGCTGTTCGTGAGAAGGCATTCCCGGCCGTAGAGTTGTGCGGACTCATGGGCATGGCTACCTTCACGGAAGATGAACGGGTCATCCGCCGTGATTTCAGCCGTCTGCAGGAAACCTATCGAGAGGTCCGTGCCCGTTATCCGGAGCTGGAGTCATTCAAGGAACTGTCGATCGGTATGTCCGGTGACTATTCCATTGCATTGGACTATGGCTCCACTATGGTTCGCATCGGAACGAAGATCTTCGGGGCCAGAAGGTGAGAGATCTACTCTTCTGCGATGCCGGCTTCGATCCAGGACCTGGCAAGGTTGCCGGCATCCTTGAGAGCGAGCGCACTGTCGATGCCGTATTCTTCTACCAGCAGGTCCGCCATGCTCTCTGCCGTGAATTCTGTTTCTGCTACTTTTTTCCAGAGGAAAGCCGCCGTGGAATTGAGGGAGATGAGCTTGTTGAAATTGACATGCTCAAGACCTTCTGCGGTCACGATATGTTCTCCGCACATGTCGCGGAGAACGAATCCTTTCTTGATTTTCATGGTGTCTCGTTTCTAGAATATCAGGGTTGCGGTGATAGGATAGTGGTCTGAAACATATTTCCATTCATCGTATCTGCGGGTGACGGTTTCATAGACAGGACAGCTGCTGAAGCCGCTGTAGTAGATGTAGTCGATGATTTCATCGGCACGTCCCCAATCGTTGAACGTTCCTTCATGATCGGTCTTTCCGGCGGTGTCTCGTGCAGACAGCATACGTCCGTCCAGAACATCCAGACATGCGTTGTCCGGGGTGACGTTGAAATCTCCGGTCAGGATGACGGGAAGCTGATCCTTGTTGAGCTCGTCGATCTTCTGGAGGATGAGTTTCAGTCCTTCTTCACGGGCAGTCTGTCCGACATGGTCCAGGTGAGTGTTCACATAGATGAATTTGCGTTTGCTCGCTTTGTGGGTAAAGATGGCCCAGGTTGCGGTGCGCTTGCAGGCGGCGTCCCAGCCGGTGGATGGTTTTTCCGGGTGCTCGGACAGCCAGAAGGTGCCCTTCTTGCCCATCTTCAGGACTTTCTTGTTGTAGAAGATGGTCATGTGCTCTCCTTGCTTTCTCCCGTTTTCACGGCCGATTCCGTAGGAACCGTAGTTCTTGAAATTTTCCTGAATGAATCTGACCTGATAGCCGAAAGCTTCCTGCAGGCCGAAAAGGTCGGGCTGCTGGTCTTTGAGCATGAGCCCTGTCGCCGGGAAGCGGAAGTTCCAGGAGTTCGTTCCGTCATTAGCTTCTCCCATCCTGATGTTGTAGGACATGACTTTCAAGCTGTCTTGGGTAGGGTGTTCCTCTTTGCGGGCGTAGGATAAGGCCGGAAGCAGGAAAAGTACAGTAAGTAATAATGATATTTTCTTCATGGTAATCCAGTTTTTATTCAGTGTCATGTAAAGTTAGTCTTTTTACGAAAAAAAGTCAGCTGAAAAGCTGACTTTTTTGTGGTAGTCGGTAGGAGAATCGAACTCCTATTACAAGATTGAGAATCTTGGGTACTAACCGTTATACGAACCGACCGTTTCTCTTATTTTGTGGGTGCAAATATAGGAGGTTTTTCAATACGCTCCAAATTTTTTTATCAAAAATCTTTATTTTTTTGTAAATTTGTATGTTTTACCGCTAAAATTAGATCAATGTTTTCATTCAGAACGACACCTTTGAGAGAACAGATGGACAAGGCCCTCATGGATGGTCGCGTCGGCTGTTTCTGTACACAGAATTGCTGGGACACTGCCCGCGGATGTTTCATGTATGATCTTTTCCGTGAAAGGAGGAATCTCGAGATCATCTTTTCTCCCCGTGATACGGAGCTGACCCCATTGACCAACCATATTGATTTTTCGGCAGAACGGCTGAAAGGATTGGATGCGGTGGTCGTGGAGATCCAGGATGTCGGTTCCCGTTATTTCAACTATACGAAGGATGTCTTCAGTCTGATGGAGATGCTGGAGGACATGGGGGAGGACGCGCCTTCCTTATATATAGTGGACCATATCAATCCGGCAGGCAGAATCGTGGAAGGCTCCATGCCGGAGGAGCTGCGAGAGCCGCATGTGCCGAAGGTGCCGCACCGTCATGGCCTGACCTTGGGGGAACTGGCCAATCTCTATCATCATGAGATCGGGGCGAAATATGCGCTGCACGTGATTTCCGCGATGGCGATGGATATCAACAAGGACATTCTGCCCTGGACCATCGCACCGGCATCGGATATTCCGGGATTGTTCACCTGCGACATGTACAGCGGGGGAGGTCTCTGGAACAATACGAATGTCTCACCGGGTATCGGAACGGCCCGTCCTTATGAATATATCGGTGCTCCGTTCATCAAACCTGCTGCTGATCGGAACGTGCCTTCTGCGGATTCCGTGCTCATGCGCCCGTGTTCCTTCACGCCGGGTGCCGGTAAATATCAGGGCGAGAAATGTTTCGGTTACCAGATCATGCTGGAACCGACGGTGGAATATCATTCCTTGCTGCATACCTTGACGCTGATCCGTCATTTCAAGGAGACCTATCCGGAATTCTGCTGGGACGAGGGTTTCGAGAGGAAACTGTCTGACAGTACCTTGTTCAGTTATCTTCAGGGAGAAATCACCGAAGAAGTCATGCGGGAGTATGTGAAGGGGGAGGAACAGAAATGGATCCGCAAGGCGAAAAAGTATATTCTCTATGAAAATCAGCCGTACAGGATCAAGTGATTTCGACTGTTTTTCCGGTGTCCGGTGAAAATATCCGGTGAAAAAGTTGTTTATTCCTTTAAAAGTGAGTACATTTGCGGACTCAAAAATAATAGTTAACTAAAATTTTACGAAATGAAACAAGGAATTCATCCCGAAACCTACCGTCTTGTAGCTTTCAAGGATATGTCAAACGACGAGGTCTTCATCACTCGTTCATGCGCAAACACTAAGGAGACCATTGAGATCGAGGGTGTTACTTACCCGGTTGTCAAGGTCGAGATCTCCAACACTTCTCACCCGTTCTTCACTGGTAAGATGAAATTGGTTGATACCGCCGGTCGTGTTGATAAATTCTATCAGAGATACGCAAAGAAAAACAAATAGTTTTTCCAAGACATACGGTACAGAAGAGCAGTTCGAAAGAACTGCTCTTCTTTTTTTGTCTCCGCCCGGCCCGTACGGGGTCCGTCGGAGCGGGCGACAAAAAAAGAAGACGGCCCCGAAGGACCGTCTTCTGCTTTATCCGGCAGCGGACTTTACCGCCACCGTCGTTTCTACCTGACGCTTAGGCTACGAGTGTCGGGATCATCAACGCTGCAACCAGTGCAAGGATAGCGTAGAACTCCGGAAGAGCGGCGTAGATCATCGTATTGGTCTGAACGTCATGTCCCTGAGCGATGCCGTTGATACCGTTTGCGCAGACCTGACCCTGACGGATCGCGGAGATCATGCAGACGAGACCTACAGCGAGGCCGACTCCGAAGAGGATAGGACCGTCAGTCGCGAAATCCTTGCTGAGCCACATGATGAAGGCAACGAAGCCGTAAAGACCCTGTGTTGCCGGAAGGGCGGAAAGGATCATATAGCTGGAGGATTTCTCCGGATTTTTCTTCAAAGCTGCTTCTGCCGCATTGCCGGCGATGGTTGTTCCGATACTACTACCGATTCCTGAAAGGCCCAACATGAGACCGAGTCCAAGATAACCAAGAATTAAGTTCATAATGTTATTGTTTTTTGATTGTTGTTATTTATTGTTCTATTTCTTTACCCAAGTTCATTGGATTGTAACGTTTACCCTTGCCTTCATAACCGGAGTTCTTGAAGTACTCGACGAAGGTAAGACGAAGCGGATGTACGAAGGCACCCAGTGCAGACATCGCGATGTTCAGCACATGGCCGGCCAGCAGGATCAGGATGAAAGGTATCCAGGTCAGGACATTGTCACCTAAGATCTGGAAGCCCAGATCGTTGAACACTCCACCGAGCATACCGCCGGCAAGTCCCAGCGCGTAGAGACGCACATAGCTGAGGACATCACCCAGGATGCCGGTCGCCATATTATAGGTATCCCACAGGCCGGATCCGATGTTGATCAGCGGATTTCTTCCCGGTTTGTTGAAGATGAAGATACCCAGACCGGAGATGACGCCCAGTACGATGACGGCCCATTTGGTGATTTCAGCGGAAATCACGCTGGTGAAGGCCAGGACAGTGATGATCAGACCACCAAGGATCAGAACCAGCCAGCCCCAGGTGCTGATGTTCTCTTTGAATCCGAACCTTCTGGTATAGCAGATGGCTTTCACCACCATGGCCAGACAGATGTGGAAGATACCGATGGCGATGGCCAGGACCATCTGGATGGCGTAGCCGCCTTCCGCCGGATTCCTGACGATTCCCCCGTCAGGCCCCAGTCCTATCGTACCGGTGAGCATCAGGTTCCTGATGCCTTCAGGAATCCAGCTCACGGTGGTCAGATCCACACCGAAGAAAGTACCCATGACCGTTCCGACAACCAGGGTCCCGGCACCCAGCAGGGTGATGATGTTGCCCAGGCCTTCGAACATGCCGATCTTGAGCCAGCCTTTCTTCACTGCAAGTCCGAAAAGGATGAGGAAGAGACCGTAACCTGCATCGCCCATGCACATGGCGAAGAACAGCAGGTAGAACGGGGCCAGGATCGGGGTAGGGTCGAATTCACTGTAGACCGGCATACCGTACATTCCGGTCAGGACTTCGAACTGTCTGGTGAACCAGTTGTTCTTGAGTCTGATCGGCGGGTTGTCTTCTTCTGCAGCATCTTCTTTCATATAGACCAGATCCATCTTGTCGAAGGCTGCGCAGAGTTCGGCTTCATTCTCCTTCGGAGCGAAACCGGTCATGATGGAAATCATGTTCTCGGCGGCAGTATCGCTGGATGCATCTGCAAGATAACGGTCCAGATCCACCAGGACGGCCTTCCGGAGCCCATTGATCTCCTCACATCGGCTTTCCTTGATCTTCATCAGGCGGGCCTTGCAGCGGAGCTGTTCTTCCTTGAGGCTGGCAATCTGCTCGGTAGATTTCCTGAAGGAGCCTTCCGGCGCCTTGCATTCCTTGGCTTTCACCGTACATTCCTCACCTTCGGCAAGGACGGTGACGAACCATATCTTCTTTCCATTGTCTTCAATTACCTGCAGCGGATAGAGCGTTTCCCAGGTCGGGTCGAACGCTTTCTTGTCCACGCAGTACCAGTGCAGCTGATAGCCGGTAGCCGCCAGTCTGTCCAGGGAGGCTTTGTCGAATTCTCCCCAAGGCATACGTTCGGTCATCTCGCGGTTCGTTGCAGAGATTTCACCGCCGATTTCTTTCAGACGGGAATCCTGTGCGATAACGTAGGAGATGAGGTCGTTCTGGCTGACCTTCAGCTCTTCTGCCGCAGCTGCAGCCTTGATCTTCTCGAAGTCGGGATCTTTGCTGCAGTCACTCTTGTCGAGGATCTTCAATGCCTCCTTGGCTGCCGCGGCGCGGCGGAGCATTGAAGCGGACCGCTCATCTACAGGTTTTGCGGAACGGGTGATATCCACGACTCCCAGTTCCTGAAGCTGCTTCAGAAACTCTTCCTTTCCCTCACGGAGCATGAGGAAAATGTATTTCGTCATCTGTGTGATCATTGTTCTGCTTCCTCCTCTTCTTCCAGAGCGTGTCTGTTCTTCACGATCTTGGAAGCGGCTTTGGAGAGATTCTCCTCGTCTTCCATATATCGTTTGATTTTCCGGATTGCTTCCTGATAACCTGGAATCTGGACCTTCTCATAAAGATTCACCTTCTGGGTGGTCTTCTTGCGCTGGTAATCCAGGATCCGGCTCTTCTCGAGATAGACCTCTGATTCGATACCCAGACGGGAGAGTTCTTTCAGGATCGCGACGCCGTCGGCATACCATGCCGGACATTTGAAGGCATCGAACTCATTGATCTGGTAATGGATCTCACCTAAGCCGGGTGTCTTCACACCTGCTACCTTGACGGTGAACAGGTCGACATCCGTGATGGTGATGAGGTTGGGTTGGAACTCGTTCCAGAGCGCGGCGAGATAGTCGTAATTCTTCAGGGCAGCATCCAGCTCCTCAACAAGCTGTTCTGAACGTTGCTTGGCTTTCTTCACCTCGACGCGCAGGGCGGACTCCTTGTTCTTCAGTGTAGGGAGTGCATTCTTACGCATCTTGAGTTGTTTGCCCAAGTTGTTCAGAGAGGTCTTGTTATATTGGAATTTAATGGCCATAACTATTTGTTCTCTTTCCAGTATTTATCTGTAAACACTTGCTTGATACCGGTCTCGGCTTTCGTGAAATACGTACTGAAGAGCTCCCAGGCGGTATCCAGCATCTCGTCGATGCTGAGATTGACGTCGATGGCGAGCAGACGGGTCGCATACGCTTTCGCATAGTCGAGACATCTGAGGTCATAGTCGCTCAGGTCGAAACCGTTCTCCAGCTTGGTCTTCGCGTTCTGTGCATCTGCGTAGAGTCGTACGGAGGTGTTCATCACCTGGCTGTGGTCCTCTCTGGTCTTCTTTCCCTGTACGAGCTGTTTGAGTCGGGAGAGAGAGCGGAACGGATCGATGATGACCTTTCCGGAATCCGGATCTGAACGGAGGAAGAGCTGACCCTCGGTGATGTATCCGGTGTTGTCCGGAATCGCGTGGGTGATATCTCCATCGTTCAGGGTCGTGACGGCGATGATGGTGATGGAACCGCCTTCAGGGAACTGCACGGCTTTCTCGTAGATCTTCGCGAGATCGGAATAGAGGGAACCTGGCATGGAGTCCTTGGATGGAATCTGGTCCATACGGTTGGACACGATACTCAGTGCATCGGCGTAGAGAGTCATGTCGGTCAGGAGGACGAGAACTTTCTCGTTCTTCTCCGAAGCGAAGTATTCCGCTGCCGTCAGAGCCATGTCTGGAATGAGCAGTCGCTCTACTGGAGGCTGCTCCGTCGTGTTCACGAAGCTGATGATCTTGTCCAGGGCGCCGGCAGCCTCGAATTCATGCTTGAAATAGAGGTAGTCGTCATTGGAGAGACCCATACCGCCGAGGATGATCTTGTCCACATCGGCACGCAGGGCAACCTGCGCCATCACGTTGTTGTATGGCTGGTCCGAGTCTGCGAAGAACGGAATCTTCTGGCCGGATACCAGGGTGTTGTTGAGGTCGATGCCAGCGATACCGGTAGGGATCAGCTCGGATGGCTGTTTCCTTTTGTAAGGGTTTACGGAAGGTCCACCGATCTCCACTTCCTTTCCTTCAGGTTCAGGACCGCCGTCGATAGGTTGTCCGTAGGCGTTGAAGAAACGACCGGCGAGGTCTTCGCCGACTTTGAGTGTCGGGGCTTTTCCCAGAAAAACCACTTCGGCATCGGTCGGGATGCCTTCGGTACCGGAGAAGATCTGGAGGGTGACAAGATCACCTTTTGTCTTCACCACCTGTGCAAGGCGACCGTCTACGAGTGCCAGCTCGTCGTTGGCTGCTCCGCTGGCTTTGAGCGAGACCGTGGCTTTGGTGATGACCTCCAACTGTGTATATACTTTTTGAAATGCCTTATTTGCCATTGCTGAGAAGATTATTGATTTGGTTCTGATACTCGTTGAAACGTTCGCCCTTGAATTCAGAGTAGTTCATCTGTCTGAGATCATTGATCAGTTCCTTGAAGAATCTGCGGCAAGCCTCGAAATCTTCGAAGTTGAATTCCTTATGGCAGATGTCGAGCACGAGTTCCAGCATGTATTTCTGACGCTCGAGCGGACAGAGCGCATCGATCTCATCGAAGGCGTCCTGCTGGAGGATGATGAAGTCGATCAGCTCTGATTTCCAGAAATTCTCATGGTAGCTCATCGGTACGCCATCATCACCGAGGATGTTGATCTGCTCGCTGGCTTCCTTGCCGCGGCGGATGATGAACTTGGTCTCTTCGACCTTCTTTACCCAACCCGGAGCGATGGTCCTGTCAAGGTATTCCTGAATTTCAGGATACTCGAGGTATTTCGAATAGGAATCGATCGGGTTTACGGCTGGATACCTCTTCTGGTCGGCACGGTTCTGCTCGAGAGCATAGAAGCATCGTGCGGCCTTCTTCGTGGATTCGGTCACCGGCTCTTTCAGATTACCGCCGGCAGGGGATACCGTACCGATGAAGGTGACGGAACCGGTCTTGCCGTTATTCAGGATGACCATACCTGCACGGGAGTAGAAGTTGGAGATGATCGCTGAAAGGTCGACAGGGAACGCATCGGCTCCTGGAAGTTCCTCCATACGGTTGGACATCTCTCTCAGTGCCTGTGCCCATCTGGAAGTGGAGTCTGCCAGCAGCAGGACCTTCAGGCCCATGGCACGGTAATATTCACAGATGGTCATGGCCGTGTAGACGGATGCTTCACGGGCAGCGACCGGCATGTTGGACGTGTTGCAGATGATGGTCGTACGTTCCATCAGGTGACGACCGGTATGTGGGTCAATGAGTTCAGGGAACTCGGTGAAGATCTCCACGACCTCGTTCGCACGCTCGCCGCAGGCGGCCATCACGATGACTTCAGCATCACCCTGCTTGGCAATGGCATGCTGGAGCACGGTCTTTCCGCAGCCGAAAGGTCCGGGGATGAAGCCTGTACCACCTTCCGCGATCGGATTGAGGGTATCCAGGGTACGGACACCGGTCTCCATGATGCGGTTCGGTCTCGGTTTCTCCTTGTAGCCTTTGATGGCGACTTTCACCGGCCATTTCTGGCACATGGTCACATTGACCTCCTCGTTGTCCTCATCGATCAGGACGGCGATGGTGTCAAGGATGGTGTATTCGCCCGGCTCTGCGACGGATTTTACGGTATAAGTGCCTTTGAAGCTGAACGGAACCATGATCTTGTGCGGGAGCCAGCCTTCCTTCACTTCTCCGAGCCAGTCGGCGGCAATGACTTTGTCACCGGCTGCGGCGATAGGGGTGAAGGCCCATTTCTTCTTCTCGTCAAGCGGTTTAGTGTATTCTCCTCTCTTGAGGAAGGTGCCTGTCATGGTAGTCAGGTCGTTCTGGAGTCCATCATAACTGTTGGACAGCAGTCCAGGTCCCAAAGTGGCTTCAAGCATCCTGTCCTCGAACTCCACCAGGTCGCCGTTCTTCAGTCCACGGGTACTTTCGAATACCTGGACAGCAGCGGTCTTGCCGTTGACTTTGATGACTTCGGCCATAAGCTTGGTGCCGCCTGTCGTGATGTAGCAGATCTCGTTCTGCGACACCGGACCGTCGGCGAGGACTGTCACCAGGTTGGATACGATACCCGTAACTTTTCCTGTAGTTTTCATATTCTGATTAATGTCATTAAATTATTTTTCATCGCTTTTGTAGTCGACACCTTTGAAGGTGCCTCTGACTTCATCGACCAGCTTGCGGAACATCTCGCGTCCGGTCTGCTCATCCAGCTGAAGCCATCTGCCGACAATCTTCATTTTCACGATCACGCCCAGAATGGATTCGAAATCGAGATAGTGGAAGGTCGTGAGCTCGTCGATCTTGTCCCAGTAAAGGTCGTCGATCGCACGCTCTCTGGCCAGAATGTCTTTACCGACAAGAATTTCCTGGAGTTCTTCCGCTTCTTCGAAATCCGTATCCTCTCCATAATCCGGATCTTCGGGATCCAGCAGGCAAATCTCATCTTTTCCGGCTTCCCGTTTCAGCTCATGGTTGAGGTAGCGGACCTTCGCGTTGCGGACATTCAGGTCGAAGGTGAAGAAATCACGGATGAAGGCCAGCTTGTGACGGGTCGCCTTCCTGTAGAAATCCACCCCGATCTTGTCCGGATCAAAACCATCCTCGACGAGATCGATCACTTCGTTGTCTTTCTTCGAACAAAGCTCACGGATCTCCTGAAGATAGTCTTCGAGTTTCCTGCCGCTTTCCTTCCAGTCGGGAGTCAGCTCAGGAAGTCCGGTCCTTATGTAGACGTAATTGTTCATTATCCAAAGAGAATCTTCTTGGTGGCAGGTCTGAGATATTCGGAGATGAGTTCCGTGAAGGTAGCTTCAGTGAAACTGATGAAGTAGCCGCCGTCTTTAGGACCGACCTGGAAGCCACCGGAAATCTTCTTGGAGAAAGAAGCATCGATGTTCCTGCCTAAGGTATTGGCGAGTTCTTTCCGGATATATGGCTCGAGATCTTTCTGGAGAGATTCCGGAAGGATCACGGACAGGTCCTGCGGACCCTCGTTGTCGAATTTGCTGCAGATGGTCTGGAGAATTTCCTTGATGAAATCCGCAGAAGCCAGCTTTTCCTTCACTTCTTCTCCAGCGATCTTGGTGATGATCAGGTTCTCGATGTCCTTCTTTGTGGCGGCAATGCTCTGGTTTGCGGCCATCTTGATGTCGGAAGCCGTCTTCTTCTGGATTTCTTCAGCCTGTCTGTGCGCCTCGGCGATGATCTTGTCAGCCTCGGCACGGGCTTCGGAGATGATCTTCTCGGACTGGGCCTTCGCTTCAGCCAGAATTTCCTCCCCTTCTTGTTTACCTTTCGACAGACCCTCGTGGTAGAGTTTGTCTGTCAGTTCTTGCAACTTGTTCTGCATATCTGGTTTGTTTATTAAGTTTTATGTCAAATGGTAGTTGTAGATCTAACAAAATTAAAAAAATTTTATTGATGCTGCAACGCCTGTTCCTGATTTCATCAAAAATAAGACCGGGACTTCAATTTTCCGGAAAATATGACATATGGTATAATGATCATTACTTTTTGCATATGTGGAGGAAGAAGACGGTAAATGCTTATCTTTGCCTTGATAAAAGAACAAGATATGAAGAAAAACTTGATTTATGCGCTGGTTTTCCTGGCGCTGGCCGGCTGTAACGTGGACAAGCCTCATCAGTCTCAGCCGAATGAAGGTGGGGAAGCGCAGCAGCAGC
>JAHHQP010000009.1 GCA_020026355.1 Bacteroidales bacterium
TAGGAGCGACCTCCGCCCTTACCACGCCATATTACATAGAAAACCGGATCAAAATTACTTTTGACCCGGCCTCTTCATTTTATTGCTGACGGCTGATGGCCGTGTCGGGATTACTTCTTGAAGTAACGGTTGTAGAGACCCTGGAAACCCTGGCCGTGGCGAGCCTCATCCTTGCACATCTCATGAACGGTGTCATGGATAGCGTCGAGGTTCAGCTTCTTAGCGAGAGTCGCGATACGTTTCTTGTCTTCGCAAGCACCGTGCTCAGCTGCAATTCTCTTCTCGAGATTGGTCTTGGTATCCCAGACGCACTCACCGAGGAGCTCTGCGAACTTGGCGGCATGCTCAGCCTCTTCGAAAGCGTATCTCTTGAAAGCCTCTGCGATCTCAGGATATCCCTCTCTGTCTGCCTGACGGCTCATTGCAAGGTACATTCCGACCTCTCCGCACTCACCGTTGAAGTGTGCTCTGAGTCCTTCGATGACCTCAGGATCTACATCTTTAGCGACACCGATCCTGTGCTCGTCAGCCCAGGTAAGTTCTTCCTCGCTTTCTACGACTTCTACGAATTTCTCTGCGCCCACGTGACAGATCGGGCACTCTGCAGGAGCGGTTTCACCTTCGTGGATATAACCGCATACTGTACATCTCCATTTCTTTGCCATAACGATGATCTTTTTAAATCAATTAATGTTTATAAACTCCTGTGCCCTGAAAATTGTAAGCCTACGGGCACTCCATTTGTTCTTTTTAATCTCTTATTTTGAATTAATCAAAATTGTGATGTGCTGCAAAGGTATGCAAAATTTCATTACCTCCAAATTTTTTCGCGGTATTTCGACATATTTCGTGCATCTGCTGTACCGAAATGTTCCGAGGGCTGTAATTTTTCCTTGAAACCATCGTATATTTGTAAGTAAGGTCGAGTATCCGGAGCTGCATGAAGTGCGTGAATTTTCGTTAATGTGCTGCAGTCTGGCACAGTCATGGACTAACTTGGCCACCTGAAAAGAAAATGACAGATAAAACTATGGAACCGTTTCTGAAACAAGTCGCAGACCATTATTTCGGGTTGGGGGAGATCGGCAGACGCTGCTTCATCTTTCCGAACCGCAGGTCAATGGTCTTTTTCCGTAAGTATCTCTCTGAGGCGCTCTGCCGCAAGGCGAATGCCGCGGGAGACGGGTCGGTCACGCCGATCATCGCCCCGGAGTGCTATACGATCAATGATTTCTTCTATACGGCCAGCGGGTTCGCGGTCACGGACCGTGTCACGCTGCTGCTGGAACTGTACCGGGTCTATTCCGGTCTGTATAAGAAAGCGGAAAGTCTGGATGATTTCATTTTCTGGGGAGACATCATTCTCGGGGATTTCAATGATATAGACAAATATCTGGTGGATCCTGGACAGCTGTTCCGGAACGTTTCCGATTTCAAGGAGATCCAGGATACCTATTCTTATCTGACGGACCTGCAGCGGGAGGCGATCGAGGCCTTCGTGAGCAATTTCCGGGATAAGGCCGGCCGTCTGACCGTCGACATCGGTTCCGACAATCCGAATGTGAAGGAGCGTTTTCTCCAGATCTGGAATCTCCTGCATCCGATCTACAAGGAGTTCAACCGGGTGCTGGAAGAGAAGGGAATGGCTTATGAGGGCATGGTCTACCGTCGTTTCGCGGAACTGGTATCCGGGAAGGCCGCTCTGGAAGGAGAGGATGGAAATGCTTTCGAGGAAGGCTTGAAAGCGCGTTTCCGTGCTGAGGACGGTTTCGTTTTCGTGGGACTGAATGCCTTGAACGAGTGTGAGAAGACCGTGCTTCGACGGATGCGGGATGCCGGTCTGGCCGAGTTCTGCTGGGACTATTGCGGAGACTTGATCAGCGATCCGGCGAACAAGTCCTCTTTCTTCATGTCGGAGAATATCCGGGAATTCCCGTCCGCGTTTCAGGTCGAGGCGCCTTGTCGTGCGAAATTCCATGTCTTGGCCGTGCCGTCTTCAGTCGGTCAGGTAAAGCAGGTGCCGGGCATTCTTCGTGAGATTGCGGACGGACAGGTCGGGGGCGATCTTTCGCTGGTCGGACGTCTGGGAGGTACCGCTTTGGAGGCACCGACTCCGGGCAGTCTCTTCGCGGCGATCGATGCTCCGGTGACCGGGGTGGACTGTGCGGTCGTGCTGCCGGATGAGCAGCTGCTGGTTCCGCTCCTCAATTCCATTCCTCCGGAAATCCGTGAGGTCAATGTGACCATGGGTTATCCGATGTCCGGCAGCGAACTCTTCAGTTTCATGTCCATGGTGGCGATGATCCAGCTGCATACGGTCCAGCGCGACGGAAAGTGGTATTTCTACCATAAGCAGGTCTGGGACCTGTTCTCGACGGGTATTTTCAGAAAGAGCCGGGACAAGCAGGCTGAAGACATCGTCAGGAAAATCAAGAAGGAGGCGAAATATTATATTCCGATTGAGGAATTCAAGGGCAGTCCTTTGCTGGAGACTGTATTCCGTCCGGTGCTGACCGATGCGAAAGCGGCTGATCCGCAGCAGATCCGTGCCTTTGCCGCCTATCTGGTACAGGTGATCCGTACGGTCGCTCCGCATATGGCTGACAATCCGGATCTGGCGCTGGAACTGGAATTCGCGAAAGAATATTTCCGTTCGGTGAATATGCTGGCGCCGATGGAGCTGGCCGTGCAGCCATTGACCTTCGTGCATCTGCTGAATCAGCTTCTCTCTGCAGTGTCTGTCCCGTTCAAAGGAGAACCGCTGAAAGGGCTGCAGGTCATGGGACCGCTGGAGACTCGTGCGCTGGATTTCACGAATCTGGTCATTCTTTCATCCAATGAGGGGATGTTCCCGCGCAAGAGCATCAGTTCGTCTTTCATTCCGCCGGAACTGCGGAAAGGTTTCGGGCTGCCGACTTATGAGTTCCAGGATGCGGTCTGGGCTTATTATTTCTACCGGATGATCACTCGGGCGAAGGAAGTCTGGATGGTCTATGACTCCAGGACGGAGGGCATGAATTCCGGGGAGGAGAGCCGTTACATCAAGCAGTTGAGGTATCATTTCAATATAGAGCTGGACATGAGGACCGTGAAGACCGGTGCGATGGAGGCGACGGAATTGCCCGATATCCGGAAGACGGAGGGGGATGTGGAGTTGATCCGGAAGAAACCTTTGTCGGCTTCAGCGCTCCAGCATTATCTGGATTGTCCGGCGAAATTCTATTATGCGGATGTCCGGCGGCTCAAGCCGGATGAAGAAGTGAAGGAAGTCGTGGACAACGGAATTTTCGGTACGGTCTTTCATGATACGATGGCCTCCCTTTATCTGGGAGAGGCGGCGATGGATCCGGCCTTCGATATGGAGGATAAGGAGCAGATGAGGACGATTCAACCGATGAAGCGGGTGAGTCGAGCCTATCTCAGGAAGTGGATCGGACAGAAAGATGCCTTGCGGGCGAAGGTGCGTGCCCTCATCATGCAGATGCTTCATGTCATTGAGCTTTCCGGCCGTAATCTCGTCGTGGTCGATGTGGTGGTGGAATATGTGGTGCAGACCCTCAAGAGGGATCTGGAACAGCTGGAGACTCGGGGCGAGGATAGTTTTGAACTGCTGGGTATCGAGAAGCATGAGACCATGGTCTTCCATGGACAGCCTTTCCATGGCTTCATTGACCGTATGGACCGTTTCGGTGACGGTATTCTGAGGATTGTGGACTACAAGACCGGTCATGTGTCGGATGATGATGAGTTCATTGATGACAAGAAGGCGGCCAAGATTGTGGAGAAGATTTTCAAGGAGGATGTCGCTGACCGTCCGAAGATTGCACTGCAGTTCTTCATTTATGATAAGCTCATGGAGCGGCAGGCAGGAAAACAGGGTATTTCGAATTCGGTTTATTGTGTATCCCGTCTGTTTAAGGGCGCACCGGAGACTTTTGCCCAGAATCAGGTATTCAAGGGCCTTATGGAGAATAAGTTGGCGGCGCTGGTGGATGAACTGCATGACCTGGCTGTTCCGTTCCGGAGAGCCAAGGTCAAGGAAACGCAGGCGCAGCGCAGCCCGTGTGATTACTGTGATTTCAAAATCATTTGCGGCAGATAGAAAAAGGAGGTAGAAGATGATCAAGGTAATGAAAGCATCGGCCGGTGCGGGTAAGACTTATAATCTGGCCAAAACTTATATCAGGATTCTGCTGGAGAAAAGGCAGGATCGTTTCGCGTACAAGCATATTCTGGCGGTGACCTTCACGAACAAGGCGACTGCGGAGATGAAGACGCGTATCCTGAATGAACTTCATGTGTTGGCACGACAGCCGCAGAATTCTCCTTATTTCAATGATTTCGTGCCGTCGCTGGTGCCGGATGCCGGTGCGCTGGCGGAGGCGGCTGGGCTTGTCTTGTCGAATATTCTGCATGACTACAGCGCTTTTGCGGTCAGCACGATCGACAAGTTCTTCCAGCAGACGCTGAAGGCGTTCTCGAGGGAGATCGGTCAGTTCGCCTCCTATCAGGTGGAACTGGACAGGGATTCTCTGGTGGCGGAAAGTGTGGATCGTCTGCTGGATTCGGTGACGGAGCAGGACAAGAAACTGCTGGATTGGTTGAAGTCCAATGTGCTGGAGCAGATCGAGAATGGTGGTTCCTACCGGGTGGATGCGAATCTGACGGATATCGCGCAGCGTATCCTTTCGGTCGAACGTCAGGAGGCCTTGGAGAAAAGCGGTGCGGCTGGCAGCGCTCTGTTGACGAAGGAGCAGCTGGCGGAGATCCGGAAAGCGTGCCGGACGGTCATCAAGACTTATGAAAAGGAGGTTCAGACGAAGGCTCAGGCTTGTCTGGATGCCTTGCAGTTCGCTGCAGTGGATCCGGCAGACAGCAACAGGGGTTTCCTGAAGGGGTTGTACAACTATGTGGGCGGAGAAACGGAACGGGTGGAGAAACCGACGGATTCTTTCCTTGCGAAAGCTCCGGAACCGGAGGAGTGGTTCTCGAAAGCGAAGCGGGATAGATTGCTCCCTCAATGCCGTACCGTGCTGGAGGCTCCGCTGAATGCTTTTCTGGAACTTTTCGGAAAACCGTTCTCCGTATATAACACGGCAGTGATCATTGACCGGCAGCTTTTCGGAATGGGCGTGGCGCAGGAACTTTCCGAGATCTTCCGAGGGCTGATGAAGGAAAGGAATGTCCTCTGTCTGGATGACTCGAACACGATCCTGAGGAACATCATCGACGGTTCGGATGCTCCGTTCATCTATGAGAAGATCGGGGTGAAGTTCGAGAATTTCCTGTTGGACGAGTTTCAGGACACTTCCCGGGTGCAGTGGGAGAATTTCAGGCCTTTGCTGCAGAACAGTGTCGCTGACGGACATGAGAATCTGGTGGTCGGTGACGTGAAGCAGAGCATCTATCGCTGGAGAGGTTCGGACTGGAAACTTTTTGATGAGGATGTCTATCAGGACTTCCGTCAGGACCAGGTCTGTGAAGAGAATCTGAAGGAGAATTATCGTAGCCTGGAGAACGTGATCCGTTTCAACAACGGTTTTTTCTCCGGGCTGGCTGAATGGCTGGATAAGGTGACCGGGGATCCGGCCAAGCCGATTGCGCGGATCTATTCGAACGTGGAGCAGGATGTCGGCAGACAGAAGGCGGAGAAGGGCAGCGTGGAAGTCATGTTCTGCGATAAGGACGCGGAAGTGGAGCAGGTGCTCCGGGCGGTGAACCAGGCGATGGCTCGTGGCGCGAAGGCCGGCGATATCGCTGTGCTGGTGCGCAGCCGGGCGACGGGAGAGAAGATTGCGGTGGCGCTCATCGAGGACGGCAAGTCCGTCATCACGGATGATTCGCTCCGGGTGAAAAGTTCCGTGATCGTGCGCCGTCTGGTAGCGCTGCTGTCCTATGTGGATAATCCTGTGGACGCTATTGCCGCTTATATGGTGTCTTCGCTGGAGATCCGGATTCCGGAGAATTGCCACAGTCTCATTGACCTGGCGGAGAATCTTTACCGTCAGCTGCGGGCCGGGGCGGACGAGACGGAACGGAAATGTTTCGAGGGCGAGGTGCTCCATGTGCAGTCGTTCATGGATGCGCTCCAGGATTACGTGGCGATGAACGGCAATGATCTGAGGGGCTTCCTGAAAGATTGGGAGGAGCAGGATCCTTCCATCAGTTCGCCTTCCGGTGGAGACAGTATCCGGGTGATGACGGTCCATAAGTCCAAAGGACTGGATTTCCCGTTCGTGATCGTTCCGTTCGTGGAGAGCGTGACTTTGTTCAAGCCGACTTCGGTCTGGTGCCGTCCGGAACTGGACGGAACGGATCTGGTCGGCTGTGCGGAGGGTGTCTATGATGTGTCGCTGTCTGCCCGCAGTGAGGATACGCTCTTCGCTGCAGAGTATCGGAGGGAACGTTTTCTGCAGCTGGTGGACAACATCAACGTGCTTTATGTGGCGATGACCCGCGCTTCGAAAGGAATGTATCTGATTGCCGCTCAGCCGGAAGAGAAGCATCTTGCCGGGCCGCTGGAAAAATACAATATGGCAGATTTTCTCTACGGTTACGTGACTTCCGGAACATTGGAGATGAAGACGGAACCGATGGAAGAGGGCATGCGCTATCTGTTCGGGGAAGCTTATGATTTTGCGGCGGCCTATGCTGCCGGAGCAGGGAAGGCCGAGGAGGAGGGCAGCGGACCGCTTATGGAATATCCGTCTTTTCCGCTCAATCCGGAAGAGGGGGATGCGGAGACGGATGTCCGGGAACGCGGCCGTCTGAAGTTCAGTGCGGATGCGGTGGATTTCTTTTCGGAGGATGGAGAGTCCGGTGTGGAGGCTTCGCACCGGATCAAGGGAATCGTCTATCATGATATTCTGGCGCATGTGATAGTGGAAGAGGATCTGGATCCTGCCGTGGATGCGGCTTTGGCGGACGGTACGGTGAACCTGGCGGAGGCGGAGGAAATCCGAAGCTTGCTGCGGCAGCGGATCGCCGCTGCCCGGGATCGCGGCTGGTTTCCGGAGAATCCGGAGTCCGTGCGCAACGAAGTCAGCATCATCGATACGGATGGGCGGATCCATCGACCGGACCGGGTGGTCATTCAGGATGGGAAAGTCACGATCATCGATTACAAGTTCGGACATCATGATCCGCGGTACGACCGTCAGATTGCCGCTTATGCGCAGCTATATGGAAGGATGGGCTGGAGTGAAGTTTCCACTTATCTCTGGTTCGTTCTTGACGATATTGTCAGGTAAATTTCTTATATTTGCAAATCTTCCTGCCTTTGCGGCAGGTAATGATTTTAACTGGAAAACTTATTAAGAGAACTATCAGAGGATATGGAGCAGAAAGATGAAACATGTGAGTTGCTGTACAACACCAGAAGAGAGAAGCTGAGAATGCCTGAGTACGGCAGAAATGTACAGAAGATGGTGGATTATGTGAAATCTGTCGAGGAACGGGAGAAAAGGGACGAGCAGGCGAAAGCCGTCGTCAAGGTGATGGAAATCATCAATCCTCAGGTTCATCAGCAGGAGAATTACGAGCAGAAGCTGTGGGATCATCTCCACATCATTTCCGGCTTCCAGCTGGATATCGATTCTCCTTATCCTGTACCTGCACAGGATACGATCAGCGAGCGTCCGAGAGAGGTGCCGATCGAGAAGAAACCGATCCGTTTCAACCATTACGGCCGTAATATCGAGAGCATTGTCGATCTGATCGCCGAGCAGGAAGATGGGGAAGTGAAGACGGCGATGATCCGTCAGCTGGCGATCTACATGCGTCAGCAGTATCTCATCTGGAACAAGGATACGGTTGCCGATGAGACGATTTTCAAAGATATCGAGATGTTGTCCGACAATCGCATCAAGGTACCGGAGGGTATCGTGCTGAGCCGGATCTCATCTGATGCTTCCTTCTCGAGACCGGGGATGAACAGCAATCGGTACCAGCAGAGAAGGGGCGGCCAGAAAGCAAAGAAACAGCGTAAGTAGACCAAATGATCGGAAAGAAGAGACCGGCTGAACAGCAGCCGAAAGAAAAGAATCTGAAGTGGAAGTTCAAGCTGAGTCCTGAAAATAAAGAACTGGTAGTCAAGGTGCTTGCCGTGGCTATCTTCTTTTTCGGTATCTTCAGCCTCATTTCTTCCGTTTCCTATATCTTTACCTGGCAGGCGGACCAGAGTCTGCTGACTCAGGCTTCAGATATTGCGGAGGAAGTCGGGAATGACGGCGGAAGCCTGGGCTTCATCTGGGGGCGTTTCCTTATGGCACAGACGTTCGGACTGGCCAGCTTTTCTCTGATCGCTCTTCTTTTCTGGGGAGGCTGGAGCCTGTTCTTCAGTCTGGATGTGCGTCGTCCTGTACGTAAGGTCTTCATGATCTTTGCAGGAACCTTCCTGCTTTCCCTGCTGCTGACCTATTGCGCGGAACTGGTCTCTGACGATACTTTCCTGGAGGGAGGTCTGGGCGGTTATACGGGAGCGGCTGTCGTGCGTTGGCTGAAAGGGCTGGTCGGCTGCATTCCGACCTTGTTGCTGATTCTGTTCTGTTTCCTGATCTGGGGCATCCGCATGAGTGACAAGGTGGTTCAGGGGTTGAACAAGGTTTCCGATCAGAGCAATTACGGTCCTTTCTTCCGCCGGATGAAGGAGAAGTTCTCCTGCAAGCCGAAGGAAAGGAAACTGCTGGAGCATCAGGCCGATGAGTCTGCCGTCGCCGTTGCCGCTCAGGATAGAGGAGCCGGTACGGATACGGAGACCACTGAAAAGGCCGATATCGATCCGACTGCCGGACAGGACGGAATGGCCGATATGGAGCCGCCGTTCATGGAGGAGCCTGCCGTCGCTGCCGATGCGAGCGCAGAAGAGGTGTCTGCAGCTGCCGGACAGCCGGCTGAAGGCGTTCCGGGTGCGGAGATACCTGGAGAGCATCAGGAGATGGAAATCATTCAGGGGGAATCCTTCAACAAGGAAGTGACGGAGGAATTGCCGCGGATCGATGTGCGCAGCGATCTGGATCGTTATGAGTTTCCGTCTCTGGATCTGCTGAACGATTATGCGGACGGGTATCATGAGGTGAGCAAGGAAGAGCTGGAGAGCAACAACAATAAGATCCGCACGACGCTGCTGAATTACCGTATCAAGATCGATAAGGTGACGGCCATCCCGGGACCGACTGTCACCTTGTACAAGATTATCCCGGCTCCTGGCGTGAAGATCGCTTCGATCAGGAACGTTGAGGAGGATATTGCCATTTCCTTGAAAGCCAGGGGAGTCCGTGTCGTGAAGCTGGAAGATGCCGTCGGTATCGAGGTGGCGAACAAAGTGCCGTCCATCGTGCCGCTCAAGGCGATGCTGAACGATGATTCTTTCCGCAACAGCAAGGCGGAACTCCCGGTAGCCATCGGTTATACGATCACGCAGAAGGTGAAGACCTTCGACTTGGCGGATGCTCCGCATCTGCTGATCGCCGGTGCGACCAAGCAGGGTAAATCCGTCGGTCTGAACGTCATCATTTCCTCACTGCTGTACAAGAAGCATCCATCAGAACTGAAACTGGTCTTCATTGACCCGAAGATGGTGGAGTTCTCCGCATACAAGGCATTGCTTCATCATTATCTGGCCGTACTTCCGACTGCCGCGAATGCTGAGGATGAGGCTGAGAACGCGATCATCAAGCAGCCGAAACAAGCCGATCTGGTACTGAATTCTCTTTGTGTGGAGATGGATGAGCGTTACATGCTGCTGAGCAAGGGCGGAGTGAACAATATCAAGCTGTATAATGAGAAATATAAGGACAGGCGTCTGAATCCTAACGATGGACACCGTTTCTTGCCTTATCTGGTGGTGGTGATCGATGAGTATGCCGATCTCACGATGTCCGGCGGTCCGGGCGGTGATGCGAAGGCGATCGCTCGCAATGTCACGAACTCCATCGTGCGTCTGGCTCAGAAGGGTAGGGCGGCCGGTATCCATGTGATCATCGCGACGCAGCGTCCGACCGTGAATGTGGTCACCGGTCTGATCAAGACGAACTTCCCGACCCGTATCGCTTTCCGTGTGGTTTCCAGAACGGATTCATCGACGATCCTGGATGCCAACGGTGCCGAGAACCTGATCGGTAAGGGTGATATGCTCTATTACGCCGGTGTGGAGATGGAACGTGTGCAGTGCGCTTTGGTGAGCATGGACGAGATCAACAAGATCACGAAGTTCATCGGTGGCCAGACCAAGTGGCATCAGTGCTATACGACGCCTTATTACCTGCCGATGCCGGAAACTCCGGAGGGGGAAAGCGCTCCTGGTTCCATTGACATGTCTTCTGTCGATCCGTTGTTCGAAGATGCCGCCAAGATGGTGGTCATGAACCAGAAAGGTTCCACTTCCGACCTTCAGCGCCGTCTGGGTATCGGTTATGCGAAGGCGGGTAGAATCATGGACCAGCTGGAAGCGGCTGGTGTCGTCGGTCCTCAGGAAGGTTCCAAGCCACGTGAAGTGCTGGTTTCTACCTTCGATGACTTGAATGAACTGATCGCTCCGTTCCTGAAGTAGATTCCTTGGCTTCATTTTTGAAATAGAGGCTTTCATGAAAAGATTGTTATCCATATTCCTGTGTCTGGGCATGGCTTATGCTGCCATGGCTCAGGTTCCTGCCGAACTGGCCTGTTTCTATGAGAAAGTCCGTACCCATCGCGTGATCGTCGATTTCTCTTATTCGATGGAGACGAAGGGGACGAAGGTCAATGGGGCCGGTCATGCGGAGATTCAGGGCAAGGCTTATCGGATGACGATGAACGGGGTCGAGCTGATTTCTGATGGGGAAAGTCTCTGGCTGAAGGATCCCGAGGCTCAGGAACTGGTGATCGATGCCTTCGATCTTTCCACTTCCAGCCTGCTGGACAATCCGATTCTTTTCGTGACGGGAATCGAGTCCTTGTTTGACTTGTCCATGGCAGCCGGGGACTATGCCGTGCCGTCCGATGAATTCACTGTAGCTTCCATGAAGGTTGTGATGCTGCCGAAGGAGGATGAGGGCGTGATGTCCGTCGATGTTCATTATACGCCGGATTTTCAATCTATCGTCGGGGCTGTTCTGTATATGAAAGACGGGACAGTGACTGCAATCACTATCCCGTCTCTGTCTTTTCTGCCGTTGAAGGCTGTCGATCATTATCGCTTCGATGCTGCTTCGTTGCCTGCTTCCTGGGTCGTCACGGACCTGAGATAGCCGGCTTTCTGCAGTCTTGACCTGTTTACCAGCGGCCACCGCCGCCTCCGCCACCGAAGCCGCCTCCGCCGAAACCTCCACTGAAGCCGCCACCTCCGAAACCTCCTCCGAAACCGCCGCCGGAGCTGCGTCCGCCTCCGAACATACCTGGGAAGATCACCGGTCCGAAGAAGATATCTTCATCGCGTGTGCTGCCGTTCCCTCCGTTTCCGGAGTTGAAATCATCATTGTTTCCTTTCTTGTTCTTCGCGAAGACGAGTACGAAATAGACCACGAAAAGCAGAGCCAGCAGGAGCAGCATCGTCGAGCCGCCTTCCTCTCTGGCCGGTACTTCATTGATTTCTCCTTGAGCCAGTGCCATCACTAACCTGCAGCCTTCGACGACTCCACCGAAATAATCACCTTGCCTGAAGTAAGGAATCATGTGTTCGTTCACGATTCGGTTGGCATAGATATCGGGAATGGCTCCTTCCAGACCGTAGCCGGTCGCGATGAAGGCTTCACCGCTGGAATCCCGGGTCTTCGGCTTGATCAGGACGACGATGCCGTTCTCATGCTCCTTCGTGCCGACTCCCCAGCTGTGGCCGAGAGTGGCGGCATATTCTGCGGCGGAGAGACCTTCCAGATCATTGACGGTCACGACTACGATTGAGTTGGAGGTCTCCTGGTAGAATCTTTCCAGTGCGATTTCCAGCTGGCGGGTCTCCTTCCGGTCGAAAATGTTCGCGAAATCATTGACCATCCGGTCCTGGGCCGGTTTTTTCGGCAGAGCGGTACATAGCGCAAAACTCCACAGCAGAAGTACTGTGGAGCTGAGGAAATATTTCAGTTTTCTTCCCATCGGGGAACTTGTTTTAGAATTCTACGACAGGAGCTTTCTCGCTGCCGGCTTCCGCTTCGAAATAGGCTTTCTTCTCGAAGCCGTTCATGTTCGCGATGATGCTGTTCGGGAATCTGCGGATCATGGCGTTGTAGGAACGGGTCATGTCGTTGAAGCGTTTGCGTTCCAAGGAAATCCTGTTCTCCGTGCCTTCCAGCTGTGCCTGGAGTTCCCTGAAGTTCTCATTGGCCTTGAGCTCCGGATAGTTTTCGGAAATGGCGAGCAGCTTGCCGAGGGCCGCGGAAAGTTCGCCCTGAGCTTTCTGGATCTTCGCCAGTTTCTCCGGGGTCAGGTCGTCCGCATCGACAGTGAGCTGTGTCGCTTTCGCGCGGGCGGCGGTCACGGACTCGAGGGTGCCGGACTCATGGGCGGCATAACCTTTGACCGTATTCACGAGATTCGGGATGAGGTCAGCTCTGCGCTGGTACTGGTTCTCGACCTGGCTCCATGCGCTGTTGATTCCTTCTTCTGCAGTGACCATCTTGTTGTTCGCCCGGATTCCCCAGATGACGCAGGAGAGGACAAGGGCGACGATCACTCCTGAAGTGATGAGCAGTGTCTTGGTAGAATTTTTCATATCTTTTCCTTTTTAAATGTTGTTGTCAAGGTTCTGCGTTACTTCTCCTTGACGCATCTGACGCTCAGGCCATGGCTTTTCTTGTCCATACTGAAAGTTTTCGCTTCTTTCCAGTAGTTGTAGATGCCGTATGCTCTGGCCTTGCTGGCGTCGATCTCATCGCTGCTCCAGAACATCGCATATTCGAACATGCCGTCGAACTTGTCAGCAGGCAGGTTGGCATAGCCGACCGGAAGCATGCACATCTTCATGGCGTTGGTCAGGTCTCCCATGCCCTGGTCGTTGGCCGGCCAGTATTCCCACATCGTCACTCCGTGGAATCTGGCATCAGCGACCCAGGCACCCGGTACGGTCTGTCCTGCTTCTGTCCCGCTTTTCAGCAGTTCTTCCGTTCTGGAAACGAGGGCATCCCATTCTGATGCGGTCGGCAGTCTCCAGCCTTCCGGACAGACGGTCTTCGCTTCCTCCCAGGAGTAGTACCTTCCGAAGATGCTGCTCATGGCTTCTTCGTTCGTGTAGGCTTTTCCTTTGCCTGGCTCCATGAGGTTGTCCTGCATCCAATAGAGGCCTTCGGTCGCTTCATGGTAGAAGTAACGACGGTTCTCTATATCAAAATACTTGCCATTGTTGAAGTCAATGCCGCTCTCCGTGATGGAAGCATGCTCGTTCCTGCGCAGCTGGTAGACAGTCTCTCCGTTGATGATGATCGGTTTGGCACGCATCAGCGGTCCTACGACCGTGAGGTGACGGCTGCTGTAGTTCGTGTTGTAGCCGTCAGCATAAGCGGCGCATTGGATCTGGTAGTTGCCGACGGAATCGGCAGGGAAGACATAGCTGAATTCCTTGATCTTCTCCTCGTTCAATTTCTTCAAGGTGTCCCTATAGACTTCTTTCTTGTCCTTGCTGACCGTGATGTACCATCCCATCGGCTTGTTTTCCGGGTGGGTGACTCCTTTCGGGGTGAAAGCGATCTTCTCTCCTTGCAGGAGATAGCGCGGAAGACTGGTCATTACCGTACCTTTGAGGTTCGGGAGGACTTCTTCTTTCTTGTCTTTCTTGCAGGCTGCGGTACTGACGAGCAGCCCTGCTATGATGGCGGTCTTGAGGACAGTGTTCAATTTCATTTTCATCAAAATATAGGTTCAATCTTGCAAAGATGCAGAAATTAATCCAAAAATCCATTAACTTTGCTTCAAATGTTACACTTCTATAAATAAAAGGAATATGAAACAGCGTCGTTTTCTGCATATGTTTACTATGGGGATCATGGTCCTGGCTTTCTTGCCGCTGGTTTCCTGCCGCCCGCAGGATAAGTATGTCCGGATTTCCGGCTTTGCACAGGGCGGTATCTATAATGTCACTTTGAATCTCAACGGTTACCAGGGGCTTCTGACCATGGATGAGGCGGAGTTGCAGCAGGCGGTGGATTCGATCCTGCTGGACATCGACAATTCCTTGTCTGGCTATAACAGGAATTCGCTGCTGACTCATTTCAATGCTGGAGAAGCGGTTCAGCCGACGGAGGTCTTCATTGACCTGTATGAGAAATCCTACAGGATCTACGAAGAGACGGAAGGGGTGGTGGATGTCGCTTCCGGTCCGCTTTTCGACGCTTGGGGCTTCGGTTTCCGCTCGGGCGAACTTCCTTCAGACGAGGTGGTGGACAGCCTTCGGGCCGCTTGCGGCATGGGTTTGCTGAAAAGCAATATCCGTTATCTGGTCCTGCCGGATGGCCGGCTTTATCCGGAATCTTTGCTGAAAGATGCGGAGACCGAGGCGATGCCGGTCCTGAACTATAATGCGGTAGCACAGGGCTACAGCTGTGACAGGGTGGCGGCTTATCTGCAGTCGCTCGGTGTCAAGGATATGCTGGTGGATATCGGCGAAATCTATTGCCAGGGATTGAACCCGCATGGGAAATCCTGGACTTTGGCCATCGATACGCCGACGGACGGTAACGAGGCGCCCGGAACGGATATCTGCGGAGTCTTTTCCGCTCCGGCCAGGCCTTGCGGTATCGTGACCAGCGGCAATTACCGGAAATTCTATGTCCGGGACGGACGGAAATATGCCCATACCATCGATCCGAGAACCGGTCGTCCGGTGGAGCACAATCTTTTAAGTGCAACTGTCATCGCGAAAGACGGTTTCACGGCGGATGCTTATGCGACCTATTGTATGGTGGTCGGCCTGGAGGAAGCGCAGGCTTTCGTGGAGGCGCATCAGCCGGAGGTCGAGGCCTGTCTGGTCTATGATGACGAGGGTGCGATGAGGACCTGGGTCTCATCCGGTTTCAACATGAACGATTGATTCCCGTTGATTTACATTACGGAGATCAGCTCCAGCAGGCGGATCAGCGCTGAAGCGAGCCGGTCAACCGTCAGCAGCAGGAAGTCCGGGCAGCAGCCCGAGGCCTCCAGGATGATCGTGAGCAGGGCGATGGGGATGAGCAGGCCGGTAAGAGGAATGGCGAGCAGGTTGGTCAGTAGAAAATGTTCCGGCATGCTGCCGAAGCGGATCCAGGCCAATGGACTGGTGGTGAGCTGGCAGGAGATGGACAGGCAGGCGGATTTCCATACTTTCCGCATCCAGCTGCGATCTTCGTCTTCCGGGTCCGGCCAGCATCGTTCCAGCAGGGGATAAATGTAGATGATGCCGCCTACGGCAAGGTAGGAAAGCTGGAAACCGGTCGTGAGCAGGGCCGCTGGTGTGAGGAGCAGCTGCAAGGTCAAGGCGCTCATGAGGATCTGCGCGGTGCGCTGCGGTCGTCCGGTCAGACGGGAAGTCTCGTTCAGGACAATGAAAAGGAAGGCGCGCACCAGGGAAGGAGAGGCGCCTGTCGCTAAAGTGTAGCTTCCAGCGAGGAGCAGCAGCAGGAACCAACGGATCCGGCGTGCGGTGAGACTCCGGCCGAGGAGGAGCAGCAGTTTCTGCAGAATGGCATAGAGAAGGCCCAGATGAAGCCCGCTGAGGGCGAGCAGATGTGCCGCCCCGCTGTTCCTGAAGGCTGAGATCGTGTTCTTGGAGAGTTCGCTCTTGTTTCCGGTGATCAAGGCATTCAGCAGTCCGTTCGTCTCTTCATGTGGAAAGTTCAGGTCAATGGAACCGCGGATGGAGGGGAACTCGAACGGGTGGAGGATATGGCTCATGCTCCAGGTGGAGAACAGGAAGAGTCCGGTGAAGAAAGCCGCTGCCGCGCTGGCGACGAGAACCGGCCCTCTGTCGCAGCGGTGCTTCCAGCCTATCCATAGGAGAACGAAGGCAAGGAGAAGTCCTGAAATGCCCGCTCCTGCGCTCGGAAAAGTGGATGTGATGGTGGAACAGGCCGCGATGCCGGCGGCAAGTGGAAGCACGAAGCCCGCAATTTCTCTCTCCTCTGTCATTTCGTACTCGTTTTTGCTAAAATACAGAGAATTTTTATAACTTTGCAAGCATATATGTAAATTTTTTAAAGGTTTACCCTAATTAATAATCATATGATAATTTTAGTACTTAACTGTGGAAGCTCGTCTTTGAAGTATCAGCTTCTTGACATGAAGAATGACGAGGTCTATGATCTTTTGGCCAAAGGTCTGGTTGAAAGAATCGGATTGGAAATCGGTTGCATCAAACATCAGGCTACCGGTAAGGAGAAATTTGTAAAGGAAATGCCTATCGCTGACCACACGGTCGGCATTCAGGCCGTTATGGATGCTCTCCTTGACAAGGAGTACGGTGTGCTGAAGACCCTTGAGGACATCGAGGCTGTCGGACACCGTGTAGTCCATGGCGCCGAGGAGTTCGTCTGCAGTACGCTGGTGAACGACCATGTGATCGAGCAGATCGAGAAGTGCGCTGCGCTCGCTCCGCTTCATAATCCTGCCAACATCTTGGGTATCAAGGCTGTGTCTGCGGTGCTTCCTGAGGTCCCTCAGGTCGTCGTCTTCGATACGGCTTTCCATCAGACCATGCCTGCATACGCTTACATGTATGCGATTCCATACGAGTACTATGAGAAATACGGTATCCGCAGATACGGATTCCACGGCACCAGCCATAAATATGTGTCCGCGAAAGGTGCGAAGTTCGCAGGTCTGGATCTGAACTATTCCAAGATCATCACCTGTCACCTCGGAAACGGAAGTTCCATCGCTGCGGTCGCTAACGGCAAATGTATCGATACGACCATGGGTCTGACTCCGCTCGAGGGGCTCACGATGGGTACCCGTTGCGGTAACATCGACCCTGAGATCGTTACTTTCCTGGAGGAGAAGGAAGGTTTCACTCCGCAGGAGATGAGCAGGGTGCTCAACAAGAAATCCGGCTTCCTCGGCATCTCCGGCATCTCTTCCGATGCCCGTGACCTGAATGAGGCTGCCAACGCCGGCAACGCAAGGGCCAAGCTCGCGCTCAAGAAACTGACTTACGAGATCACCAAGCAGATCGGTGCCTATGCCGCCGCCATGAACGGCGTGGATCTCATCGTCTTCACGGGTGGTATCGGTGAGAACAACAGCCGTCTCCGCCGCAGAGTCTGCGAGAACCTCACTTACCTCGGTGTGAAATTCGATTATGAGGCCAACGTGATCGCCGGTGAGGATGTGATGATCTCACTTCCTGATTCAGCGGTCAAGGTAGCTGCCATCACGACCAATGAGGAACTGATGATCGCACGCGATACCATGAACATTGTCCTGAACGAAGAAGAATAATCATTAAACCAACTAATATAAGATGTTTACAAAATTTACTGACATTTTTGCAGAGCTCAAGAACAGGGGAGCTAGAAAGAGAATGATCGCAGCCTGGGGTGTGGATGGCCACACGATCGGAGCTGCCAGCCAGGCCATTGACCTCGGTATCGTTGACGTTACGCTCGTAGGTGATGAGAATCTTATCAAGGAGCAGTGTGCTGCTGAAGGTATTGACATCGCCAAATTCACTGTCGTACATAATCCGGTCGAGCTGAAGGCAGTCGCTCAGGCTGTCCAGATGGTCCGTGACGGTGAGGGTGATATCCTGATGAAAGGTCTTTGCTCCACAGACAAGTTCATGAGGGCCATTCTGAACAAGGAGTGCGGTCTCCTGCCTCCGAAAGCTGTCCTCAGCCATGTAGCCGTGATCGAGAATCCGAACTATCATAAGCTCATCCTTTTGAGTGATATGGCCGTCATCCCTGCTCCTGAGTTCAAACAGAAGATCGCCATGACCAACTATCTGGTGAACACCGCTCATTCCATGGGCATCAGTCAGCCTAAGGTCGCTTTCATCGCTGCTACTGAGCAGATGATGGTCGGTATGCCGGCTTGCGTAGAGGCTGCTCTTCTTGCAAAGATGGTCGAGAGAGGTCAGATCAAGGGTTGTGTCGCTGACGGTCCTCTTGCATTGGATGTCGCTATCGACCAGGAGTCCGTGGAGATCAAACATCTTGTCAGTCCGGTTGCCGGTGATGCCGACTGCTTGCTCTTCCCGAACATCGAGTCTGCGAATGTCTTCTACAAGACGAATTCCAAACTTGCTGCAGGTGTGCACCAGGCAGGTATGGTCGTCGGCGCAAAGGTTCCATGTGTCCTTTCCAGCCGTGCTGACAGCATCGATACTAAGTTGAACTCAATCGCTATCGCGGCGATGGCTACCAAATAATTTCGGCAGAAGATGGACAAGACAAGTTATGCACTGGGCATGAGCATCGCCCACAACATGATTTCTTCCGGAGTGAAGGATGTGAACTTCGAGGATTTTTCCGCAGGTCTGAAAGCATTGCTTGATGGTGAAGAGCCTGCTATCCCGTTCGAGGAGGCCGGCAAGCTGCTGGACAAATATTTCGGTGATCTCGAAGCTAGGCAGAAAGAGGAAGTGGCAAGAGTATCTGAGGCTTTCCGTAAGGAAGGTGAAGATTTCCTTGCGGAGAACGCCAAGAAAGAGGGCGTGACGGTGCTTCCGAGCGGTCTGCAGTACAAGGTCATCAAAGAGGGTACCGGCAGAAAACCATCTGCGACTTCACAGGTGAAATGCCATTATGAGGGTACGCTCATCAGCGGCCACAAGTTCGACAGCTCCTATGACAGGAATGAACCCGCTACTTTCGGTCTGAACCAGGTGATCGCCGGTTGGACGGAGGGTGTGCAGCTGATGTCAGAAGGTGCTACCTATGAGTTCTACATCCCTTACAACCTCGCTTACGGTGAGACTGGCGCTCCAGGTGCCATCCCTCCTTACAGCGCATTGGTATTCAAGGTGGAACTTATCGAGGTTCTTTAACCGGTCATATGCTTCCGTTATGGATGTAATGGAATCGCTTGAGATAATCACCCTCGTTACGGGGGTGATTTATGTTATATTGGAGGTCTTGCAGAAGAATTCGATGTGGGTCCTCGGTGTGGTGACTTCCCTGGGTACCATGGGCGTATACGGAACGATATTTGTCCGCAGCATGATGCCGGATGCTTCTGCTCCGGGAGACGGCTTGCCGATGTTCCTGCTGTATCTCTACTATACCGTGATTTCGGTCTATGGACTTTATCAGTGGAAGACTTTCAAGGGGAGTGCCAAGGACAGTGCGGCTCCGGAAAAGGATGTCCTGGTCATGAAGCACCTGAGCAAGAAGGAAGTGACGCTGGGACTGGCTCTGCTGGTTGCAGGCATGGTCCTTGTGCCTCAATTCCTTCAGGAAATCGGCCTCTGGACGGAAAAGCTTTCCAGCTGGCTGAGTGTCCTGAATGTCGTGCTCAGTGCCATCGGCACTTATTGGCTGACGAAAGCCTATATCGAGCAGTGGTATGTCTGGATCTTGGCGAATGCGGTCTGGACCGTTTACAACATGATGGAAGGACTGTGGTGGATGTCCGCCTTGTCCGCCGTCTACATCGTGTCTGCTGTCTTCGGACTGGTTCATTGGCGCAGACATGGACAATATATCGATTAGCATATGATTCTGATTGCAGAAAGCGGCGCTACGAAGATTTCGTGGGCGCTCATTGACAAGAATACGGGGGAGACCCGTCAGTGCCGGACCCGAGGCATCAATGTGGCCCTGATGGACGAGCCTGCCATGGAGGCGATCCTGGACGAGGCCTGCAAGGGACTTTTGGCAGCCTGTCCGACGGAGCGGGTGGAGAAGATCTACTTCTATGCCGCCGGTCTGGTCGCGGATCGTCCTGAACCGGAACTGGAGGCTATGTTTCTCCGGCATTTTCCGAAGGCACAGGTCGAGTTCAATTCGGACATGGTGGCTGCGGCACGAGCACTCTGGGGCAACGAGGCAGGAATAGTCTCTATTCTGGGAACGGGATCGAACACCTGTTTCTATGATGGACGGAATGTTCATTTCAAGGTCCGTTCCGGCGGCTTCATCTTAGGGGATGAGGGGAGCGGTGCCGTTTTCGCACGTGATTTCATCGCAGATCTTTTCAAGAATCTGGTGCCGCCGGAGGTGGCGGAGCCGTTCTGCCGGGAGTTCGATGCCAGCTACGAGACCATTGTCCGGCACATTTACAGGGAGGAGGCTCCTTCCCGGTACCTGGCGCATTTCGTGCCTTTCATTCTGGAGTACCGCGACCATCCTTATGTGTCGCAGCTGCTGTTCCGGAATTTCGAGGCTTATCTCCAGCGTTCGGTGCTGACTTATGACGTGGCCCATCATGAGGTGGGGGTGGTCGGCACTTTCGGCTGGATGTGTGAGGAACAGCTCCGGAAGATCGGGCTGATGCACGGGGTGAGGTTCACAGGTTTCGTGAAAGATCCTATCGACCGCCTGATTCCTTACCATCGCTCCAATCATTGACCTATATAGTATATTGCATGTACAAGAACAACTATCCATCCAAACTTTTAGAAGAGGCCGTCGATGCCATCAGCTCTCTCCCTGGAGTAGGTAACCGCAGTGCCTTGCGCCTGGCGCTTCATCTGCTGAAGCAGCCGCAGGAAAACGTCCATCATTTCACGGCGGCGATCAACGCGCTGCGGGATGAGGTGCATTATTGCAAGGAGTGCATGATGATTTCAGACGGCGAACTGTGCTCGGTCTGCTCGGACAAGTCCAGGGACCATCGGACGATCTGTGTGGTCGAGAATGTGCGGGACGTGATGAGCATCGAGAATACCGGACAGTTCCGGGGAGTGTATCATGTGCTGGGCGGGATCATTTCCCCGATCAACGGGATCGGACCTTCCGATCTGACGGTCTCTCAGCTGGTCAGTCGGGTGAAAGGTCTTTGCGCTGATTGCGCTGAAGGGGAGACTTCCGGCATCGAGGTCATTCTGGCGTTGAGCGGCGATGTGGAGGGAGAGACGACTTCTTTCTACATTTACCGGCAGCTGGCTCGTTTCGGGGTGAAGATCTCTTCATTGGCCCGTGGCTTGGGTTTCGGTGACGATCTGGAGTATGCGGACTCGCTGACGCTCGGTCGTTCGTTGACGAACCGTCAGATTTTCAGACCGCAGTAGCTTGAAAATTTTGCCTTCCGGGAAAAAAAGCATATTTTTGCAGACTTATCCTGTAACGGGATGTCTGTACGTTAAGTTTCACCATTAAAAAGGGACGGTATGATCCAGATATTTTACAGAGAAAACGATCAGATCGTATTTTCACTCTCAGAGAATGATCTGAGAACGATGCGGAAGGAGAGTGTGGTTTGGATAGATTTGTTCAATCCCTCGGGTGAGGAGAAAAGGGCTGCAGAGGCTTTCTTGGGTACGACCGTACAGAGTAGGGCGCAGGCTGAAGAGATCGAGAGTTCTTCTCGTTTCTTCGAGAATGAGGTCGCTATCTTCGCGAACACGAACTTCCTGATTCCTGGTCCGGAGGAGTATTCCATGGAGACCGTTTCCTTCATCCTGAGCGATACCGTGCTGACGACATTGCGTGAATCTCCGCTCAAGAGCTTTACGGATCTGCAGCGCAGGGTGATGGCCTTCCCGCAGCTTTATCCGACCGGAAACATCGTCTTCATCAGCATCCTCGAGCAGCGTATCGACCTGGATGCCGATATGATCGAGCTCATGTCCCGGGAGATCGAGCAGTATAACAAGAAGGTGACCCTCGGTGAGGATATCAATGAAGAATTCCTGCTGGATATCAATCAGCTGCAGGAAAACACCATGCTCGTCCGTGAGAACATCATCGATAAGCAGCGTACCATCTCTTCCATTCTCAAGAGCAGCAAGTTTCCGTCCGATTATCAGAAGAAGCTGAATGTGCTTCTGAAGGACATCTCTTCCCTGATCAACCATACGGACTTCGGTTTCGAGCGTCTGGAGTATCTGCAGAATACGGTGATCGGTCTGATCAGCCTGGACCAGAACAAGATCATGAAGGTCTTCACGCTGGTTTCCCTGCTGCTGATGCCACCGACTCTCATCGCCAGCTTCTATGGCATGAACGTATGGCTGCCGGCGACCGGCACCGGTTGGGACTGGGTCATCGTACTGGTACTCATGGCTTTGTCCTTCGGTCTTATCTTGCTGATATTTAAAAAGAAAAAGTTGCTTTAGCGCTTGTTTCTCTGAAATTTATGCTTATATTTGCGCGCCTTTGTCCTCAGGGGTGCGCTTTTTTATGGCTTTATAAGGCATATCGGGTCCATCCGGGGAGAAGGAACAACATAATGTTAAACCCCTAATTTGTTTAAATCAATCAATTATGGAAGAAAACAAAAACATTGCAGTGGAGGAGACTCCAGCAGTCGAGGAGACCGCAAAGGTAGCCTTGAACGCTTCAGTGGATCCTGATCAGTTCGATTGGGATGCATTCGAGGGCACTGATGTCTACGGCGCAGATGTAGACAAGGACAGCATCAGCAAGCTTTATGACGCTACGCTTTCAAAAGTCGTTGAAGGTGAGGTTGTAGAGGGTGTCGTTACCAGCATCAGCAAAAGAGAAGTGATCGTCAACATCGGTTACAAGAGTGAAGGTGTCATCATGGCTCCGGAGTTCCGTTACAACCAGGATCTCAAAGTCGGTGACAAAGTAGAAGTTTATGTCGAGACCGCAGAGGACAAGAAAGGTCAGCTCATTCTTTCTCACAAGAAAGCACGTCAGCTCCGTTCTTGGGATATGGTCAACGACGCATTCAACAACAACGAGATCGTCAAAGGTTATGTCAAGACTCGTACGAAGGGCGGTATGATCGTCGATGTGTTCGGAATCGAGGCTTTCTTGCCAGGTTCGCAGATCGACATCAAGCCTATCCGCGACTACGATCAGTATGTTGACACGACTATGGACTTCAAGATCGTCAAGATCAACCAGGAGTTCAGAAATGTTGTCGTATCTCACAAAGCTCTCATCGAGGCAGAGCTCGAGCAGCAGAAGAGCGAGATCATCAGCAAGCTCGAGAAAGGTCAGGTTCTCGAGGGTACTGTCAAGAACATCACAGGTTACGGTGTATTCGTTGACCTCGGTGGCGTAGACGGACTCATCCACATCACAGACCTTTCATGGGGCAGAATCAATCATCCGGAAGAGGTCGTTTCCCTCGACCAGAAGATCAACGTCGTCATCCTCGACTTCGATGAGCAGAAGAAGAGAATCGCTCTCGGTCTGAAACAGCTTACTCAGCACCCTTGGGATGCTCTTGATCCGAACCTCAAGGTCGGTGACAAGGTTAAGGGTAAAGTTGTCCTCATCGCTGACTACGGTGCATTCGTAGAGATCGAGCCAGGTGTCGAAGGTCTTATCCACGTTTCTGAGATGTCATGGTCTCCAAGACTCCGCATCGCTTCAGACTTCCTGAAAGTCGGTGACGAGGTTGAGGCTCAGGTTCTTACCCTCGACAGAGAGGAGAAGAAGATGTCCCTCGGTCTGAAACAGCTCGTTCCTAACCCATGGGAGAACATCCACGAGAAATATCCGGTGAACTCAAAGCACACTGCAATTGTCCGCAATATCACTAACTTCGGCGTATTCGCAGAGCTCGAGGAAGGTATCGAGGGTCTCGTACACATCAGCGACCTCTCCTGGAACAAGATCAAACATCCTTCAGAGCTTGTCGCTACAGGTGACAGCATCGAGGTTGTCATCCTTGGTTTCGACGAGGAGAACCACAAGCTCAGCCTTGGCCACAAACAGCTCGTTCCTAACCCATGGGATGAGATCGAGGCTAAATACGCTGTAGGTACAGTTATCGAGGCTCCGATCGCAAGCATCACTGAGAAAGGCGCTGTCATCACTCTCGACGCTGACGTTGACGCATTCTGCTTCAACAGAGAGCTCGTCAAAGAGGATGGTTCAATGCCGGTTGCAGGTGAGACTCTCGCATTCCGCGTGATGGATCTCAAACGCAACGCCAAGAAGATCACTCTTTCTCACGTGAAGACTTACTCTTCAGAGGAAATCAAAGCAGAGAAAGCATCTGTTGAGGCTGACAGCACCAAGAAGGCTGTCCGCAAGATCAACACCAGCATCGAGAAGACCACCCTTGGTGACATCGACGCACTCGCTGCTTTGAAAGACAAACTCGAGAAAGGTGAGTAATTCGTCCTCAAGATGAATTTTACACTTCATGTAATGGGCACGGCATCTGCCCTGCCCACTACTTGCAGATATCCAAGCGCCCAGGTACTAGACGTACGTGGGCGCTTGTTTTTATTGGATTGTGGCGAAGCTGCCCAGATCAACCTGAGACGTCAGAAAATCTCGTTCCTGAAGATATCCGACATCTGCATCTCGCATATCCATGGTGATCATTGCTTCGGTCTTTTCGGCTTGCTGTCCACAATGGCCATGCTGGGCCGGACGGGGTGCTTGAACATCTATGGTCCGCGCGCTCTGGGGCCGATCCTGGACTTCTTCAAATCTACTTTCGGAGAAGGACTCCGTTATGAGATCCATCATGTCGTGACGACGATGAAGGAACCGCAGGTCGTATTCAGTACGAAGAACATAGAACTGCTGTCTTTTCCATTGAACCACCGGATCGAATGCTGTGGCTACCTGATCCGTGAGAAGGTTCCTCAGCTGAATGTCCGCAAAGAAGCGATCGAACGTTACGGGCTGGGAGTGGCGGAGATTGCCAGTATCAAACGTGGGGAGGAAGTGCTTCGCGGCGGTCTTCCGATCAATGATGAGGTGGCTTATCAGCCTTATGTCCCGCGCAGCTATGCTTATTGCAGCGATACCGCTCCTTTCCCGGAACTGGCTTCCTGGGTGCAAGGCGTGTCTCTGCTTTACCATGAAGCGACTTTCCCGGTCGAAATGGCGGATCTCGCGCGGACAACCTTCCATTCGACGACGGCCGATGCCGCACGCTGTGCGTTGGAAGCGCGTGCCGAGCGCTTGCTGATCGGTCATTATTCTTCCCGATTTCCGGATGTCAGCGCTTTCCAGGAAGAGGCTCGGACCATATTTCCGGAAACTTATCTGACTCATGAGGGAGATATCTATGAGGTACCTCTCGTGAAAATGGAGTAAAATTACTACCTTAGCGCTTCATTGGCCTCATTGACCTGAGAAAAGCTTGGGACAGGCCGTATAAATGACCATGAAATGAAAAGATACAGAACTTTCCTGATCGCATTCCTTTCGCTGCTGCTCGTTTTTCCGGCAGGGGCGGACAAGAGCCTTGATTTCTATCGTCGAGCTTATATCGGCGAATATGCCGAGCTTGCTGTTTCGGAGATGTACCGTACGGGTGTCCCGGCCAGCATCACCTTGGCGCAGGGGCTTCTGGAGTCCAGCGCCGGTCGTTCGGTACTGGCGAGGGAGCACAACAACCATTTCGGAATCAAGTGTCACAACTGGAAAGGTGCCAAGGCTTATCATGATGATGATCGGAGAGGAGAGTGTTTCCGGAAATATGTGACGGCTCGGGAGTCTTTTCTCGATCATTCGGATTTCCTGAGGTATAACGACCGCTACCGTTCGCTCTTCGATTTGAAGCTGACCGATTATAAGGGCTGGGCTTACGGATTGAAGAAGGCTGGCTATGCGACGGATCCGGCTTATCCGAAGAAACTGATTTCGCTCATCGAAGAATATGACCTGGATGCTTATGATAGCGCGAAGATGAAGGTCAATGGTAGGGTGGAGGAGAAGGCTGCTGTGCCGGAGTCTCCGTCCAGACTGGAGCAGGCAAAGCCGATGGAGGCCGGCAGCCGCGAGGTTTTCGCATTCTCTCTGTCCCGTAAGATGTTCTCCCAGAACGGGGTGCCGTTCATCTATGCCAAGGAAGGCGAGACCTATGCCGAGATCGCTCATGATTATGATCTGTTCAAGCGAGAAATCCTTCGTTTCAATGACCTGAAGAAGGATGAACCGTTGGCCGCCGGAACCGTGGTCTATCTCCAGGCGAAGAAGAACAGGGCAGCCAAAGGTCTGGACAAACATGTTCTGGCGGAAGGGGAGAGCCTGCGTGACGTGGCTCAGCGTTTCGCGGTGAAGAAGAGCTGTCTGATGAAGCTCAACAAGATCAAGTCAGAATCTGAACTGATGCCGGGCGATCTGATCCGCTTGAGGTGATGACGACCGACTGCAACTTGCTTATAGATGAAACTATGAAGAACAAGAAGAGAATATGCTCGGTATGGTGCCTGGTCCTGACGGTCATGCTGTTGGGAGGAACCATGGCAGCAGGCTTCATCGGAGGCCGCTGGTACATTGACAATAAGATTCCGAATTTCCAGGAAAGTTATTTTCTCTATGTCTATCCCGAGACTTCCTTGGCGGAGATTTCGGATTCTTTGTCCACCGGTGCAGGAATGTTGCGTCCGCGCAGTCTGGACCGTGCTTTCCGCAAGGTTGGCTTGTGTGACGGTATCGTTGACGGTGCGGTCCGCAATATCAGGCCGGGTAAATATGAAATCTCGCCCGAAACGACCAGTGTCGGAGTGGCCCGCAAGCTGCTCTTCGGCTGGCAGACGGCAGACAATCATCTGGTGCTCAGCGGCACCTTGCGGATGAAGGACCGTCTGGCACAGCGGATCAGCCGGCAGATGATGGTGGATTCCACGACCGTCATGAATGCGCTCTGTGACTCTGCCTTCCTGAGCCGTTACGGCCGTACACCGGAGGATGTGTTCGGCTTTTTCCTGAAGGATTCCTATGAGATGTACTGGACCCTTTCCATCGATGAGATCTTCAATCGTTTCCAACGTGAATATGAGCGTTTCTGGAATGAGGAACGTCGTGCGGCGGCTGCCGCGCAGGGACTGACCCCGAAACAGGTCGAGGTCCTGGCTTCCATCGTGACCGGTGAGTCCCTGATGCAGGAGGAGTATCCGACTATCGCGGGCGTCTATCTGAACCGTTACCACAGGGGAATGCGTCTTCAGGCGGATCCGACCATTGCATTCTGCCATGACTATACTTTGGATCGCATCTTGAAGAAACATCTGGCAGTGGATTCTCCATACAATACCTACAGGCATACCGGTCTGCCGCCGGCTCCGATCAATGTGCCGGAGAAAGCGGCGCTGGAGGCCGTGCTCCATCCGGATAGCCACCGTTATCTTTATTTCTGCGCCAGCCCTGATTTCGACGGCACGCATGATTTCGCAGCTACTTATACCGAGCATCTGCGCAATGCCCGCAAGTTCCAGCGTGCGTTGACCGAACGCCGTAGAGCGCAGGCTGCTGTCGCTGGAAACTGATCATCTGTCCGGAGGATAATCTTCGCGGTTCTATCTGACCCTCAGGTAATGAGGACCGAAGCGCTCGAAGGCTGCGCGTTCCAAAGCTTCACGGTGCTGAGGTGCCGCGATGCTGGTCAGCAGTCGGGCACGTTCCTGCATGGAGCGGCCGTAGAGGTTCACGGCACCGTATTCGGTGACGATCCAGTGCGCCTGGGCGCGTGGTGTCACGATCCCTCCACCGGGCTTCACCGTCGGGATGATCTTGCTGGCTCCTGATCCTGTGCAGGATGGCATGGCGATGATGGCCTTTCCGCCTTCCGAATAGGAGGCTCCCAATACGAAATCCAGCTGCCCACCCACACCTGAGTAGTGTTTCGTGCCGATCGAGTCCGCACAGACCTGACCGGTCAGGTCAATCTCGACGGCGGAATTGATCGCTGTCATCTTCGGATTGCGGGAAATGATGTACGGATTGTTCGTGTAACCGACATCCATCATGGCGACCATCGGATTGTTGTCGATGAAGTCATAGACTTCCGGTGATCCCATCAGGAAAGTCGCGACCAGTTTTTCCCGGTCCGTTCCTTTGCGTCGTCCGGTGATCACTCCTTCTTTGACGAGTTCCAGGACGCCGTCCGCGAACATTTCCGTATGGATGCCCAGATCCCGGTGTCCATGGAGCTGAGCCAGGACAGCGTTCGGTAAGGAGCCGATGCCCATCTGGAGGCAGGCTCCGTCTTCGATGAGTTCCGCGCAGTTGCGGCCGATGACTTTCTGTACTTCATCCGGTTCCCGGAAATGGGCTGGGACAAGAGGGGTGTCGTCTTCCACGAAAAGGTCGATGAGGGACATCGGGATCAGCGCCTGTCCGAAGGAACGAGGGACGTTTCTGTTGACCACGGCGATGACGGTCTTCGCCTGTTCGATCGCGGCCAGGGTCGCGTCGACGGAAGTGCCTAAGGAGACGAAGCCATTGTTGTCTGGCGGACAGACCTGGATCATGGCGACGTCACAGGGAACAGCACCGCAGCGGTAAAGCTGCTGGGTCTCGCTCAGCGACACTGGAATGTAGTCCGCATAGCCGGACTGGACACCGGCACGCACATTGGCCCCGACGAAGAAAGCCTGATGGAAGAAGATTCCGTCATACTTCGGGTCCGTATAGGGCGCCGGGCCTTCGGTGTGTAGATGATGGATGTGCACGTCCTGCAGTTCTTTCCGGTCTCCGCGTCTGCAGAGAGCGTCGATGAGGACTTTCGGTGCGCTGGCGACACTGCTGAAATGGACATGGTCACCGGACTTGACGGTCTGGACAGCTTCATCGGCTGTCACGAAATGGATCGGCTGGAGCATAATTCGTTTCCGTGTTATCGAATGTTTGTGTTAGTACTCTCAAAGATAGTAATTTTTCGTAATTTTGTCCCCGGCAGACGAAGAATGCTTCTGCCGTTGGATAGAAATTCGTAAAACTGAGATAATGAAAACGAGAGAAGAAAAACTGGAGGCTTTCGGCCGCATCCTGGATGTCCTGGATGAGGTTCGCGCGAAATGCCCCTGGGACAGCAAGCAGACGACCGAGTCTCTGCGCGTCCAGACCATCGAGGAAACTTATGAACTGAGCGATGCGATCATGAATGCCGACAAGCCGAACATCAAGAAAGAGCTGGGTGATCTCCTGCTCCATGTGCTGTTCTACGCGAAGATCGGTGAGGAAAAGCAGGATTACGATATCGTGGACGTCATCAATGCGCTTTGCGAGAAACTGATCTATCGTCATCCTCATGTGTTCGGAGACGTGAAGGTCGCTGATGCGGACGAGGTCGCCCGTAACTGGGAAATGCTCAAGACCAAGGAGAAGGGCGGCAACAAGCGGGTGCTTTCCGGCGTTCCGGTGACCCTTCCGCCGCTTCTCAAGGCTTACCGTATGCAGGACAAGGCCCGTGGTGTCGGCTTCGATTGGGAGAGGAAGGAGCAGGTCTGGGACAAGGTGAAGGAAGAGCTGGGCGAGTACCAGGCGGAACTTGAGGCGATGGATAAGGCCGATGACGAGGCTGAGTTCAAGGCTGCGAAGGATCGTGCTGAGGGCGAGCTCGGCGATTACCTGTTCTCTGTCGTCAATGCCGCTCGACTGTATGATCTGAATCCGGATACTGCACTCGAACGTACCTGCGCCAAGTTCCGCAACCGCTTCACTTATCTCGAGGAGCATACCATCCGCCAGGGGCGCAATCTGACGGATATGACGCTTGCCGAGATGGACGAGATCTGGGATGAAGCGAAGGCAGAAGGTCTTTAGGTCAATGGGGCTATGGAAGATTGGAAAGTAAGGACCCGTATGCTGGTCGGGGACAAGATGCTCCAGCATTTCGAAGATTCGTATGTCGCGGTGATCGGCGTGGGCGGTGTCGGCGGTTATGCCGCGGAGATGCTCGTGAGGGCTGGTGTCGGCCATCTGCTCATCCTCGATAGCGATGAGGTGAACCTCTCGAACAAGAACCGTCAGCTGCTGGCCTTGGATTCGACGGTCGGGAAACCGAAGTGCGCGGTGCTGGCGGCTCGTCTGAAGGATATCAATCCGGAGCTTGATCTGACGATCGTGGAGGAGTATCTGGAAGCTGATCAGGTCGCTGCGCAGCTGGGGGGCTACCGCATTGACTTCCTGGTCGATGCCATCGACACATTGGCCCCGAAGCTCAACCTCATCAAATGGGCGATGGACAGCGGGATTCCATTGGTCTCCTCCATGGGGGCCGGGGCGAAGTTCGACGTGACGAAGGTGCGCATCACGGATGTCAGCAAATCCTTCAATTGTCCATTGGCCTATATCGTGCGGAAACGCCTCAGGCATATGGGCATCAGCAAAGGCTTCAAGGTGGTTTTCTCCGAGGAACTTCCGGATAAGGATTCGATCGTTCCTTGTGAGGACCGCAACAAGAAATCCCAGGTCGGGACGATCTCCTACATTCCGCCGGTCTTCGGTTGTGCCTGTGCCCAGGCTGCCTTGGAATACCTGAGGCAGAGTGCGGAATTTTAATTCTTTTTGCTAAATTTGCACAGAACTTTTGCCTATTTCAGGTGGAGTATGAACCTAAATCTATATAAATGGGTGAATATAAAGTAATTACAGTGGAATCTCGTAGGGATTTGAAGAAGTTTGTCAAGTTCCCGAGAGAGCTGTACAAGGATTGTCCTCAATATGTGCCGGCGCTGGATTCTGACCAGCTTGACACATTGACCAAGAATGCCGCTCTGGAATACTGTACGCAGAAACTGTGGATGGTGATGGACGGCAAGAAGGTGGTCGGTCGTATCTGTGCGATGATCAATCCTCGTTACAACGAACTGTATCAGAAGAAGAGGGTACGTTTCGGCTGGTTCGATGCCATCGATGACATCAAGGTGGCGCAACTGCTTCTTTCCACGGCTGAGACCTGGGCAAAGGAACATGGTATGGATGAAGTTCATGGACCTCTGTTCTACAACACGCTTGGCAAGCAGGGAATGCTGGTCGAGGGCTATGAGAACATGCCTCCGTTCAACTGCCTGTACAATTATCCGTATTACAATGATTTCATGATCCGTCTGGGTTATGAGAAAGAATATGATTGGATCCAGTACAAGATCAAGGCGGACCAGGGCGTTCCGGACCGTGTGAGAAGCATCGCCGAGCGTCTGCAGGAGCGCTACAAGCTCCATGAGGCGGATATCGACCAGCTGAAGAAAGACAGGAAGATGGTGAAACGCTTCTTCGAGATCTACAATGATTGTTTCAGCGGGATCGTCTACAACTTCATCCCGTTCACCGAAGCCGAGGCTGCCGAGGAAGCGAAGATGTCCATCTCGATGCTGGATAAGAAGCTGTCCGCTCTGGTGATGGACGAGAACAATGATTTCGCCGCGTTCGGCATCGCTTTCCCGTCCTTGTCCACGGCCTTGAAGAAATGCAACGGACATCTGTTTCCGTTCGGCTGGATCCATCTGCTCAGGGCAATGAAGAATTACGAGAACATTGACCTGATGCTGACCGGCGCTGCACCGAAATGGCAGAATACGGGGGTATCCTCCATTTTTCATGTGCTGATGGCGACCGCTTTCCAGCGGGCCGGCTGCAAGGTGGCGATCACGAATCCTCAGATCGAGACCAATACGGCCATCAATGTGTGGGATCGTTACGAGTTCAAGGAACTCTATATGAGAAGACGTTGTTATATCAAATCAATATAATATTTTATGGCAGAAAATTCACTGTTGGAGAAGGTCTTGGGCCTTCAGGACAAATATGAATCGCTCCAGAACCAGCTTGCTGATCCTGAAGTGATATCAGATATGAAGAAGTACGTGCAGCTCAACAAGGAGTACAAGGAGCTTGCACCGATCATCAAGGCCGGCAACGAGTACAGGCAGGTGATGGAGAGTTATGAGATGGCGAAGGACATCCTTCAGAATGAGAAGGATGAGGACCTGCGTGAAATGGCGAAGGAAGAGATCGCTGAACTGGAGCCGAAGATTCCTGACATGGAGCAGAACATCAAGCTCCTGCTGATCCCGGCTGACCCTCAGGATAGCAAGAACGCGATTCTGGAGATCCGTGGCGGTGCTGGCGGTGACGAAGCGGCCATTTTCGCCGGTGATCTTTTCCGTATGTACACGAAATATTTTGAGCGTAGAGGTTGGAAGTGTGAGGTGACGAGCCAGTCCGAGGGCGCTTCCGGCGGTTTCAAGGAGATCGTCTGCAAGGTGAGCGGTGATGGAGTCTACGGCGTGCTCAAATATGAGTCCGGCGTGCATCGTGTGCAGCGTGTGCCGCAGACGGAGACTCAGGGGCGTGTACATACTTCCGCCGCTTCCGTCGCAGTGCTTCCGGAGGCGGACGAGTTCGATATCGAACTGAACATGAATGATATCCGTAAGGATACTTTCTGTTCTTCCGGCCCTGGTGGACAGTCTGTGAACACAACCTATTCCGCTATCCGTCTGACCCATATTCCGACCGGTCTGGTCGTGCAGTGTCAGGATGAGAAGTCTCAGCTGAAGAACTTCGACAAGGCGTTGGCTGAGTTGCGTACCCGTCTCTACAATCTGGAGTACGAGAAGTACCTGAACGAGATTTCCGCAAAGAGGAAGACCATGGTGTCTACAGGCGACCGTTCCGCGAAGATCCGTACCTACAACTATCCGCAGTCTCGTGTGACGGATCATCGCATCAATTACACGATGTACAATCTTCCGGTCTTCATGGATGGTGATATTCAGGAGGTCCTGGACCAGCTGCAGATCGCCGAGAATGCAGAGCGTCTCAAGGCTGCAGGTGAAGATGCGTAGTTTTTTCTGCATTTGACGGGGACAACCTTGTTTAATTGCAGTAAAATAGATAACTTAGTGGTCGCTTTCGGAAAAGCGTCACTATTTGCGGAAGTAGCTCAGTGGTAGAGCATCGGCTTCCCAAGCCGAGGGTCGCGGGTTCGAACCCCGTTTTCCGCTCCAGGAGTCAGATCAAAAGATCTGACTCTCTTAGTTTTAGGTAGGACCTAAGCAATAGGTAGGACTCACGAGCGATTCGTTCGGACCCGCGACCCTTCCCAGGGGGAGGGGCCCATGCGTCAGCATGGGAGGGTATGTCGTCATTTCTTGAAATGAGAGGTGTTTCCTGTAAGATTGTTGCTATATTTGTTAAGGAATGTCGATTCCGCAACTTATTTATTTTACGCAACTATTTTACAGCACATGAAAAAAGTCAACTCTCTTCTTCTGATGGCGCTCCTGCTCATGACAGCCGCCTGCAGCGAAAAGCCGGAGCAGGATCCGGAGATGGAAAAAGGCAGAATGCTCGAACTTTCGATGCCTTCTTCCGGTAGCCTCGTCTGGGCAGCCGGAGATAAGATCGCAGTCGTGGAAAACCGCGAAGGAGCCGCAAGGCAAAGCGCCGTCTATGAATTAGCCGGAGGTGCCGGTCAGAAACGTGGAACTTTCCGGAAGATCAGTGGAAAAGTTTCAGCGGACGCTTTTACCGATGTCTTTTTTCCAGCTACCAGTATGGAGCAGCCCGAGGTTCCCGTAGTACAGTATGCCACAGCCGGCACCTTCGACCGCGAAGCCGTCCGTCTTTCCTGGCATCGCTCGTCCGGAGACCAGAATGAGGAGGTCGTCCTGGAAAACGGGACATCCCTCTTGACTTTCCGGTTGACCGGAAACGGTGAGAAACTTTCTGAAATTCTTTTCGGAGCCACAGAAGAACCATATCGGCTCAAGATCTCAAAGGGGACACTTGGAAATGAGGTACAGACGTTTCAGCTGGTGGTACCGTCCATGGAAATGGCTGAGACACCGGTTCTTTTCAAGGCTGTCGATGGACAGAATCAGCTGGAAATGGGCCGGAAAATGAAGACGACTCTCCTGAAATCCGGTCATCTGTACCAGTTCCCCTTGACCGGTTTCCAACCGACGGCGACGTATGAAGAACTGAAACTGGCTTTTTACAATGTCGCTGTCTTTTCGAAGAATCTCGATTCTGATCCGTCCTCTGAAGGACATATTCCGGCCATTGCCGCGATGATGAAGGAGAAGCAGGTGGATGCCATGCTGCTCGCGGAACTGGATCGGAACAACAAACGTCATGATTATGACCAGCTGGAAGTCTTTGCCGGAAAAATGGGGTGGAATTCCATTTTTGCCAAGGCCTTTGACTACGGAAAGGATATCTTCCATCTGGATGCGGCTTATGGAAACGGTGCTGCCTACGACAAGAAGTATAAGGTGATCGACAGTTTCACCATCAAGTTCCCGAAATTTGGTCAGGAAAGAGAGGATCGGGTCTGTCTGGTCGTCGAATCGGAACATTTCGTCCTGGCCGGTGTCCATATGCCGCTCTATGCGGAGAACAGTCTGAAAGCTGCGGAGAAACTGACGAAGGAATTGAAGACCCGATATTCCGGAAAAGGAAAACCGGTCTTCCTCTGCGGAGACATGAACGCCCGTCCGGGAGATGCGACGATTCTGGAACTGAAGAAAGATTGGAGCCGCATCACTCCGGAGGAATTCACCTGTCCTGCGACGACTCCGACCAAATGCCTGGACTATATGTTCGCTTTGAAGGATGCAGGGTCTTATGAGGTCATTTTCAGCGAGGTCTGCAAGGGCTTCCGTTCCGGTGACGTGAAACGAACCTCCGATCATCTGCCGATCTTCGCTGTTCTCCGTTATCCGGTCTTCAACGCAGAAGAGGCCCTCCCGGTGGAAGAGCCTCTTGATGGAATCTGGTAGAGTTTATCTGGAAAGTCTTTTGAATTCGCGTTTCGCCTTCTTCAGCTGACGGGTGAAGTCCTTGTCGGCATGAAGTCTGGCGACGACTCCTGCAGCCACGATGGTCGCGGCATCGATGTCGCTCTGGTAATGGAATCCGCTGATGACTCGGCTCCGTCCCATTTCCAGACCTCTGGAAAGGATTTCATCCTGTCTGTCCGGATTGATTTCCGCCAGCACGAGTGCCAGGGCCCAGCCTGTTGCGGTATGCCCGGACGGATAGGATCCGTTTTTGGAAAATCCTTTCTGTACGCCTGGGATGGAACTGTTTTCGTTGAAACGGTCATAAGGACGTGTCCTCATGTAATGTTGCTTCGCATGGCGGGTCGCAAGATCCCCGGCATCTTCTTTCATGTGACTGATCAGCAGATAGATTTCCGGTGTATGTGCTTTACTGAGTTCCATACCGAAAGCTTCTGAGAATACTTTGCACAATCCGTCCGTACTGGTGTCCGCATCCAGAATGGCGGTTTTTCCTCGGGCCGTCTCCCGGATGCTCTTCCCGTATTCGTACATCGCTTTGTCATAGGCGAATCTCGCGCTGTTTTCTTCCGGTGGAGGAGGGAGAATCCGGATGCTGTTGGGTACTTCGTCGATGGTCAGGTAATAATGATTGTCATATTTGTTCTGTGCTAAGGCACCGGTGCAGACGAGGGTGCACATCACAAAGGTAATCAGAGTCTTTTTCATGGAAATCAATCTAGAGTTTGATGAATATTTTCTTTCTGTACAGGACGATGCCTGTGAGCAGGTGGACGGACAGGAACAGTAGCGAGTAGAGGAGGGAAGTGTATTCATTGCCTCCGAATACCGCGTTCTTGTCGAATCCGAGAATGCCGGTGAGAGTCACGGCTACGATCCAGGACATGCAGTAGAGGGCAAGCGGGTTCATACCCATTGCCTTGAACGGATAAAACCATTGACCTTTACCTTTTATATCGACGATATAGATGAACAGGGCCAGCATAGCCATGGAAAAGCCGGCGGCGAAGAGCATGTAGGAAGTGGTCCAGATTTTCTTCACCATCGGAATCCAGGTGCTGAGGAAGAGTCCAGAGAAGATGCAAATGGCGCCCCATGCGAAGATCTTCAGTGCCGCTTCTCTCTTGATTTCGCCTGCAAGGGCAGGGTTGGCTTTTTCTGCTGAAGAAGCTGTACGTATGATCCGGCCGCTGAGGAATCCGATGAGAAGGATGCAGATGGCGGAAAGCGTGTCGATCAGTCCTTCCGGATCGAAGCCGGTGATGCTTCCGTCCGCTTTGGTGAGTGTCTTGTAGACATGATCTTTCCCGAGCAGGAAAGTATTGATCTCGTTTGCGGCGTTCCCTTCATAGGTAAATGGTCCCGGCGCTGTTCCGAAAAGGAGAAGGATGCCAGTGTAGAGAATGGAAAGGATTGCTGTCGCGGCAATGATGCGGCTGGTCTTCCTGAGAGTCAGGACCAGGATGGCGCCGAAGATGTAGCAGAGTGCAATCTGTTGGAGAACTCCCATGATCCTGAGGTGCCCGGCCCAATGGAGCCAGTTTTCACTGAAGGATAGTTCCGGATCAGGGTGCAGAGGGTAGAATGGAAAGGCATTCAGCAACAGACCGACCAGGAAGATGAGCAGCCCTCGTTTGCCGATTTTCTTTGCGGCAGCTTTGTCCAGTCTATCGAAATGGGATAGGGAGAAGGCCATGGCGACACCAGCGCAGAAGAGGAAGGTTGGGAATACCAGGTCGCATAATGTGCAACCGGCCCATTGCACGTGGCTCAGGGTGCCGAACCTGACGGAACCGGCACCGTTGTTGACGACGATCATCAAGGCTACGGTCAGTCCTCTCAGAATGTCCAGGGATTCGTATCGTTTCATGTTTTCAGAAGGTTATGAGATATTATGTGTGTCTTACAAAGCTATGAAATATTTTTGAATGTATTTCGTCGAGGTTGCAATATAGAAAAATTTTCTACCTTTGTAAAGGTATCACAGTAATTAATGACATAAATGCAGGAAAGGGTGCTCATAAGAAAAGTCAAGGAAGGGGACCGGAAGTCCTTTGACTGTCTGTGCTCTGAACTGTATCCGGCCTTGGTCTCCTATGCGACGCTCTTCCTTTCTCTGGAATCTGCAGAGGATGTCGTGCAGGATGTCTTCTTCGCGGTATGGCAGCGGAGGGAAGAACTGAACGAGAACCTTTCGATCCGCCGGTATCTTTTCCGTTCCGTACGCAACGCGGCCTACAATTGCCTCAAGGTCAGGCAACACTCGGAGGATTTTAAGGAATGGAACTACAACCGCATCGCATCTTTGACCTTGTCTGCTGCAGATGTCGAGCGGAATCCTGTCCTCCAGCGTCTTTATGACGGGGATTTGAGACGGAACATCATCGAGGCTGTCCGTCAGCTGCCTCCTCGCCAGCAGGAAATCTTCAACCTCAGCTATGTCGAGCAGCTGACCAGCAAGGAAATCGGGGAGCGCCTGGGCATTTCAGCCCGTACGGTCGAGAATCATCGCCAGGAAGCGCAGAAAACGTTGCGGAAACTTTTATCCGTGGAGACCTTGTCCATTCTCTGCCTGTTCAATGATTTCTTCTGATTTCATCTTTTTTTCATTTTTGACTAGGTAGTTTTCATTCCTGGATTGTATTCTTTATATAAATTGGTCCGGAATATGGAGGAAAAATCAGACATGATGCTGCTGGCCAGACATTATCTGGCTCATGAATGTACGGATGAGGAATTGTCTGGACTGCTTTCATGGCTGGAGGAATCCGAAGCACATCGCAAATCATTTTCTGAGGCATTGGCGCTCTGTTCAGCTTCAATGGTCTTGGAAGATCCGGTGCTGGAGCAGCGTCAGCAGAAGATGCTGGCGCGTCTGAATGCCAGAATTGATTCCTGCAGGAATCAGGAAAGAAAGCACCGGTATCTTTCCCGTTTCGCGCAGATCACGGCGGCTGCCGCTGTGGTGGTCGGTGTGATCCTCGGTCATGAACATTTTTCCAAGAAGCAGGAAACGCTTCCGGCAGCGGCGCTCACGCATGCTTTCACCTATTTCAACCCTTCTTCGGAAATTGCGGAGGTCCGGCTGGAAGACGGTACTTCAGTGCTGCTGGGAGGAGGCTCCCGGCTGGATTACAGCCTGGCCCATAAGAACGGGAAGTCCGTCAGAGAGGCCCGGATTTCCGGAAAGGCTTATTTTGATGTCGCCCATGACTCGCTCTGTCCTTTCATCGTTGATGCTCAGGACTTGCTGGTAAAGGTAGTGGGGACGCGTTTCATCGTCGAAGCCAGTCCGGATTCGGACCGGTTGCAGGTGCTGCTGGAACAGGGCATTGTTCGTCTGCAGGATCCTGACGGTGAGGACCTTGCCGGTCTTGCGGAAAACCAGATGGCGGTCTTTGACCGGAAAGCGGCCACATTGGAACTGGATTCCCTGGAGGTCGGCGCTTATGTACTTGATAATTTCAAGAGGATCACTTTCTCCGATATCGGGGTGGTGGGACTCCAACGGAAAATAGAAGATATCTATGGTGTTGTTCTGGAGACGGAAGATAGTCTGGAGGACATGACTCGTTACAAGATCAACATCAGCCGCTCCAACACATTGGCAGAGGTACTGGATATCGTCAAGGCCTTGACAGGAGTTTCTTTCGAGGTCCGGAAATAGATAGATCGGCAGCTGTCCGCCACAGGCAGCTGGAGGAGGGAGCATCCTTCCATTGACACGAAAACGATATAACTACAATAATATGAAAAATGTCATCAAGTCGTTCGCGGCAGGGGTATTGCTCCTGCTGGCATTCAGCTTCAGTTCTTCGGCATCCGCGCTGTCGGATCCGCAGAAGATCTATGATCTGGATTTATCCATGAAGTCACCTTCTGTAACTGAATTCACCGATGCAGTCACTAGAAAGATAGGTGTTCTCTTTTCTTTTGATTCCACGCTTGCGGAGGAACGTATGTCCGATGTCCGTATCGATGCGGAAGGGCAGAGCCTTCAGGCCATCATGCAGGAAATTTTCGACGCGCAACCGTCCTTCAGTTTCAAGATCGTGAGCAATTCAGTCCTTCTGTTCAAGACAGTCGCTCCTCAGATCGAGGAGAAAGCTAAGGTCAATGGTATCGTCAAAGATGATGCTGGCCTGCCTTTGATGGGGGCTGGTATTCTGGTCAAAGGTACTGATAAAGGCACGGTATCTGATATGGACGGTCATTATGAACTTCAGGCCGCCGTCGGAGATGTCCTTGTCTTCACTTCTCTCGGTTATGCCGATAAGGAGGTGACTGTCGGAACTTCTTCCCGCATCGATGTGCAGATGGCGACTGATGTCCATCTGCTGGAGGAGGTCGTCGTGGTCGGTTACGGTACTCAGAAGAAAGTGAATCTGACCGGTTCCGTTTCGATGATCAGCAGCAAGGAAATGGCTTCCAGGCCGCTTTCTGATCCGGTTTCCGGTCTGCAGGGTCTTTTGCCCGGTGTGACTGTCGTCAATCCTTCCGGACAGCCGGGAGCTTCCAATTCGACAATCAGAGTGCGTGGTGTCGGCACGATCGGAAATTCCAATCCTCTCGTGCTGATCGATGGCGTGGAGGGAGATATGTCCGCCCTGAATCCGGAAGATATCGAAAGCGTGTCCGTTCTCAAGGATGCCGCTTCTTCTTCCATTTATGGCGCGAGGGCCGCGAACGGTGTCATTCTTGTCACGACGAAGAACCTCAGCAATTCCGGAAAGTCATATACCAGTGTAAGTTTCGGTGCCTATGCCGGTTTTCAAAGTCCTACGAGGCTTCCGGAGATGCTGGGAGCAGAAGATTTCATGATTCTTGAAAATGAAGCCAGGGACAATATCGGTGCTCCTATCGCATGGACTGATGCCATCATCGAGTCTGTCAGGGAAAAGTCTGATCCGAATCATTTCAATGATACGGACTGGATCAATGAGGTCATCCGCAAGATCGCTCCTCAGCAGAATTATTCTTTCAGTGTCAATGGTGTGATGGGAAAGTCCTCCTATATGGTCTCCTACCGTTATTTTGACCAGGCAGGACTAACTGTCGGAAAGTCAACCGGCAACAGCAGGCACAATGTCCGCGCGAAGATCAATACGAACTTCTTCGATCGGCTTTACCTGACCTCGAATGTCAGTTATGTGAACAACAGTGTGACTTCGCCGGTGAATTCGCTTTCCAGCGGAGGCGGAGCCATCTACAATGCCATGCGTATCGCTCCTTATGCACCGGTCAAATATACTGACGGTACCTGGGCTTACGGTGGTGGCAACACCAATCCGGTAGCTATCCTTCATGACGGTGGATACAACAAGCTCCATGCTGATGAGGTGTCTATCCTTGAAGTGCTGAAGCTGGATATCCTGAAAGGTTGGGATGTCACGGCAACTTATAACATGACCTCATACAACGGTTTGAGAGAGGTGCTGCAGAAAACATTGACCTTCACTGATCCGGAGACTTCCGCAGTGAATGTTTGGGGCAAACCGAATTCTTACAAGAACCGCGACTACAGACGCGTGCAGCAGACATTCATTCTGCAGACGAACTTTGACTTCAAGTTCGGACGGGAAAAGAAGCATAACATCAGCGGCGTTGTCGGTATGTCTCAGGAATGGTTCAGGGACAGACAGTTCGAAGCTTCCAGAAAAAATCTGATGGTCGAGGATACCCCGTCCATCAACCTGGCGGATCCGACCACCATGAGCAATGATGCCTATGCCGCTTCCTGGGCCATCCGTTCCGGTTTCGGAAGGTTGAACTACAATTACGCTGATAGATATCTTGTCGAGATGAATCTACGTTACGATCTTTCATCCCGTTTCCATAAAAGTCACAGAGGGGGACTCTTCCCTTCTTTTTCCGGTGCCTGGAGAATCTCTGAGGAACCGTTCATGGAAGTGACCCGCTCTGTCCTGGACAACATGAAGATCAGGGCTTCCTGGGGTATGCTGGGAAATCAGTATGTAGGCTCGTCCAATTATCCTTATCTTCCTGTCCTTCATGAGTACAACAACGGATCCCTGATCGGTACCAATCCGACTACCGGATATGTGCCGACAACGTTGGCCAATCCAAATCTGACCTGGGAGAAGATCAAGATGCTGGATGTAGGACTGGATCTGGCTTTCTTCAGCAACAGGTTGACATTCACATTCGATTGGTATGACAAGAATACTGAAGGTATCCTGCTGTTGCTCAATTATCCGGATCAGATCGGTGCGAAACCGTCCGAGGAAAATGTCGGAAAGGTGAACAACCGGGGATGGGAGCTGGATCTCTCCTGGAGAGAGCAGCGAGGCGATTTCTATTATGGAATCGGATTCAATCTTTCAGATGTCAGGAATAAGATCGTCGATCTGGGCGGTAACCCGCCGGATTACAGCGGTTATCAGGTCAGAAGAGTCGGTGATCCGATCGATGCTTTCTACGGTTATATCGCGGAAGGATTGATGACACCGGAAGATTTCAAGATCAGTGATGTGGAAAACGGTAATTTTGCCCTTCCTTCCATTCCGGTCGTCATGGGATACGATTATCAGCCTGGTGACATCAAGTACAAGGATATCAATGGTCCGGAGGGCGTTCCGGACGGACGTATCACTCCTGAATACGACAGGGTAGTGCTCGGCAGCAACATTCCGAGATATACTTACAGTATCCGCGGTGATCTGGCATGGAAAGGACTGGATTTCAGTTTCCTCTTTCAGGGTGTCGGAAAGTGCGACGGTTACCTGACCGGTACTGCACGTCACGCCTTCCAGGATATGGCGGCCTATCCTCAGAAAGTCCATATGGACAGGTATCACATTACCAGAAATCCTGATCCGAATGCTTCATATCCGCGTCTGACCTACAATACGGATTACAATCAGCGTCCATTCTCTACATTCTGGATGGAGGATGCTTCCTATTTCCGTATCAAGAATGTTCAGATCGGTTATACTTTCCCGGAGAAATGGATGAAAAAGGCACATATATCCAAACTCAGGCTATATGTCTCCGGTGACAACCTGGCGACGGCCAGCAAATTCTTCTATGCCTATGATCCGGAAACTCCGGTTTCCAAAGGAGGATATTATCCTCAGGTCATGACTTTCATATTCGGACTCAATGTAACTTTTAAATGATTTAAGTGATGAAAAGAACTGCATATATATTCCTTGTTTCCTTGATGGCGACATTGGTTTCGTGCAATGACAGTTTTCTTGATTGCTTTCCTCAGCATCAGTTGACAGATGCCAATTTCTGGAAAAGCGAAAAAGATCTTGTCGCAGTAGCGAATACATTTACTGTCAACACGGTAGGAAAAGACTGGCTCAACAAGACGGAGATTCTGGCGGATAGCGCACCTTTTGCGGTCACGACCTCCTATCGTCTGATCGGTGCCGGAAACTATACCAGCGATCTTAAACATCTGAATTATTACTGGAGGGATGCTTATCATGGAATCGGCAAGGTGAATTATTTTCTTGCGAACTACAATAGGGCTGTCAATGTCCCTGAACCGGTCAGGGAAAGATATGCGGCTGAGGCTTACTTCTACCGGGCCTATTACTATTGGATATTGACCACCTGTTTCGGAGATGTGCCGCTCATCACGACGAGGCTTGATGTGGATTCTCCAGACGTGTTCCGCGGAAGAGATCCGAGAAAGGATGTCATCGACAGGGTCACCAAGGATCTGGAAGAGCATTACAAGGCTTTGCCGGATCATATAGAGGCGGCTTCCAGCGAGTTCGGCAGGATTTCACAATGTGCGGCGCTGGCACTCCTGTCCAGGATCTATCTGTATAATGAAAGATGGGAGGAGGCTGCAGATGCTGCAGAGAGAGCGATGGCGAACAGTTATCACAGGCTGTATTCTACCGGTCATCCGGATGTGGATTATGTCAATCTGTTCAATTATACCGGACGTGCTTCGCGCAATGCGGAAAACCGGGAAACGCTCCTTGCCTATATCTACAATTATGATCTCGGAGATGCTCATTCGAGCCATAATCTTTCAAGAGAATGCTGGGATGGTGATTATTCCCGTTGGGCACCTACCAATTCGATGATCGAATGCTATCTTACGGACGAGGGACAGATCTGGAATCCTGAGAGTATTGATGCCTATCCGGTGTCGGAAAGATATGCCAGGATCTTTGAACATAGGGATCCAAGAATGAAGCAGTCTCTTCTCGCTCCCGGTGAACTATGGTGCGGTGGTGAGAATAGGGAGAATATGGTTGAGTTCGAGTATCCGAAATTCCAGAATGACAAGAAGGGGTGCATGTCCTATACGGGGTATTACATGAGAAAGTATGTAGAGCCATCTACGGTAAGATATGTCGGTCATGACGACAATGATATCGTTTATCTGCGTCTGGCTGAGGTCTATCTGAATTATGCCGAGGCAAAGTGTATGGCCGGAACCTTGACTCAGGCCGATCTGGACAAGTCCATCAACAAGCTTAGGGACCGTGTCGGCATGGCCCATATGGATATGGCCAATCTTCCGGCAGGATCTGATATCCTGACGGAAATCCGCAGGGAACGTCGTGTCGAACTTTTCTTCGAGGGACAGCGTTACTTCGATATAAGGCGTTGGAAACAAGGCGAATTGCTTGCTGAACCTTTGCTAGGAATACGCCGAGACTGGATCGATGTCTCCAAGGTAGAAAGTGAAGGCAATCATTTCCTCGCGAATCTTAAATGGAAGACGGTAGATGGAAAGCAATACCTGCTGCTTGAAGATGGAAGGCATTTCCAGGAAAAGCATTATCTTTTCCCGATTCCGTTTGACCAGATGCAGCATAATCCTAATCTCGCTCCTAATAACCCAGGTTGGTAGAAAAATGAAAGTACTGAAGAAAATATTGGTCTGTACCGCCTTCCTTTTGTCTGCGGTTTCAGCGGAGGTTCTCGCTCAGGAGGTCTCCGTGAGGGTGATGTCCATGAACATACGGCTGGGTGGAGAACGGGGCGGCTACAAAGCTGAACCTTATGCGGAACTCATCAAGAAGTATGACCCGGATTTCGTCTGCCTTCAGGAAGTCGATCACAAGACTTTCCGTAACGGGAACAGGGACTGGTTGAATGAGGTTGCCCTGCAGACAGGAATGTTTCCAGAGTTTTTCATGAGCGCGACCATGGTCAAAGGAGCTTATGGTACGGCTATTCTCAGCAAGTATCCTTTTTTCAGGTCGTTCAAGAGCCTGTTCCCGAAGCAGAACGGTGAAAGGGAGCCGAGAGCGTGCGGCTGGGTGTGCGTACAGTTGCCTGAAGGACAGGTTGTCCGGGTGATGACGGTACATTTCGCTTTGCAGAACGCTACCAATACGACTCGGAATATCCAGCATGTGAACAACGATTTCTTCGGTGACGACAAATTGACTCCAGGTCTGATGGTCGGGGATTTCAACGCAGAGTCAGGCAGTGATCCGATTCTGTTCGCGAAACATAGCTGGGAGGAAATGTGTCCAGGAGCAGGCTTTACTATTCCTGCTGAAAAACCGGGCAGACAATTGGATTTCGTCATGGCCTATCCGAAAGGGCGCTGGACTTGCAAGAAATTCGAGATTCTCCCTCATCCGGAACTGTCAGATCATTGTTTCATCGTCGCTGACGTGATTTTAAAGACGGAATGAAAATGGAAATAAAGAGATTGAACATGATTGCAGCCGGCATTCTTGCGGCAGTGCTGACCTTTTCGTGCAGTAAAGGTTCCGGACCTCATGGAAACGCTGGAACCGATGAAGGACCGGTCATTCCGGTTCCTCCTGAAGAGGTGGATATGGAAAATGTATTCCTGGTGGATTTCATGACTACATTGACCGATGAATCTTTTCTTTCCAGGTATGAAACCACGGCTGTCGAGCAGCAGATCAAGGCTCAGACCGGCAAGAAACCTCTGGTAAACCTGATAGACCGGATGGATTTCGAAGCCGGTACTCCGCATCCGTTGGTACAGCTGGCCAAGCAGCTTTCCGCTTATCCGTTCTTCGCTCAGGTAGCCGGTACAGGCCGGGCGATGACTCCGGGAACAGGTATCCTCACGATTTATCCGATCAGTGATTATGACGGCGCAGCCCTGGAAGATGAGACTTTCATCTCAGGATGTATGCTGCGTGCGCCGCTGAATCCGGCTGCTGATATCATCATCTATACGGCCAGACTGGAGAAAGAGGGGCAGCTGGACCGGATCATGGAGGCTCGGAGAGACCGGATCCTGAAAAACGGTGTCCTGATCGGAACCATACGTAAGGATTTGGTTCCTTCCTTGAAAGATCGCTTCGCAAAGAACACGGACTTCCGTCTGGAACTCAGAAGTGGCGACGGGACAGCTTATGATCTTTTCGTCATCGCATCGGTACGTTTCGTCTGTCGGGATATTGCGGAGGGAAGTTCGGAGGATCAGGTAGATCATTTCAGAATATCGATAGAAAAAATAGCATGATATGAGAAAGTTTTATTCATTATTGATTTTCAGTCTGGTTGCCGCTGTCGCTTTCGCCGCAGAGCCTGTGCAGCTCAAGATCATGACTTACAATCTCCGCTTCGGAGAGATCGCCTCGATGGAGGAGATCGGACAGTACATTGCCTCGGAGTCTCCGGACATCGTGGCTTTGCAGGAATGTGACTGGAATACTGCAAGGGAGCGTGCTCCGAAGCAGAACGGTGTCAGATTCGTGAACGTGCTCGCATCAGAAACCGGCATGTTCGGACTTTATGGGAAATCCATCGATTACAAGGGTGGATATTATGGAATCGGTATCCTCAGCAAATATCCGATCATCCGTTCCGAGCGTGTGCTGCTGCCGAATGATGGAAAGACGGAGCAGCGTTCCATGCTCGTCGCGGATATCGAATTGCCTGACAAGAGTATCGTGACTTTCGTCTGCACGCATCTGGAGGTGAAGTCTTCCGAGATGAGGGTCGATCAGGTAAAGTTCATCAATAAGTATCTCCGGAGAAACAAGCATCAGATCATCCTCTGCGGAGACATGAATTCCGAACCGGATGCGAAGGAGATGGAGATTCTCCGCAAGACCTGGGCAGACCTGACTGATGAGGTGAAGACTTTTTCCGTGAAGAAGCCTTCCATCAAGATCGATTACATCTACAGCAAACCGAAAGATCGGGTGGAACTGGTAAGGACACAGGTGATGAAAGATGTCAAGTTTTCTGACCATTTCCCTGTAATTTCGTATATTGAACTCAAATAGAAAACATTTATACATGTATTTAACACTTTAACACACTATTACCATGAAAAAGACATTATTGATGATCGCCGCTGTCGCAATGGCATTCGTCTCCTGCGACAAGGACGGTGGAAACGGTAAGAAGACGGAATTGAAAGCAGAGGTCAAGATGGAGGTTCCTGCTGAACTTCAGTATGGACAGCCTGTAGCTTTGACCGCTACTGTCGTTACGGACAATGCGCTCACTGGCGTGACTTTCGTCGGTGTCCGCAAATCAGGTGAAACTTATGAGGTCATCGGTGAAGATCAGGCCGGTACCCTGGAAGGAAATGTCGCGAAAGTCAATTTCTTCGCTGATACGAAGGAAATGACGGACATCGCTGTCATCGTGGCAGCCGGCAAGAAGGAAGCCAAGGCTTATTTCCCTGTAGAAAAGGTGGCCGGTGAACTTCCCGGTACGGTCTGGTTCTCTGATCCGGAAGTCTTCAAGGCAGCTCCGAAGGTCGCTACGCATGATAATGATGCTGTAACTTATCCGGCGCCGAACACTGGTGCAGGTTGCGACATGCCTTCCTTCTTCTCTATGCACGGCATGAAGATCGGTAACGAATGGAAGCACGTCGTATCGCTTAGCGAGGCGCGTCCTCAGGATGGAAAAGATGTCAGCTTCGCATTCGTGAATGTACTTGAGAATACTGCAAAGCAGCCGGACAATCTGGCTTATATCGGCAGCCAGAGAGGTTTCGCTTTCTGCACAGCCAGCAAACTTACGGCTGGAACTGTCGGTCGTCAATGTGATGCTTATGAAGTTGATGGACATGGCATCAAGAAGATGGCTGAGCAGGATGCCAATTTCAAGATGAGACTGGTTCGCGGATCCTGGAAGGGAGCTGACCACTGGAATGAGCAGGATTACAAATTCATCGACGGTCTTTATCTGAGACTCAAATCTGCAAAGACAGATCTCGAGAAGATGAAGGCTTACTATGAACTTGGCGAAATCCAGAGAGTGATGGACAATGCCACACTTGTATCAGCAGATTCAGTTCCTGCAGAGGGCGAGGAACTGACCGCGTTCGGCGGAACAGGTCTTCTGCGTCAGTTCGTTGACTTCGGTCCTTCTGCCAAGTCAGCCGTTGACGAGACCTGGAGAGCCGGTGACTATATCCTTTTCCGCAGTGCAAGGACTGTCGAAGGACAGGAAACACCGAAATATTACTACGGTATCATGCAGATTCAGCTGATTCCTGACATCAGTAAGGCTTTGAACGCTGAAACTGGCAAGATGGACAACATTGAGGAGATCAACAATCTTTTCGGCAAACCGCTGTACGTAGGTATCAAGACACAATGTGAACTCAAATAATCATCATTGATTTCTCTAAAGTCAGGTCCGGATCGCCGGACCTGACATTTTTCCAATAAAAGAACTCGACATGAAGGCATTCAAGACAATCTTTTCATTTGCTGCAGGACTCCTGCTGGCAAGTTGTACAGGTCAGCAGACCGATCCGGCGCTGGAAGCGGCTGAAGGCGTGATTTCACGCGCCGCAGGGACGACGGAAAACATTGAACTGGCACTCATCGCTCCGCATGAGGGCAAGGACTGCTATGAAATCAAGGCAGAGGACGGCAGGTTATCCATCAAGGGAAGTTCAGCCACGGCGCTCTGCTATGCCTTCAACACTTATCTGCATGAAGCCTGCAACGCGCAGCTCACCTGGAGCGGGAAACATCTTGACCTGCCTTCCGAGTGGCCGGACTACGAGGCTTCCGCAACCTCTCCTTATCAGTTCAGGTACTTCCTCAATGTCTGTACTTTCGGTTATACGACGCCGTTCTGGGATTGGGACCGTTGGTCTGAGGAACTGGATTGGATGGCTCTTCATGGAGTGAACATGCCGCTGGCCAGTGTCGCCAGTGAAGCGATTGCCAGAAGAGTCTGGACAAAGCTGGGACTTCCGGAGGAAGAAGCGGATGCTTTCTTCACGGGTCCGGCACATCTTCCGTGGCACCGTATGGGTAATCTGAATGCCTGGGACGGACCGCTGAACGAAGAATGGCATCAGGGGCAGATCGCTCTCCAGCACAAGATTCTGGACAAGATGCGTAGCTTGGGCATGGAGCCGGTCGCTCCTGCCTTTGCCGGTTTCGTGCCGCCGGCATTCATGAAGATACATCCTGAAATCGAGGCTCGTCAGCTGGTCTGGGGCGGTTTCGACGTGGAGGACAATGCCTGCGTCCTGTCTCCGGATTCTCCGTGGTTCGAGAAGATCGGCAAGCTTTTCATCGAAGAATGGGAAGCCGAGTTCGGAAAGGCGAAGTATTTCCTTTCAGACAGTTTCAATGAGATGAGGCTGCCTGTAGATAAAGATGACGTGGCGGGCAAGCACGCACTTCTTGCTCAATATGGCGAGGCCATCTACCGATCCATCGTTGCCGGGAATCCTGACGCTGTCTGGGTCACTCAGGGCTGGACTTTCGGCTATCAGCACGATTTCTGGGATCAGGAGAGCATGCAGGCCTTGCTTTCGAAGGTGCCGGATGACCGGCTCATCATCGTGGATCTGGGCAATGATTACCCGAAATGGGTCTGGCATACCGAGCAGACCTGGAAGACGCAGCAAGGCTTCTGGGGCAAGCAATGGATCTATTCCTATGTTCCGAATTTCGGCGGAAAGGTCTTGCCGACCGGCGATCTGGCGATGTACGCCAGCGGTTCGGTGGAGGCTTTGAAGTCGCCGTACGGCCGGAATCTGGTAGGCTTCGGCTCGGCTCCGGAAGGACTGGAGAACAATGAGATCGTCTATGAACTGCTGGCAGACATGGGCTGGGCCCATGAATCCATTGACCTGGAAAAATGGACGGAGCATTACTGCAAGGCCCGTTACGGTTATTGTGATGCCGGGATGATGGACATCTACCGCCATTTCCGCCAGACGGTCTGGAGCAATCTCTATTCTTACCCTCGCTTTACCTGGCAGACGGTCGTTCCGGACCAGCGCCGCAAGAGCATGCATCGGATCAATGATGAGTTCGGTGCGGCGGTCGAGGAGTTCCTGGGCTATGCTGAACGTTGCGGAAACTCTCCGCTCTATGTCAATGATGCCGTCGAATTCTCGGCTCTTTGGCTTGGCGAACTGGCGGACCGGCATTATGAGCGGGCCTTGGCTGCCGGGAGAACACCGGAGGGCATGGAGGAACTCGACCGTACCGTCGAGATTCTCCGTCAGGTCGATCGTCTGCTGGCTTCGCACCCGGAGTACCGCCTGCAGGAATGGGTGGACTATGCCCGGAAGGCCAGTGTCGATCCTGCAAGGAAAGATGCTTATGAGGCCAATGCGAAACGGTTGATCACGACTTGGGGCGGCTGGCAGGAAGATTATGCGGCCCGCTTCTGGAGCGGTCTGGTCGGGGATTACTACATTCCTCGTCTGCAGCTTCATTTCTCTGATGATGCGGAGAAACTGGATGCTTGGGAAGAAAATTGGATCAGGACTCCTTGGCACGGAACGGTGAGTCCGTTTGAAGCGCCGGTAGAGGAAGCCCGAAGGCTCATTGACTTATATAGATAAAGAAAGACAGCATATGAAACTTACGAGTCTGATAGTGACAGCGATGGCTGTCCTTGCGGTGTCCTGCACAGAAGCGGAGCAGAAGAATCCGGTGGTGGACGGGACGAAGACGGTCTTCACTTTGGATGAACAGGTTCTGGCGGCAGAACAGCTGATCGAGAGGGTCGTCCGTGAACATGCGGGGGATTTCGAGGTCGTGATCACTCCGGAACAGAAAGACGGGAAGGACTGGTTCAGCTATTCCAGGAAGAATGGGAAGATTCTTCTGGAAGGCAATGACGGCGTATCTGTCGCCAGTGCGCTCAACGCGTATCTGAAGGCGGAATGTGGCTGGCACAAGAGCTGGTGCGGAGAGCAGACCGAATTGCCGGAGGTACTGCCGCTTCCGTTAGAGAAGGTGAGCCGTACCTCTCCGTACAAATATCGTTATTACCTGAACTACTGCACGTTCAACTACAGCATGAGCTGGTGGGATTACGAGCGTTGGCAGGAAGAGATCGATTTCATGGCCATGAACGGCCTGAACATGCCGCTTGCCTTGACCGGACAGAATTCGGTCTGGAAGCGGGTCTATAACAAGTTGGGATTCACGGATCAGGAACTGCAGAGTTTCTTCAGCGGTCCGGCTCATTTCAACTGGTTCTGGATGGGAAATCTGGACGGTTGGGGCGGTCCGCTTCCGCAGAGCTTCATGGATAAGCAGGAGCAGATGCAGAAGCAGATCCTTTTCGCGGAGCGCTCGCTCGGCATGACGCCGATCCTGCCGGCCTTTACAGGGCATGTTCCTCCGACTTTTTCCGAGAAATACCCGGCTGCGAAGGTTAACCGGACGACCTGGGTTAATTTCGATCCGGTAGCTATTCTGGATCCGGATGAGGAACTTTTCGATGAGATCGGACGGCTGTTCCTGCAGGAGCAGACCGCCTTGTACGGAACGAACCATTTCTATTCCGCCGATACCTTCAATGAGAATGTACCGCCGACGAATGATCCTGACTATCTGCATGACATCAGTGCCAAGGTCTACAAGGCAATGTCCGACGTTGATCCGGAGGCGGTGTGGGTGATGCAGGGCTGGCTTTTCCACCATACCCGTGATTTCTGGGGCAATGAGGAAATCAAGGCGCTGCTGGGCGCTGTTCCAGATGACCGGATGCTGATCCTGGATCTCTGGAGCGAGCGTTTCCCGGTCTGGAATCGGACGGAAGCCTATTACGGCAAGCCATGGATCTGGTGCATGCTCCACAATTTCGGACAGAACATCACGATGTCAGGCAATGTGACGAGCGTCGCCAATGATCCGGCAGAGGCTTTGGCTGATCCGGCATCCGGAAAGATGATGGGTATCGGGCTCACGATGGAAGGCATCGGCCAGAATCCGGCGGTCTATGCGCTCATGCTGGAGAATGTCTGGAGGGACGAACCTATCGTTGTGGATGAGTTCCTGAAGGATTACCTGGCGAACCGTTACGGGTATCGGGAGCAGATGGCCGGCGAGGAAGAGAAGGTCATGTTCGGACGGGCGCTGAAGGCTTGGCAGCTCATCTTCCGGACGGCTTATGAGAATACGGTCAACAACGGTGGACAGGAATCCATCATTACCGGCCGGCCGAATTTCGCGAAGAATCCGGGCGGTACGACGAATACGAACATTCATTATGATCCGGAGCAGCTGATTCAGGCTTGGGATCTGCTGATTGCCAGTAGAAAAGTGTTCGGAGCAGCGGATGGTTACCGCTATGATCTCGTCGACCTGAGCCGTCAGGTGCTGGCGAACCATGCTTCCGTGTATCAGCAGCAGGCAGCGGCTTGCCATAAGGCCGGGAATCTGGAAGGTTTCCGTCGGGCATCCGATGCTTTCCTGGAACTGATCAGTGATATGGACCAGCTGTTGTCCAGTCGAGAGGAATTCCTCCTTGGTCCTTGGCTGGAAGATGCGAAGGCGATGGGAGATACTCCGGAGGAGAAAGCTTTGTACGAGCAGGAAGCCCGCGACCTCATCACGCTTTGGGGAAACAAGGACTGCCGGATCCGCGATTATGCGTGCAAGCATTGGTCCGGCCTTATGAACGGTTTCTACCGTCCGCGTTGGAAACGTTTCTTCAAGGATGTGGAGCAATCCATGCTGGAGAAAAAGAAGTTTGATGAAAAGAGCTTCATCGAGCGTTCCAAGACTTGGGAGTGGAACTGGGTGCAGTCGGATGAGACTTATCCGACCGAGCCGTCAGCGGATGCCATCGAGGAATGTGAGCGGATCTACAGGAAATACCGTAAAGGCATGGAAATGGTCCAGGTCAATGGAGTTGAAGGTGTCGATAAAGAAATGATCTGATATGGAATGCAGGAAAATCGTCGTCGCGCCGGATTCGTTCAAAGGATCCTTGTCTTCCGCGGAAGTCGCTGAAGCGATCGGGGAGGGAATCCTGAACGTCTTTCCGACTTGCGAGGTCTTGAAACTCAGTGTCGCGGATGGTGGGGAAGGAACGGTGGAAGCTTTGATCGATACGTTGGCCGGGGAGTCGGTGGAAGTGGAAGTCCATGATCCTTTGATGCGGCCTTTGAAAGCTGCTTATGGTCTGGTTCGTCAGAAAGCAGGGCAGCAGACGGCTGTTCTGGAGATGTCGGCTGCCAGCGGACTTCCTCTGCTGGCGCCGGAAGAGCGGAATCCTTGGCTGACCAATACTTACGGCACCGGTGAACTGATCATGGATGCGCTCCGTCGGGGTTGCCGGGACTTCCTGGTGGGGATCGGCGGAAGTGCGACCAATGATGCTGGAACCGGTATGCTGGCTGCCCTGGGCTTCCGTTTCCTGGATGCGGCCGGTGAGCCTGTCGTACCTTGTGGCGGAACGCTCGGACAGATCGTGTCCGTGGATGTATCCGCCGTTCCGGCAGCGGTAATGGAGTCCAGATTTACGGTTGCCTGTGATGTGGATACTCCGTTCTGTGGAACGGCAGGTGCCGCAGAGGTCTTTGCTCGGCAGAAAGGAGCTGATGAGGCTATGGTCCGGAAACTGGATGAAGGCATGGCCGCTTTTGCGGAGGTCATCGATGGATGGTGGAAGAAACGGTCGGTCGAGGCTCTGGTCCGGAAGGATGAGGGCTGTTCTTTCCGTCAGATACCTGGGACCGGTGCGGCCGGAGGCCTAGGTGGTGGTTTTCTGGCTTTCCTGAATGCCCGCCTGGTGAAAGGTGTGGACATGGTTCTGGATGCTGTCGGTTTCGATGAGAAACTGCAGGGAGCTGACCTCGTGATCACCGGTGAGGGCAAGCTTGATTTCCAGACTTCCAAGGGCAAGACACCTTACGGGGTGATGCTTCGTGCGGCGGCCCGGCACATTCCGACCATTGCCTTGGGAGGATGTGTGGAACTTCCTCAGCAACCTGTTGAAGGTCCTGCTTTCGCCGCTGCTTTCCCGGTCGTTTCCGGACCGGTGGCGCTGGAGGAAGCGATGAAACCTGAAGTGGCTGCATGTAATGTCCGGAATACGGTGGTCCGGATCATGAACCTGATAAAAAACTTGATGTAAGATGAGCAGTTCTTTAGCCGCATTGATCGGTCTGACATTGTCTATTATATTGATTTTAAGAAAGGTATCTCCTGTATATAGTCTGATGCTCGGAGCTTTGACCGGTGGGCTTCTGGCCGGTTCCGGACTTGTCGGGACGATTGCTGACATGGTAGAAGGGGTGAAAGGAATCACGCCGGCAATATTGCGTATTCTGGCGGCTGGAGTGCTGTCCGGTGTCCTGATCAAGACCGGTGCGGCCGAGTCCATTTCCAGAGCCATCGTAAGGACGATGGGCGGAAAGCGGATTTATCTGGCTCTGGCGGTCGCTACGATGATCCTGTGTTCTGTCGGTGTGTTCATCGATGTCGCGGTCATCACGGTCGCACCGATAGCGCTCATGCTGGCGAAATCGACGGATGTACCGGTAGGCAAGGTCTTGCTGGCGATGATCGGGGGCGGAAAATGCGGCAATATCATTTCCCCGAATCCGAATACCATCATCGCTGCAGAGAATTATGGAGCCGAGCTGCCTTCTGTCATGGCTTGTGGACTCCTTCCGGCTCTCGTCGGCTTACTGGTGACCGTTTATGTGATCGTGCCCTTGTTCCCGTCGAAGAAGGGGATGACTCCGTCCTGTCCCTCTCCGGTGAGTGGAGTCAGCCTGGACGGTGAAGGACTGCCGCCTTTCTGGGCGAGCATCATGGGGCCGTTCGTGACGATTCTGCTGCTGGCTCTGCGTCCGCTTTTCGGGATTGAGGTAGATCCGCTGGTTGCTTTGCCGGCCGGCGGTCTGGTCGGAATTCTGGCGACACGTTCCTGGGAAAAGGCAAGAGAAAGTATCGGTTTCGGTTTGGAGAAAATGTCTTCTGTGGCGATTCTGCTGGTCGGGACCGGTACGATTGCCGGGGTGATCAATGCCTCTGACATCAAGGATGTCGTGGTCGGTCTGCTGGAGCGCTGGAGCATCGGAGGCAGTGTGATGGCTCCATTGTCTTCCGCACTTATGTCCGCTGCTACGGCTTCATCGACTGCCGGTGCGACGATTGCTTCCGCGTCTTTCTCGGAGACGGTACTGGCTGCCGGAGTCTCTGCGGTCTGGGCGGCAGCGATGACCAATGCAGGTGCTACCATGCTGGATCATTTACCTCATGGTTCTTTCTTCCATGCGACAGGCGGTGCGGTCGGTATGGGCATCAAGGAGCGTCTTCGCCTGATCCCTTTCGAGACCTTGGTCGGAACGGTACTGACTTTGTGCAGCTTCCTGTCTTTTCTGATATTCGGCTGATTTTCGCTTTTACCTGATGGAAACATTGTTGATATGATATCATTTTTCCAGCCATTTTCATATATTTGTAGAATGTAAATTTTAATGAATAGTGGAATGATGAGAAATTTGGATAAAATTAGATTCGCGGTCGTGTCCGTCGTTTTTGTTGCGGCGATCACGCTTGCTGTGTGTTTCCCGGTCTCTTTCAATGCTTCATCCATTGCCGGTGACAGCACGACTTTGTTTGATCTTCCGATCCTGGGAGGAGTGCATGTTTCCAAGATGCTGCAGGTGGTCGTGAACATCGTCATCTTCTTCATTTTCCTCATCTATTTCGTCTTCGAGCTGCTGCGCGGACGGATTACCTTCCTGAGTACGGTCAAGCGTTCCTGTGCGGTCGCTCTGACGGTTGCTGGTGGCTTCGGTGCAGGATTGCTCATCTCTTACCTTACGGCGAGAGGAACGGGGCTGGACTATCACTTCCTCGCTCCATTGGCAACGGTTTCCAGTACGACCGGAAAGCTGGTCATGCTCATCTGTTCAGTTGTACTTGCTTTGCTGGTCCTGTCCGGTTATCTTCTGTTCAGGGCTCGGATCGTCCGCCATTCGCTGTCTTCCATGCGCTCCAGCGCATCTTTCACCGCTGCCGGTAAATATGCATTGACGGTGGGCTACGGTGCCATGCTTCTGCAGTTCATCGTCGCGGCTGTCCTGCTCGGACTGACTGGTGACAATCAGCTGTTCTTAGTGCCGCTCGCTTGCGGAACTTTGGCGATGGCCCTTTGGAGAGCGACTTCCTTGAAGCTGTTCATGCCGCTTGCGATCTTCGTGATCGTCATCCATTCCGTTGCGGTCATGACGGCGATCGCGACGGAGATGACCATTGGTCTCTATGCTGTACTGGTAGCGAACGGTATCCTGGTCTTTCTCCTGGTTCTGGCTCTGGCAGATCTCTATTCCTTGTCAAGAAAATAACGGCGTTAGCCTGATATGCGGAAACGTCCCGATCTGCAATGCAGATCGGGACGTTCTTTCTGTCGTCGCTTGAGAGTGGTTATTTGCAGACCATGATGTCCAGGATCATGTTGTCAGTCTGGGCCATGCCGACCGATCCGATCTGACCGAGATTGCGTATGGTCTTCTCGATGTCTTTCTCGATGATGCCTTCATGTTCGGAGATGCAGTGTCCCTCCATGGCCAGGACGGCCGACTGGATGGCGGACGATACACCGGAAGCGACTTTCATGGCGCAGCCGACCTTCGCTCCGTCGCAGACCATGCCGGTGATGTTGCCGATCATGTTCTTGATGGCGGCGCAGACTTGCTCATAGGATCCGTCCCGGAGGTAGACGATGCCGCAAGAGGCTCCGGTGGAGGCGATGACGCAGCCGCAGAGGGCTGAAAGTTTACCGAGATAGCTCTTGATATGTATGGCGGTCAGGTGGGCGATGATCAGGGCTCTGGCCAGTTTCTCATCGGATACGTTGTATTTCTGAGCGTAGGCGATGACCGGCATGGTGACGGTGATACCTTGGTTTCCGCTGCCGGAGTTGCTCATTGCCGCAAGGGTACAGCCGGCCATACGGGCATCGGATGCGGCGGCGGTCATGGCCATGGCATAACTCATGAAATCATTGCCGAAGACCTCTTTCAGGTCATCTTTCGCGATGATACGGCCTACATTCAGACCGTAGTTTCCTCGGAGACCTTCCTCGGCCAGACGAAGGTTGAGTGTGCGGGATTCGAGGATGAAGCGGATGTCTTCAAAGTCCAGCGCATCCGGAAGTTCGTAGATTTCCTTGACTGTAAGTCCGTATTCGCGGTTCGATCTACCCTGGACCGTTTCTTCCTGTTCGACTCGTTCTGCGATTCCGTCTCTGCCGGTCTCCACGATGTTGTCATGATCTTTTTCGATGACGGCCCAGGCCTGATGACCTGCAGCGAAGGCGTCGACGCGGACGTAGAGTTTCAGCGGCGTATCGGCCAGGCTGATCTTGACTTTGTGGTCGGCGTGCAGCTGTCTCGCCATGTTGATGGAGGGCTGGTTCACGTCATTGAGCACTTCCAGTCCGTACCTGGATTTTCCGCAGAGGGCACCTAAGGCCGCTGCAATGTCCAGGCCGATCATGTCTGTACCTGGGATTCCGACTCCCATTCCGTTCTTGAGGATGTTTCCGCTGACCTTCACTTCGAGACGAAGATCAGCTCCTGATCTCCATTCTTCAGATTCCGGATCTTCCGGATGGAGACATTCTACTGCTTTTGCTGCCGCCAAGGCAACAGCGATCGGTTCTGTGCAACCTAATGCCGGTTTTACTTCTTTCTTAATGAGAGAGAGCAGTTCTGCCTGTCTTGCATTCATTTCCTGTATTTTCTAGTGAAGCGCTGAACCAGTCCAATGTGGCCCGGATCAGGTCTTCGATTTCTTCATGGTCTTTTAAGGTTTCCAGCGGAAATCCGAAGATTACGGTCTTGTAGTTGTCTTTCCTGTAGCGTATACCGGCAGAGACTTCAGTGTCTGCATAGCGCAGGATCGATCTGGCGTCTTTTTTCGCCGGTAGAATTCCGTCTGGGGATTCCACGCTGTAGCAGTCCGGATTCGGCTGGCTGTAGAAGGTGAAGGTCTTCTTTGCAGGCATGAAGGTAGTGTCTCTTTCCTGACGGACGACCGTACCGACATGACTGGCATGGTTTCCTCCCCAGCTGAAGCCCAGGACATCTCTCGCGAACTTCTTCGAAACTTCAGTAAATATACTATCTTTTTCGATAGGATAGATGCTGTCCCAGATATCTGTCGCGATATTTGCGCCGGAAACCAGGATATTTCCGCCGTTCTGACAGAATTCAGTGATCCTTTTCTGAAGTTGCTCCGGAAAGACAGAGAAACGCTGGTCCATCTGTCCGCTGCCGGTCCTTGTCGTGATCTGTTTTCCACAGATCAGGTCAATGGTGCCGATCCGGTTCGTGAGACTCCGGTCCTGGCTGAGTGCGGAGGCGGATGTCGAAATGAAGCCTTTTCCGGCCTTCATGATGGCTTTTCCATGGATGGCAGGATAGTCGAAGGTGTTGCCGGCGAGGACGTTTCCGGTGTATTCTCTGTAACTGGCTCCGAAGCCGCCGTTGTCGTTGGTCACCCATTCCTTGTTTCTGCGGAATTCATACATGTCTCCCATGTAGGTGATGTCTCTACGGTAAGGGACACCGCGGTCGGTCTGGGCATCGAAGCCGGCATAGGTCGGGGTGTCGAACCAGGATGGAGCCGCCACGCGGTCGAAGTTGTTCACGACCAGAACGATCTCTTCACTGCCGTTCGGAAAGCCTGCTGACAGGATCTCGGAAGGGAAGCTCCTTCCACCGGCATTCCAGGCACTGACTCGGAAACTGTAGAGATGGTCTTTCTGCAGACGGATCGGGAACTGCCATATTCCTTCTTGAGTCTTGGACGCCTCGATGACCCGAGGGTGGCTGAAACTGCCGTCATCCATGCGGGTCTCCAGCAGAAAACCTTCTGCCGCCGCCGTAGGTTCCAGACGGTCCGAGGTTTCTTTCCATTGCAGGACAACGATATCTTCTCCCGGTACCTTGTACATGCTGAAGTCCCGGACCGGAAGCGGCTGCACAAGATACGGAACTTCATAGCAGGCACTCAGGTATTTGAGTATACCTTTGTAGACTGCTCTTCCGACACTGAAACGGAAACTCGGGTCATGGCCGTAGCGCATATCCGCGAAATTCTGGTGGGACAGGAATTCCAGAAGCATGGCCGGGCAGGAAGGACGGCGGGATTCGTTGTAGTAGCGGTCCCAGATGTATCTGCGATTCCAGAGAGAGTCATAGTCTGCCCGGATATCCTGCACGACCTGTGTCTGTACCAGATCCGACAAGGTTCTTCCGGTCATTCGGGAACCTCCGCCGGGGTAGTTCGTCTTGTTGTCGGATTTGTAGGTATAGATGGCCAAGGTGCCGACGGTCGAATCGTTCGGGGTGACGCCGGCATCGGAATGCAAGGCGAAGGACAGATCGATCGGTATGCCTTTTCCTTCCATCTTCGGGTTCATGGATGATCCGCCGGTCAGGTATTCTACCCATGGACCTCGGGACATGAAGTCATCCTTGTAGTCGTCTTTTTCATCATGCTGACTGTATACCGTGGAATCGATGCCGGCCCATTGAAGCCAATAACGAGCGCCTTCCAGATAGCGGGGAAGACCGGAAATGATGGCTGTGCTGTCCTCATCCCGGTGATTCCGTCGGGCGATGTTGCCCATACCTCCACCGATCTTGACGGCATCAGCGGTAACGACGGCCCGTGCATCGTGGCGGTAGCCTTCCGGTGTCCGGTTGTCCAGGACAATCTTGTGTCCCTTTCCAGGTGCGAACGGAAAAGTTCCCAGGTAGATCCAGGTACTTCCTCCGATTTTCTGGTTGACGATGAAACGGCTTTTCCCGCCGTCATGGTAGACGGTGTAGCAGGCATTCTTCGTACTTTCCGGAAGACTCGTCCAGGAAACATAGACGGAATATTCGCCGGTCGTCTTCAGATCCGGTGTCCAGGTGACAGTCGCTGAACTGTTCTTGCTGTCTGTCGGCAAGGTTTTGATCTTCAAGGCGGTACCTTTTGTGAAAGGATTGTCTGTTCCGCTGTAGACAGGTTTCGTGTCGGCGAAACCTGTGCCTCCGAGCGTCCATTTCCCGGTCGTGGAGAAATGGCCGTGCTTCCGAGGGCTCCCTTCCGTACAGTAAGGATCATTGTCAATGATGAATTCTTCTTTCTGGGTATCTCTTTCCCTCGGCAGCATGGTATAGGCACCGGCATTCTCCAGCATCGGAACGAGGAAGTCCAGTACGATTCCCTGGGTAAACAGATCTTCGTTCGTCATGAACAAGGCCGGACGCTGCCATTGCCAACGGCGGGCATTCTGGTCGAAGTATCGACCGTGACTCTGCCACAGGGCAATGTTCCTTCCGCTCAGTCCCATGGGGTAGTGCTGTTCGTCCGCACGGGTGACCAATGGGGCCGCCTTCTTGTTCGGGCATTTCATCTTGTGGCTGGTCTTGATCGGCTGACCGTCTGCTGTGAGGGCAGGTGTGGCGAGGTCTTCGAAGCGTAGTCCTTTGGCATAGATGTCACCTAATCTGCAGGATCGGTATTCTTTCGGGAAAAGACGTTCGAGGGTCTGCTTGAACCATTGCTGGTCCGCTGCTTTCCAAGGCACGTCACCGAGACTTTCCGTGAAGTAGAAATCGATGTATCGTCCTCTTCTGATGATGTTCTTGATCTTGAGCTCGTTGTGAACGGTTGTCCTTTCCTGGATCAGACTGTCCAGGGTTTTGCAGACTGGTTTGAAATCTTTCACTCTGCTGCTCTGCGCAGTCAGGGAAATGCTGGCAAGCACCAGCGCAGTGGTTATGATTGTTTTCTTGAACATGTTCTTTTTCCTTTTTTCGCCTCGATGTAGGCGCTGACGGCTATCGCGCACCAGCAGAGTCCCATGCCGGCCAGATCCGCATAGAAATCATGGAGGTCGAAGGTACGGTAGCCGGTCATCTTCTGGAGAAATTCTGTCGAGATCGCTATGACGGATCCGGTCAGCAGGATCATGAGCAGGAGTACGGATTTCCATTTCCAGCTCTTGCCTTCATGGTTGAAGCTGAACCAGGAAAGGATGGGCCAAGGGAAGAACATCGTGAAGTGCGCGACTTTGTCGAGCGGGATACCGAAGAGATCCACCGGCAAGGCCGGCATATCCTCCGGCTCCATCAGGCATAGGAAGCCCACTGCGACGATATAGACGCAAAGCAGCAGGAAGGATATGATCTGTACGGTCTTCTTCATGGTTTTTCAGGCCCCATCAGAGTGCCTGCATGTCATTGAGACGCTTGTAGTAGCCGTTGAGGGCAAGCAGTTCGTCATGGGTACCTCTTTCGACGATCCTGCCTTCATGCATCACGCAGATCTCGTCCGCATTCTTGATGGTGGACAGACGGTGGGCGATGGCGATGGTCGTTCTATGGGAGGTCAGGCGGTCCAGCGCTTCCTGCACGATGCGCTCGGATTCCGTATCCAGTGCGGAGGTCGCTTCGTCAAGGATCAGGATCGGCGGGTTCTTCAGGATAGCGCGCGCGATGCTGATACGTTGGCGCTGGCCACCGGAAAGCTTGCTTCCACGGTCTCCGATCATAGTCATGTAGCCGTCTTCCTTTTCCATGATGAAGTCATGGGCATTGGCGATTTTGGCCGCTTCGATGACCTGTTCCATCGTGGCGTTCTCTACGCCGAAGGCGATGTTGTTGAAGATGGTATCATTGAACAGGATAGCTTCCTGGTTCACGTTGCCGATGATGCTGCGCAGGTCTTTGATCCGCAGGTCCTTGATGTTCACGCCGTCCAGAAGGATTTCTCCGGAAGTGACGTCATAGTAGCGCGGAATCAGGTCCACCATTGTGGATTTTCCGGAACCGGACTGGCCGACCAGGGCGATGGTCTTTCCTTTCTGGATGGTCATGTTGATATCGGTCAGGACTTCACGGTTGCTGTCGTAGCTGAAGTGGAGGTTCTTGACGGTGATCTTGTCATTGAATCCTTTGAAGGTGACCGGATGTACCGGATCCTTGATGTTGTTTTCGGCCGCGAGGATCTTGTCCACCCTTTCTACAGAGGCCATGCCCTTAGGAATGTTGTAGGCTGCCTTGGACAGATCCTTCAGCGGGTTCAGCACGCTGTAGAGCATGATCATGTAGAAGATGAAGGTCGGTGCATCGATCGGCGCGTTCTCTCCTCTGAGGATGAGGGTGCCGCCGAACCAGAGCACGATCATGATCATGATCGTACCGAGGCACTCACTGACCGGATGTGCGGAGGCCTGGCGGATGTTCACCTTCTTGAGTGAACTTCTGTATTCGTCACAGGTCTGCTTGAATCTTGACTTCATCTTGTCTTCTGCGATGAAAGCCTTGATGACGCGGAGGCCGCCGATGGTCTCGTCCAGCTGGGACATGGTCTCGCTCCATTTGGACTGTGCCTCGAGGGATTGTTTCTTGAGTTTCTTTCCGATCGCGCTCATGCCCCAGGCCATGAGCGGAACGACGCAGATGGTGAACAGGGTCAGTTCCCAGCTGATGAAGGTCAGGGTCGTGAAGTAGAAGAGGATGAGGATCGGATTCTTGATGAGCATGTCCAGAGAACTGGTGATGCAGAACTCGATCTCGCTGACGTCACCGCTCATGCGGGCGATGATGTC